>FR895490.1:42235-64303 GCA_000434775.1 Eggerthella sp. CAG:368 | reverse complement strand
CGTCATAATCATAGCAGCCGTGTTGTCACCATATCCGATGCCGTACGCTGCTCCAACAGCGATAGCGATAACATTCTTGAAAGCGGCGCATAGTTCAACGCCCACATAATCATCTGAAACGTAACAACGAAAATAGGGAGTAGAAAACAAATCCCTAAAAAACTCGGCGGTTTTTTGTGAAAGCGATGCTATAACCGTTGCAGNNNNCTATAACCGTTGCAGCAGGAAGACCAAGGATGACCTCTTCGGCATGGTTAGGACCAGAGAGCGCGGCTAACCTTTCAACAGAACCCACTACCTCAGAAAAAACTTCAAGCGGTAAAAGACCTGTATTCTCTTCAACACCCTTAGAACAAATAACGATAGGTATCTCGTCACAAAGATATGGCTTTAAGTCGCCGGCAAATTGACGAACCAATCGGGAAGGAACAACGATAACAACAGCCTGAACGCCCTGCATGCATTCCGCTAAGCAATCAGTTGCAGAAATGGAGTGAGATAACTCGACGTTACTGAGATAGCGCGGATTGAAATGTTTCTGCGTTATCGTTTGAGCGACTTCTTTCTTGCGCGCCCACATAACAACTTCGTTACCAGCAAGAGCAAGATTCTGAGCAAGAGCAGTACCCCACGAACCAGCACCTACCACTGCTACTTTCATGACGCTTTCTCCTTCTTGGAACCAATTTTGTTTTCACAATGATTGAGCAGACGTGAAATATTTTCACGATGAGCAAACACAACATTAAGGGCGGTGAAGGTGATTATTACAATTGCCACCCAATTTCCGCTGTAAAAATAAAGCGAGAGAAATGGGCACAAAAGAGCTGCCGCAATAGAACCGACCGAAACATAACGCGTGACAACAACCAGAATGGCAAAAAGCCCGAGCTCAATGACTGCCCCTGGAATTCCGTACATGAAAAACAGGGCACCCACCGCAACCGCAATGCCCTTTCCTCCATGAAATTTAAGCCAAGGAGAGTAAATGTGACCGAGCGTACAGCCCATAAATGAAATTGCAAGACAAATTCCCGCAAGAACATCAGTTACATCAACAAGAACATACGTAGAGCAAACGGTAGCGAGAAATCCCGAGAGTACACCTTTACCAAAATCAAGAACAAACACACTTACACCCCCCACTTTACCCAAAGAGCGCATCGCGTTAGTAGTTCCAATGTTTCCCGATCCTTCTTTGCGAATATCTTTATGGAAAACCACACGGGATATAACCAAACCCCACGGAACAGAGCCCAATAAAAACGTCACGAGAAAAAGAAGAATAAGGGCAGGCGCCAGTGCCATGTTAGATTAGTCCTTTCGCTTGAACTTTAAACGGATAGGTGTTCCCGTTAAATCGAAATGGGAGCGTAAGCGATTTTCGAGATACCGCTCAAACGATGGTTCGATAATATCGGGATGATTGCAGAAGAAGGTAAACTGCGGAGGCATCGTGGATGTTTGCGTTACATACTTCATCTTCAGGATTTTCTTACCCTTAGAAATAGTGTGACCAAAATCACGAATTTCCTGTAACCAATTATTAAGTTTGCTGGTAGAAATACTGCAACAATAATTAGCATACGCCTGATCAATCGCATTCCAAATACGATGAACGTTTTTTCCGGAAAGCGCGGAAATGGCAATTACTGGAGCATATCCAACATAGGTAAGCCTGTCTTCAATACGCTCTCGAATCTCTGCCTTTTTATCAGGACCTTCAACAAGATCCCACTTATTCAAAATGATAACCATCGCACAACCACGTTCAGCCGCCATGCCAGCAACACGCTGATCTTGGTCAGTTAAGCCAAGCGTGGAGTCAATCACCAGAAGAACCACTTCGGCACGATCAATCGCGCGCATTGCGCGAACAAAGCCATAGTATTCAACATCTTCATCAATAACACTCTTGCGACGTAGACCGGCAGTATCGACGATAGTGTAATACGTACCTTCGTGACAGATAGTAGTATCGATGGCATCACGTGTGGTACCCGCAACATCAGAAACAATAGAACGATCGTTATTGGTTAGCTTATTGGTAAGCGAAGATTTACCCGCATTAGGACGACCAATAATAGCAACGTTGATAGCTCCAAGATCAGCTTCTTCTTCTGATATTTCATCAGGAAAATAGCCAACTACTTCATCAAGAAGATCGCCCGTACCCGTACCGTGCAAAGAAGAAACAGGCCACGGTTCACCAAGTCCGAGCTGCATAAATTCCCACATGGCATTATTATCTTTGGGATTATCAAGCTTATTGACAACCAGTAAAACAGGCTTTTTGGTTTTACGCAAAATTCTTGCTACCGCTTCATCGTCAGCATTGATTCCAGCTCGACCATCGACCAAAAAAACAATGACATCGGCCTCATCAGTGGCAAGAATAGCTTGAGCTCGAATGGAACCCTGAAATGCGTCATCGGTACCCATTTCGATACCGCCCGTATCAATCAGGGTAAAAGCGCGACCATTCCAATCAGCCTCATGATACGAGCGATCGCGCGTGACACCACGCATCTCATGGACGATTGCCTCATTATTTTCTGCAATGCGGTTAACAAATGTAGATTTTCCCACATTTGGACGCCCCACAACAGCAACTATAGGTAAAGCCATACAACCATTCCTTGTTATATATACTTAACGATTAAAGCCAGAATACCACGGGTTTTCATCGATCTTCTTACAGGGACTCCAAAAACGAAACAACTGCATCAATTTGATTTTCAGGAGTAGAAGCACCTGCGCTCACCCCTACTATCATGCCCTTTTCAAACCATGAAGGATCAATTTCCCCAACTGTTTCAATGTGATACGCATGAGCGCAGTGCTGCTCGCAAAGTTCAAACAAGCGTGTGGTATTGGAAGAGTTTCTTCCCCCAATAACAATCATCACCTGAGCATCTTGCGCAAGCTGAACCGCTGCTTCTTGACGCTGGGTTGTCGCAAAACAAATTGTATCTTTAACGAGTGGCTCTATCCCCCGCTCCTCTAGAGCACCAAGCACCGCATTGAGCGCTTTTCTTGATTGCGTCGTTTGCACAACAACACCAACGCGTTCAGGAAGCTGAACGGGAATATCACCAGGAGTTCCTACAATGGCACACTCCCCACCAGCGGCTCTCGCATGAGCAGAAATTCCTTCAACCTCAGGATGTCCTGCTTCGCCGATAACAAGCACATAGTAACCTTCGCGCGCAAGCTTTGCCGCTGCCTGCTGTGCTCTCATGACATGAGGGCACGTTGCATCTACCACACTATACCCACGGCGCTTAAGCTCTTCGATAGTTTCAGGAATTACCCCGTGAGAACGAATTACCACCGATCCTTCCGTAATATCATCAACGGAATTAGCAGCAATAATACCCTCCTCTTCTAACTCACTTACCACACGAGGATTATGAATAAGTGGACCAAGCGTCCAAACTCTTCCTCCCTCATGGGCAACATTGTAAGTCATATCTAAAGCACGCTGCACACCATAGCAAGCTCCGGCGTGTTTAGCTCGTTTTACTGTTAGGTTTCCCATTGCGCCTACCCTTTGGAATACTCTTTAAGTTCATTCATATTCACGCGTTCAATTGTATGGTCACAAAAAACATCCGTGTAATCTTTTGACTCAGGGAACAGTGTCACCATATCAACTTCTTCAGCTGAAATATCGTGACTTAAAGCAAAAGATTCACGAAGCACATACCACATACAAGCATCAAGGCGTTCGTCCTTTGGAAAAAAATTGAAGGCATCAACAGAAATTGGCTCACCAAACACGGCCGTGATACGAGGAAAACGCACCCGCTTACCCTTTTGTTTTACCAACTCAAGATTTTTTAGCCCTAAGGGAACAAGAGGAGCCTTTCCCATTCGAGCAATTAAAGCGGCACCACCATGGATGTCGGGGGTTTTGCTCCCTTTTCCACGACGTGTTCCTTCGGGAAACACCCCAATAAGCTCACCGTTCTTGAGCATTTTCGTTGCACGTTTAATAGCGGTTCTGTCAGCGGTATCGCGTTTGATAGGAAACGCTCCCACGCGAGAAAGAATCCACCCCAATATACCCTTAAAAAGAGTATCGCGCCCGATTAAACGAACCCATTGTTTGGTTGGGCGCACCGATAAAAACATGATGGCGACATCAAGATAAGAAGCATGAGGCGCAACAATAACCGCTCCACGCTCTTTACCTTTAAACGCACTGATGATTTCTTGGTTTTTTACGCTGATTCTAAACAGAATCTTGCAGAGAGCCTGCACGAGCCCCGCTAGGAAAACAGCGAAACCGCGCGGTATGTCATTTGAAGTATCATTGCCTCCAAACGACATATCCCAGAAACGTTCAAAGCCCTGTTTTTGAGCCATACTATGACATCCTTGCCTTAGCGAGTGTGATTATCTTTTCAATAATTGCTTCAATATACTCATTTGTTGAATCAATATGAATTGAATCTTCTGCTGGCTTCAAAGGAGAAGTTGTGCGATTGGAATCAATCTCATCACGCCTGATGATATCAGCCAAAACCTCTTCGTAGTTAATTGACCCAATGCCGCGATCAACGTTTTGACGAACCCTTCTGTGAGCACGTTCTTCGGGTGAAGCCGTAAGGAAGATTTTCAGTTCAGCTTCAGGAAAAACGACCGTTCCGATATCTCGCCCTTCGACAACGTAATTACCCTGAGCTCCAATTGTTTGTTGCTGCATAACTAGGGCTTCACGAACCTGAGAAGTTGCCGACACAGGAGAAACCGCCTTGTCTATTTCGGCTGTTCTGATGAGATCAGTGATGTCTTCCCCATCAATATACACCTTACGAGGAACAGGATCCCCCACGTCATGACCGAACGAAATTATGTGATCTTGAGCGAGTGCCCCTAAGCGTTCAGCATCATCAAGCGCAACACCATCTTTTAGAGCACGATAGGCAACAGCTCTATACATTGCTCCCGTATCCAAACATGAAAACCCTATTTTTTTTGCCACCGCTTTTGCAATAGTGGATTTTCCCGCCCCAGAAGGACCATCAATCGCAATAATCATGAAGAATCTTTCGTCTCGTTTTCTACCGAACCATCGAATTACTGGGCAAGCTTTTCAAGACTTGCAAGGAACTGAGGGAAACTTACCTTCACCGAGTCAAAGTTAACGACATCAACAGGACAATCCTTGCACAAGCCAACCAATGCCCATGTCATAGCAAGGCGGTGATCTTTTCGGGAGTCAAAAACCAAGCCTTCAGGAACAACCAAATCAGGCTGTCCTTCAATAAAAAGGTCGTCATTTTCTGTCCAAGCATTAACACCAAGCAAAGAAAGACCCTCAATGATTGCTTCAAGCCTATTAGACTCTTTCTTAGTAAGTTCGCTTACCTGCCTAAATACCGTAACACCAGATGCAAAGGCAGCAACTAGCGACAAAACAGGGATTTCGTCAATTTCACTTGCAATATGCTGACTGGGAATTTCACACCCAACAAGAGAATCAGTATAAGCAGCCTCTATAACACCGTAAGGCTCTTTTCCTTCAGTTCCTATATGGCGCACTTCAACGGAAGCTCCCATACGCTCAAGCGTACGAATAAAGCCAACGCGACCAGGATTTAGGCTCACGTTTTCAATCTGAACAGAGCTGCCTTTCTTCAAAAGCGCAGCACAAATAAGAAATGCTGCAGAAGAAGGATCGCCCGGAACATTAACTTCGGATGCCTTCAGAACAACGGGACCTTCCACACTTGCACGACGAAACGCCGAACCAACTTCTACCCCATATTCAGGAAGCATAAGTTCGGTGTGGTTGCGCGAAATAGCAGGCTCATTGATGGTCGTTGTTCCCTTTGCAAAAAGACCAGCAAGCAACACCGCTGTTTTAAGTTGAGCGGAAGCCATAGGGGAATCGTAGGTTATGGCTTTAAGAGAAGGATTACCAATTTCTGTTATAGGAAGATTCTCTTTCGCGTCAGGCTCAAAGCGAACGCCCATCTTCATTAAAGGAGCAATAATGCGCCTCATGGGACGTTTAATCAATGACTCATCACCCGTTATTTCAACACGAATATCCCAAGGAGCCAAAATGCCCATCAGTAAGCGTGCGGTAGTACCTGAATTGGCACAATCGATAGGTGCTTCAGGTTGCTTTGGGCCTTTTTCACCCCATCCTGTTATACCACCAGCAAGAGATCCGTCAATTTGGCGTTCCATAGAAACCTCTGCTCCAAGAGCTTTTACCGCAGCGATTGAAGCACGTACATCGGCAGAATCGAGCACGCCAGTAAGACGAGAAGTGCCTTGCGCCATAGCGGAAAACAAAACAGCGCGGTGCGAAATAGACTTATCTCCTGGTACGGTTGTGGCACCGTCAAGCGCGCCTCCAAGAGGATTAATACGGGAAGTGTTGGCTTTATCCATGATTAGTCTCCTTTGAAAAAAGAGGATTAAACGAGATGCTAAATCCTGCCTTAAGTAACGATGTTGAGAGTTTTCCGATATCACCCTCATCAGTCAAAACCATACTCAAAACAGCACTTGATGATGTGATATGGTCGATATCGATTGACTGAATATTGCATCCAACCTGACTTGCAATGGTAGTAACCTCGGCAATAATTCCTTTGCGATCAGTAAGAGGTATACGCACCTCAAGCAAGTCTTCAGTATTGGGAACCCATTTTGCAGGCAAAGAACGACGAGCTTTAGCTGCCCTATCTAACAACTGAATGAATTGTTGTTTATCCTGCTTGGCAAGCGCAGAGGAGAACTCAGCCAAAATAGCCTGAACTTCCTCAAGCCCTTCCGTAATGGCAGTAGCATTATCAAAAGCAATTCCTGTCCAAAGTGCTGGAGAACCCGCCGCAATGCGCGTGGAATCTTTAAATCCACCAGCCGCTAACCTAAAAAGTGCTTCTTGGTCTCCCGCATGACGAACAGCAAGTTCCACCAAGGAAGAAGCAACGAAATGAGGAACATGACTCACAATGGCAACAGCCTCATCGTGGGATTCACGTGAAAGCGATACAACACGTGCTCCTAAGTGCGTGAGCATGTCGTGCAATGCGGCAAAGTGCTCTGCAGGAGTGTTTTCGTCAGGACACAATACCCAGTGTGCACCTTGAAACAAATCTTCGCTTGAACCTTCAATGCCGCTCTTTTCGGACCCCGCCATAGGATGCCCTGGGATGTAATTATTAGGGTAAGTAAGAATTTCTTGTGCCTGTTTTGAAATGATGGCTTTTGTTGAGCAGGTGTCGGTAACAATTCCTTTGTAGTCAGCATCAGCGATAACCTTAAAATACTGAGCTATCGCAGAAACAGGCGTTGAAATCATAATGAGATCAGCATGCTTAATTGCTTCAAACATTTTTTTATCATCTGCAAGTACCGCTTCCTGAATCCACTTACGGCGCAACCCTTCTTCGAGCGATTCAGAGGAAGTATCCACTCCTGTTATATGGGCATCGGGATAGGCACGATGATAGGCTCCTGCAAATGAAGCACCAATCAAACCAAGCCCAATAACCACAACTGAAGTAAATCTCGTACTCATAAATACTGTCCCTTTTTATACAGATCGCCAACATAAACCACCTGAAAACCTTTCAGGCATTACCTTTATTCTAGCTTATTATGATACTTACTCATCGCCGCAAAGCTCACGGCATTCCACAGCGGTAAGTTCCCGATAGAAACCCTGTTTTAAGTCCCCCAAAGAAAGCGGACCAAAGGAAACACGCTGTAGTTCTTTTACTGGAAACCCTACCGCATCACACATACGACGAACCTGCCGCTTACGACCCTCATGAATAGTAAGAGAAAGCCACGTATTCTTTTTCGTTTTCTTGATCACTTCAGCCTTAGCAGGACTCGTAATTCCATCTTCCAACACAACGCCCGACTCCAGTTGGCGAAGAGCATCAGAGCTTACATGACCAGCAACTAAGGCATGATAGGTTTTATCCACATGCTCACGAGGATGCAAAAGCTTATTTCCCAATTCACCATCGGTAGTGAAAAGCAAAAGCCCCGTGGTGTTACAGTCAAGCCTTCCAACAGGAAAAATACCCGGATACCTATCGGTGGGAATAAGATCAGAAACGCAAGCGCGGGAAAAAGGATCACTCATAGAGGTGAGATACCCTTTCGGCTTGTTGAGCATAAGAATAACCTGAGAATCACCAAGCAAAACTACCTTACCATCAACTTCAACAGTATCACGTTCGGGAACGACCTTTGTGCCGAGCTCCGTTACTACAGCTCCGTTGACCGACACTCTTCCCGCCAAAATAATAGCTTCACAGGCGCGTCTACTCGCTACCCCTGCGCGTGCAAGATATTTTTGTAAACGCATGGATTCCTGGGGATAGTCCATGGTTAGTCTTCCTCAAAAACTAACTCGTCAAAGTTGATTTTGTCCACCACTCCTGCCGTAGAAGCAAGAGCATCATTGAACATGGTATGCATGGCATTTTGGGCAAGACGCTCGCTCTCTTCAGAGCCCTCTTCGAAAGAAACACCATGAGCTGATGATGCAAGAGATGCAGTAGCGCCCTCAGAAGGCATAGGTACCTCGTCTTCGGTAATTCGAACAACGCGCAAGCGCTCAGCAATGAGCGCCTTGGTTTCATCATCTGGCGCGAAGCCTTCTAGGGGAGGCAGTTCTGAAACATTCTTTAGTCCAAATTTTTCCAAAAAAGCCTTACTGGTTCCGTAGAGTGCGGGATTTCCAGGACTATCTTGCACTCCCGCTTCTCTCAAAAGGCCTTTTTCTAACAAGGAGTTAACTGAGCTATCTGAGCTAACGCCTCTGATTGAAGAAATCTCATTGCGGGTAACAGGCTGGCAATAGGCAACAATGGCCAAAGTTTCCAAGGCAGCTTGGCTGAGTTTTCGCGTATCCCACGAAGTAACATAACGTTCGATAAGTTCGTGATAAACCGGATGAGTGACCAAACGCCATCCGCCTGCAACTTCCCTCAGCTGTATACCTCGATTTGCATGAAGAAGTTCATCTTGTAATGAAACAAGAGCTTCTTCAACTTTACGAGGATCAATCTGAATAGCATCAGCAAGCGTAAGAATATTCACAGGCTCATCGGTTACAAAGAGCAATGCCTCAATTGCCCCTTTGATCTCGGTATCACTAAAGCCGAGCCCTTGAACAGCTGCCCCGTCGCTGACCGCAGCTTCATCAATTCCTGCTTCATGCACCGTGTTTAACTTATCAAGATTGTCGGTGTTATTCATTTCCTTACCTATTCTTCAACCGAATCAAAGGTTTCATTATGGATAATCAACTCAGGGGAACCCTCAAGAAACGTTATAACAATATCGCCAAACAACTCATCTTGGCTCAATGACACCATTGAACGTTTATACAACTCGAGCGTTGCCAAGAAGGTGACTACAATTACCGCAGATGAATCACCCGCACTCACAACATCCGAAAACCGTACGCGCTTTTCTTTTTTTACGCGGGTATAGAGCATTTCAATTTGCTCTTCAACGGGGATTACCCGTGCTGCAATATGCTCTGACTCAAGAAGAAAAACATCCTGACGAGAAAAAATGCTTGCGCAAATTGCACCGAGTTTTTCAAGCGTTACATTCTTGAGATAATCAGGCATGACTTTCAAAAAAGAGCGATCAGGGCCAAAGGTGCGTACATGCATCCGACCTTCTGCCTCGTAACGCATCTGCAATGCGCTTGCCGCGTTCTTAAACTTTTTGTACTCAAACAAGTGAGCCACAAGCATATCGCGCATTTCGTAAGGAGAAAGATCTTCGTATTCCTGTACCTCTTCCTCATTTTCTGAGGGAATAAGACTTGCAGCCTTGATCTCGAGCAATGTTGCAGCAACCAATAAAAAGTCACTTGCTACATCAAGATCAACCCTACTCATGCGCTGGACTTCAGCTAAATACTGATCGGTGATTTCTGTAATGGAGATTGAACCAATATCAACCTTTTGCCTGTTAACCAAATAGAGCAACAGGTCGAACGGACCCTCAAAGCTTTCTATGCGAACACGGTATGACATAGAGTACTTCTTTCATGCCAACCCTACATCAAAAGTGATGCGAGGTTACCGGCAGTAACGTTCAAATACCATCCAATAATATCCACGTGGAAGAAATACGGCAAAGCAAATATCACAACCAAAAATATAGGGAGCGCATACTGTTGAACCTTGTAATACTGCGGAAGATACTTTGAAGGCAGCAAAAAGCCAATAATTGATGAACCGTCAAGAGGCGGAATGGGTAACAGATTAAAAAACATCAGGTACAAATTGACCATAATGAACACAGGAAGAAAGGCTGCATAGATGCAAGAGACGATAAAAGTTACGCCATCACCTACACTTGTCAATGGACCTAGAAACAACCCCATAACATAGAGTAGTAAGGCACCCAGCAACGCCATAAGCAAATTAGCGCAGGGTCCAGCAAGCCCCACCAGCAAATCTCCTGTTTTTTTATTCTTGAAATTGTTCGGATTATAGGGAACGGGCTTCGCATATCCAAACACTGGACCTCCGGAAAGAATAAGAATTGCCGGCAAAATCACCGTTCCAAAAGGATCAACGTGTTTAAGGGGGTTAAGACTAAGCCTTCCCTGATTTTTTGCAGTGGAGTCACCCAATTTATAAGCAACGTAACCATGAGCAACCTCATGCAAAATAATGGCAGGAATAAACGCCAACACGCTACAAGCAATCAGTATTATTTGATAAGAACTCATAGATTCAAACCTAACCGAGAAGGCTTAACAATACTTTTATTCACTTCTTATTACACCAGATTTGCAAAAGAATTTTGCCGCAATGCCTCATAAACCCCAATTGCTACCGAATTGGACAAATTGAGCGAACGCAACGACTCCTTCATTGGAATTCTCACACACTGTTCAGGAAATTTTTCGAGAATTTCAGGATCAATACCGCGGCTTTCCCGGCCAAAAATCAAAAACACTTCTCCGGATATCTCTTGATCGTAGAAATTATTGTTGGTCTGTCCCGTAAAAAACAACAGTTTCCTATGGCCATATTCTTCCAAAAATGCACTCGTACAAGAATGGCGAACAATATCAACCTTATCCCAATAATCAAGTCCAGCACGTGTAAGGTTTTTCTGCGTAAGACGAAATCCCATAGGCTCAACAAGATGAAGCGTTGCCCCACAGCAGGCGCACGTACGAGCAATGTTTCCTGCATTTTGTGGAATTTCAGGCTCAAATAGCACCACATGTAAGGACAATCCTTCATTCTTCACGTCTTGAATGTTAGTAGCATCCTTTAGTTCAGTCATCTGCTATCCTCACTACACTTCTCTACCGCGTGGCTTCTTCTTGTTGCTTGCGAATTTCTTCCTCGATCTCTTCCGAAAGAAGCATCCATTCCTCTTCGTGTGCAGATAGCGTTTTTTTTAGTTCTGCGTGCTCAGCAATCACATCACTCGATGCGTCCTCATTGGTGTAAAAACTTGGATCGGCAAGTAACGCTAAGATTTCATCCATTCGCGCTGTTTCTTTTTCGATAAGAACTTCAAGCTCTTGTACGCGCTTGCGTTGTTTTTTTAAGGCAGCATAGACACGGTTTCTTGCCTGAGCTTCACGACGTTTTTGCTCTTTAGTTTTAGGAGCTGAACCGGAAGACGGTTTCGTGCGTGCTTTTTCTTTAGGTGAAACTTCAACTGCTCTCTGGCTTTTCTTTTTATCTGCAGCCTCTTTTTCCAATGCTTCCTCAAAAGCAAGCTGCTCGCTTTTAAAGAGATAGTAATCGTAGTCACCCTCATATGATTTCACAGAACCAGGCTTTATTTCGATGATACGGTCAGCGACAGATTTGATAAGATGACGATCATGAGTGATAAATACAATCGTACCTTCAAATTGCGAAAGAGCCTGCTCAAGAATATCAGCACTGGCAATATCGAGATGGTTCGTTGGCTCGTCCAAACACAGAAGAGGTCTTGGAGCAACGAGCATCTTTGCTAATGCAAGGCGGCATTTTTCTCCACCCGAAAGCACCGACACTTTCTTATCCACGTCATCGGCACTGAAAAGAAACGACCCCAACAGGGTTCTTACCTGGGAAATACTCCAACCAGGAGCGACGCCATCAAGCTCTTCAAAAACCGTATTGGAAGGATTGAGCTCCTCAAGCTGATGCTGAGCAAAATAGGTTTTGCTCACTTTCGTACCATAAGAAATAGTTCCTTCATCAGGCGAAAGTACCCCTGCAACCATTTTAAGAAGGGTAGATTTACCCGCTCCATTAGGTCCCACGAGCGCGATTTTTTCACCGCGATAAAATGAAAGATCCAATCTGTCGTATACCGTTTTTGATCCAAAAGCTTTTTTAACACCTTCAACATTCACAACCAAATCACCCGTACGTGGAGGCTGCTGAAAGTTAAAATGGACTTTTTTCTTTTCTTCAGGAATCTTAATGCGCTCAATTTTCTCAAGCTTTCTAACTCGATCCTGAACCTGCTTGGCCTTAGTTGCCTTGTAACGGAACCGTTCGATAAACGCTTCCATGTGTGCAATTTCCTCGGCCTGCTTGGCCGCACGCTCACGGAGAAGGGCAAGATATTCTTCACGCTGCTTTAGATAGGCGGAATAATTCCCCTTATACAGCTTAACTATTTCATTGTCGATTTCCGCCACACGATCGACCATATTGTCCAAGAATGCACGGTCGTGACTTACTACAATCACACTGCCCTGGTAGCTTCGCAAGAACCCCTCGAGCCACTTAACGCTTTCAAGATCAAGATGATTGGTAGGTTCGTCCAATAAAAGCACTTCGGGGTTTCGTGTAAGCAACTTAGCAAGGGCAATGCGCATCTGCCAACCACCCGAAAACTCCGTTGTCAGACGCGTCATATCATCTTCACCAAAGCCAAGGCCAAACAAGACTGCACGGACACGTGCCTCAAGCGAATAGCCCCCCATAGATTCATACAAATCACGGGCTTTTCCGTAGGCATGTAATTGCTCATCGGTTGGGTTGGAGCCTAATGCTGCTTCAAGCGTTTTTACCCGTTCCTCTTGCCTGCAAATCTCCTCTTGAGCCGAAAGAACTTCTTCGAAAATAGGAGCTTCGCCCATTTCGATTGCTTCCTGTTCCAAGTATCCAATTTGACACCCCTTCGCAAGAAGAATTCGACCTTGATCAGCATCTTCTTCACCAGAGATAATGTTTAAAAGCGTTGTTTTTCCCGCACCATTTGGTCCAACCAAAGCAAGACGATCGTGGGTTTCAAGCTTAAATGATACATCCGAGAACAGCACGCGCGAACCGAATGATTTTGAAATATGTTCTAGTTGAATAATCATGACGATTAATTGTATAGCAAGTTTAATGCTCTTATTAAAAATCCTCGTAAATGCAAGGTTGCAAACAAAAGAAAACAGCTTTCCCCCATTCCTTGGGAAAGCTGTGTCCACAACACTCGTATAGAAAAACGTTAATCAAAGAAAATCATCGATTGATCATTTTTGTCAAGTTGATGCTCTGTAACATACTCAATGAAATGATCGACACAATAAGGGTGATAGCGTTTATTGCTATAGGCCATATAAATACAGTGATAGAACTTCTTCTTTTCGACTTCGTTATTGTAAAAAGGTTTAAGTACCATTCCTTCAACATTGCGCAAGAAGAACGTATCAATCATCAAAGCAACATCAACGCCATTAACCGCGAAACCTGCAAGGATAGATTCATCATCAAATGAATACTTAACGTTATCAACGCCAAGACTATCCAGAAGCGACTTAACAGACTTGCCCAAAGGAATTTGCTCACGATATGAAATAAGGTTACTTCCTAACAAGTCTTCAGGAAGAATGTAGTCTTTCTGAGCTAAAGGAGATCTTTCACTCATCGCAACAATAAACTCCTGAGCGACTACAGGGACATAGGTAATGTCGCTAGAAATATCATCTTTAGCACAGAAAATAACGTCATTTTCCCCTTTAACAAGATTTTCAAGTAATACCTGGGATGGTTTTTGGCTGATATTGAATTCGTATTCATGGTCACTATCTTGACGATACATATTCAACAACTGAGGAATGTAATCAGTCTGTACCGTAATAATGCAACCAAGATCAATAGTTCCGCCATCACTTTCACCAGAATAGCCCTTCATAATAGCAACACCTTTATCGAGCTGCTCAAGAGCCGCATTAACATAAACTAAAAACTCAGCACCGTATTTTGTGAGTTCAACGTTACGACCTGTTTTCTGAAACAGCGAGACTCCCAACTCCTGCTCCAAAGAGGAAATAGAGCCAGAAAGAGTTGGTTGAGTAATAAACAATTCCTTAGCCGAACGGGTATAGTGCTGTAGCTCAGCTAATTTGCGAAAATAATATAACTGCGAAAGATTCATTCCATCACTCCAGCTCAATATAGTAATCGGTTGGAATTATAGCGTAAATCAATGGATAAAAGAGTTATCTATCGAAAAAAATTAACGAACCCGCGCTGAACGGGTTCGTTTACAACAAAAGTATGTCTTTTAATCAAGAAGAATAAGAAATCCTAGCCGAATCGGTACTCAACACCCATGGTTGGCTGTGGATACTCCCACTTCTCAAGAATGGTCTCACCGCAAATCATTCGGCAGGTACCGCACTCTAAACAACCAGCGTAATCAAAGATTGGCTCGTCACCTTCTGCTGGAATCTTGTAAAGAGCAGCTGGACAGCACTTAACAAGTTTCAAAAACTCAGGATCAGATGCCTTAACGCCCTCCTTGATAACAATGTGTGGACACTCTTCATCAACGTTGAACTTATTGATAGAAAGTTTCTCGTCAACATTAACCGTAATATCGATCATAGAACTTTCACTCCCTTCATAGCCACCTTGCCGAGTTTAAACAGACCCTGCTTTTTAACCTGAGGCATTGCAAGCTTCATAACATGCTGGCGAGGCTCGCCATCAACCATAAAGAGTGGAGTCATAATGTCGCGGATCATTTCAGGATAACCACGGAACATACCAGGGCAATTCTCAAGGAATTCAGGTGCTTCAGCGTACATGTTCATATCACGCATAATGAAGGAGTTATCGAGCATGCTCTTGTAAACACCAAGACCAGCCTTAGAGGTATCTCCTGCATCAAGTGCCTTGATAGCAGCCTTAGCAGCAATAGAACCAGATTCAACAGCCAAATCCATACCACGAACCGTATAACCAAGGTTCATACAGAGCATAGCAGCATCTCCAGCCACCAAAACACCGTCACCGATGATTTCTGGCATCATGTGAATACCGCCTTCAGGAACAACATGACCTGAATACTCAACAAGCTTCCCGCCTGCGATCAAAGGTTTGATCTCTGGGCGATTCTTGAAGTTTTCAAGCATCTGATAAACAGGAATGTCTTGCTTGAGAACTTCGCTCATAGTAGCAACGATACCAACAGAAACTGATTCTTCGTTTGCGTAAACAAAAGCACCACCAATGATACCGTTAGAGCAGTCACCAGCGAAAAGCCAAGAAGCGCCTTCTCCAGGATTGCACAAGAAGCGGCTCTCGATTACATCAGCAGGAAGTTCAATGGTCTCTTTAGCACCAACAGCAACTTGATGAATTGCTGGAGCCTTCTTGGAAAGACCTGCTTTAGAAGTGAGGAGCGAATTAACGCCATCAGCAAGAATTACCACATCAGCAGTAATTTCATCTTCGCCAGCAATAACGCCACATACTTTGCCGTTTTCAATCATGAGATCTTCTACAGCAATACCGCAGATATACTCTGCCCCAGCGTCTTCTGCTTTCTCAGCAAGCCACTGATCAAAAGGACCACGCAAAACGGTGTAAGACTCTTTGCCAGCCTGCTCAAGTTCACGTGCAGAATAGTCAATCGTGAAATTAGAGTCAGGAGACATGAGAGAAATACGCTCATGGGTTACCTTACGCTGCAAAGGAGCATCCTGGTAATCAGGGAAAATCTTTGCGAGCGAATGGGTGTAAATACGACCACCTGTCATGTTCTTTGCGCCACAGTAATTACCGCGCTCGACAACAAGAACTGACTTTTCGGCAGACGCTAAGGTGTAAGCTGCAACGGAACCCGCTAAGCCACCACCAACAACAATCGCGTCAAAATCAGACATGCTTTTCCTTTCAGAGAGTTACTAAAAAGAGAGCGCAGTTAGACACTGCGCTCTAATTAAAAAAATTTACAGCTTCTCGATCAAAGCAGGGATAACCTTGTAGATGTCACCAACGATACCGTAGTCGCACTGCTTAAAGATAGGAGCATTTGCATCCTTATTAACAGCGATAACAGTGTCTGCACCGGTAACACCAACCATGTGCTGCATCTGACCAGAGATACCCAAAGCGATGTATGCCTTAGGAGCAAGCTGAAGACCAGAAACGCCAATGTAGAGATTGCGAGGCATCCAAGTTACATTCTCTGCGAGAGGACGAGAGCATCCTACTTCACCGTTAACCTTAGCTGCCAAGTCACGAGCCATCTGAAGGTCAGCTTCCTCGGCAAAGCCACGACCAGCGCCAACAACAACATCGCACTTGGTGAGGTCTGCACCCTGAGCAGGGACTTCTTTGGTACCACGGAGTACGAGTGGCTTAGCTGGTGCAGTATAAGCGATAGCCTCAACTGCATCAGAGCCAGTAGCCTCTGCAGCATCAAAGCAAGTAGCAGCAACGGTATAGATCTTTGCAGCAGATGTCTTCTGCTTGCTCTCTGCCAAACCACCGAAATACATAGTGGTTACCGTATCGCCATCGATAGCAGTGATATCAGATACAACAGCAGTGCCAAGCTGAGCAGCCAAAAGACCAGCAAGAATCTTGTTACGAGGAGTCGGCTCAACTAAAACTACGTCTGGAGCAGCAGCGTCATAAGCAGCCTTAACGCCAGCAGCAGCGTTCTCTACAGGCTCACCTGCAGGAAGCTCAATATCATATGCCTTATCAGCAACACCAGTCTCAGGTGCGCCCTTAACAACAGCCAAAGCTACTTCGTCAGCGATAGTGCGAGCACCAGCGCAAAGAGCCTTCTGACCGTCAATAGTTTCTGCTAATACTAATGCTTTCATTCTTTAATACCGCCTTCTCTTTATTTAATTGCTTCAGCAACAGCAGCAGCAAATGCGTCGATGTCGCCCTCTTCGAAGATCTGCATCTTACGAGGAGCAAGCTCAGGAGCCTTGATGTCCTCAATAGCAACCTTTGCGTCAACAGAAGCGCCCTCGGTGACAGCCTGTGGCTTCTTCTTTGCAGCAAGGATGTCACGCATACCAGGAATGCGAGGCTCAGCAGCTTCAGGAGAAACAGAGATAACAGCAGGAAGAGGAACTTCGATTTCCTCAACTTCATTGTCGAGAGTACGCTCAACAACAACCTTGTCGCCCTCAGCAGTAATAGAGGTGACAGCATTAATGGTTGGAACACCGAGTGCAGCAGCGAGCTGAACGTTTACCTGGCCAGCATAGAAGTCAGCAGAACCGTCACCACAAATGATGAGGTCATAATCAGCAGCGTTAGCATCTACGAGACCCTTAAGTACCTGAGCGGTAGCGTAGGAATCTGCAGTTTCCATAGCGTCGTCTGCAACCAAGAAGAGCTCGTCAACGCCACGAGCGAGAAGCTCCTGCTTAGCCTTGTTATCGTTGCACTTAGAAGAAACAGCGCTAACAGCAACAACAGAAGAGCCATCATTTGCAGCAGCCAACTGAGCTGCAGCTTCGATTGCATTCTTGTCGTATTCAGAAACCTTTGGTTTAGCCTTTGAATAGTCCAGGGAACGATCTGCAGAAACGAAAATGTCCTGATCGTCTGGAACCACCTTTACAGCAACAACAATTTTCATAACTTTCTTGCTCCTATTCTCGTTTGTATTACCTACAAATTTGAGATTGAACTAAAACTAATACATCGTCTGTGACGCACGTCGCAGACGATGTATCTATAACCTACTGACCTTTACGAGCGCGGTATTTAGCAACAATTGCACGACCAGCGATGTAGTCCATAACCTCGCAAGTACCACCAGCGAGAGCGTTACCACGAAGGTCTTTCCAAATACGACCAACGCGAACTTCTTCGGTGTAACCAAGACCACCGAAGATCTCGATTGCGTTATCAGCAACCTTCAAGCAAGTCTTAGTAGACTCAGACTTGAGCATTGCAACCTCAGCGTTGCAAGACATACCGTTGTCGAGCATCCAGAGGCATAAGTAGAGCATCATGCGAGTGTAGAGAATGGTGCGCTTTGAATCTGTGATGAGATCCTGTACGCGTGGGTTATCAGCAATTGGCTTACCAAATGCAACACGATCAAGAGCGTAATCGATTGCATCATCAAGAGCAGCTTCGGCGAGGCCAAGACCCTGAGCAACAACGAGGCAGCGCTCGAACTCAAAGTTCTTCATAAGAAGCAACCAGCCTTCACCCTGGCCGCCAAGACGATTCTCCTCAGTGAGAACAACATCGTCAAAGAATACGTCAACAAAAGGAACCGTCTGCTGACCGAGCTTAGTAAGAGCAGCAGTGGAAACACCTGGGGTATCAGAAGGAACAAGCCAAAGAGACATGCTCTTGTTTTCGCGAGCAGGATCTTCATCCTTAGCAATAACAACCAAGTAAGGTACTACTGCGCCATTGGTTACCCAAGTTTTCTGACCGCTCAAAATGAAGGTACCATCAGCCTGTTTTTTGGTAGTGGTTGTCATGCCCATATTGTCAGAACCAGCACCTGGCTCAGAAAGACACATAGCAGCGAAACTGCGACCAGACTTCTCATAGTGATCAACGATGAGCTGGCACTGCTCTGGTGAGCCAAACTCAGCAACGTCATAAGCAGCCAACATGCCAGTCATAAATGGAGTCATGCAGCCCGTTGCACGATAGAGAGTTTCGGTCAAAATACCAAGCGTAAAACGATCTGCTGGGATTCCGCCAACTTCTTCAGGCAAACCCATGAAAGCAAAACCGAGGTCGCGATATGCGTCCTGAATCTCATCAGGAACTCCATGATGTACTTCGTACATCTCCCTTACTGCTTCATCAGTAAAGTAAGTCGCAGCAAATTCTTTAATACTGTCGATCATTAGCTCCTGATCTTCGGTAAAGCTAAAATCCATAGTCTTCTCCTACTCCTCGCCGCTACCCATATATCGGCGAACACGGTTCCAGCACGCACTGCGCCAGAATTCGGACTTTCTGCTGGTTAAAAGTTTGAGGTTCTGAACGAAAAGTGTCCAATAGGTAATTTTCGTGATATTGAGGGGATATTCATAGGTTCATTCTATTGATACGGAACCAGAGAGAAACCACCCCTTATTACTAATATATATGAACATAAAACCCCTATTTTTAACCTCCCAATCAATCACATAAACGCATCTAAATCATTCATTTAATCAATAAGTAAAGAATCAATAAATTGGTCTCTGGCGTGGGAAAAGACAATTGATAGATCAAACCTATGAAAAGCGAAATTTCAGAAAGAAATTACCTATTGGACAGTACATAACGACGAAATGATAATTTTGGACAAGCGGAAAATCCGGAATCTGCCGCATAAGGGTCAGAAGGCCAAATGGCCTCAATCAGAAACCGATTAGGAGGGTTTATGAATCCGAATGCAACTATCACCGACGAGCAGTTTAAGGCATACCTCAAAAAGGTACGCGACATGGTCGAAGGTCCTTACACTGAGTGGCAAAAGGAAATCGAAGTAACCAACTCTTTCCCAGAGAAGTTCTACCAGTCAAACATTGACAACGACATTTATCGTTACTCTCTCCCTGTAGAGTACGGTGGATGGGGTCTCAATGAGAAGGAAATCCTTCAGGTTCAGGAAGAGTTCTCTCGTGGACCTTCGGGTATGCGTATGCACATGCACTATGCATCTGACTTGAACTGGCGCATCCTCGACGACTTCGGTACGCCTGAGGTTAAGGCAAAGTACATGCCTTTGTTCCAGGACAAGACCATCTTCACCAACTTCGCTCTTACTGAGAAGACTGGTGGTACTGGTGCTGACTTGCACTCCACTGCAGTATGGAACGAAGAAAAGGGTGTTTGGGTACTCAATGGTGAGAAATGGCTCATCTCCCACACCGACTGCTCACAGTTCTCTTACGTAATCTGCGTAACCGATCCTGACAAAGAAGGCGACGAGCGTCTCTCCGCATTCTTCGTTGACATGAGCCTCCCTGGCTTCGAGCTTGTTCCAATGCCTCACATGATGGGTTGCCGTGGTTCAGGACACACCGGTCTTAAGTTCACCAACGTTGAGATCAAGCCAGAATTTATGCTCGGCCAGCGCGGCGAAGGCATGAAGGTTGCTATGCACTCTCTCGCTGTATCCCGTGTTCACATCGCTACTTCTAACCTTGGTATCGCTCAGCGCATGTTTGAGATGTCTATCGCTCGTGCTCGCGACCGCGTTACCTTCGGTAAGCCAATCATCAAGCGCCAGGCTATCCGTATGAAGCTTGCTAACATGCAGATGATGCTCCATGCTCTTCGTTGTACCATCATCGACTTCTGCGATGATTACGATGTAGATCCTATGGGCGAGTACATCTCTGAAAAGGCTGCTATCTGCAAGCTCTTCTCTATCGACACTGTTCGTCTCGTATCTGACGAAATGCTCGAGATCTTCGGTGGCGACGGCTACTTTGAGGATTCTCCTTATGGTCCTACCGAGCTTCTCTATCGCGACTGCCGCGCTATGTGGCTCGAGGAAGGCGCTCCTACTGTACAGCGCATCACCATCGCTAAGGGTGTTGAAGACCACAACGGTCACATCGAGTACAAGACCTGGCTTGCAGGTACTGCTCTCGACTAGTTTTCGAACTAGAGCTTTTAGCCAAGGTTTTTCTTGGTCAGATTCCGGAGGGAGGAAGCGTTTCGCTTCCTCCCTTTTACTTTGTCTGGATTCTCGCGTTATAAGGCTTTTGAGTTATAGGCATAAAAAAGGTGCAGCTTGTGCCACACCTCTATCAAAATATGTTTAGGACGGTTTTATATCTTAACCCCAGTTTTTAGTTTCCGTAACTACTAAACCGCGATCCATCCTTTATATCTCAGAATTGTTTAACTACAAACCTTTCCAGGATTAAGAATGAAATTGGGATCAAAAACTTGCTTGATGCCCGCCATCATATTATGAGCCGTATCTCCAACCGAAGCACGCAAATAATGCTTCTTAGCATGTCCAATACCATGCTCGCCAGAAACCTGACCACCAAGATCAGCACACTTAGCGTATGCCTCCTTCATTACCATCCTTGATTTAACCAAGAACTCTTCCTGTTCAATATCGTTGCCACAGCAATAAATATGCAAGTTACCGTCGCCTGCATGACCAAAAGAACGAATACGAACATCATTCTTTACACCCACATCATGCACAAAGCTTAAGAACTCAGCAATTCTATCAACAGGAACAACAACGTCCATTTCATCTAGAAGATCGGTTTCTGCTTCAATAACGGTAAGAAATGCACTGCGCGCTGCCCAAACAGCAGCCTTATCAGCAGCGTCACGAAGCATCAACGTATCATATGCTCCAAGCTCATCACCAATTTCAGCCAACGTTTCTGCGCGCTGAAAAATTTCATCTTCATCGTTGCCATCAAGCGTAACCAAAATATACGCTCCAGCTTCTTTACCATTAACAACAGTTGGAATAACCTTATTGCCCGTGTATTCAGCAGAAGAATCAACGATGTCGCGTTCCATGAATTCAATAGACTGTGGGTCAAGTCCTGCTAGCTTAATCTTTGGTACCGCACTGATTGCTTTTTCGATATCTTCAAAAGGAAGAATAAAGCTTATGTCTTCCTGAGGGTTAGGAATAAGCTTCATAGTGAGCTCAGTAATTACCCCCAACGTTCCCTCAGAACCAATCATGAGATGAAGCAAGCTGTAACCAGAGCTGGATTTTGTAACGGAACGCCCGAGATCAAGTATTTCACCATTAGGCAAAACGGTAGTCATAGCTAAAACGTAATCACGGGTGGTGCCATACTTAACAGCACGCATGCCACCAGCATTAGTGCTC
>FR895490.1:34576-42207 GCA_000434775.1 Eggerthella sp. CAG:368 | reverse complement strand
GTTACCGCCAACAGAACCTGTTTTCTCACCCGGATCAGGTGGATACATCAAGCCGTGCGTGAGAGCATCTGCTGCCAAATCACACAAACGAACGCCAGGTTGAATACGAACGGTAAGATTATTCATGTCGTATGACAGAATTTGATTCATATGCATTGTGCAAAGAACAAGACCGCCTTCAAGAGGAGTACTTCCACCCACAAGTCCCGTTCCGGCACCACGAACTGTTACGGGAATTATGTTCTCGTTACAGATCTTCATGATGGCAGATACCTCTTCGGTGTTGCTTGGAAAGCAAACTACTTCCGGCATTTGAGTGCCATAAATAGGCATCTCGTCATGAGAGTAATCTTCGCTAATAGCTTCCCCAAAATGGCAGTTTTCCTCTCCAACAACTGCCGCGAGCTCCTGAATTAATTCAGGAGTAAGCTTGTTGTACTCAGGCATATCAACCTTCCGTAAATAATAAATCGACTATACTTTCGTGTTTAGACACAACGATCATCGTATCAAGAAGCACCAACACCAAAAAGCAATTTTACATAAAGAGCTCTATAGAACGGTCGATGGTTAATCTTCTAAATGCTCCCTTCTTTATCCTTCCTGTTATTCTTGGTTAAATAATTCGCTGCACTGCACGATATATGGATATTCCCTCTGGCCTATTTTGATCCAAGACTTATCCCAAAGTTCCGTACTACAAACGTCACCTCGTAAACACAAACAAAGCACTTCCACTTGAACCCTGTCATTCGCCTGTTTATCTCTACGCGTTAGCACTCAATAGCGTGTGCGTACAGCTTTTCGAGCGTCTCAATGCTACAATTCGGTGGTTTGTAAATTACAAGCTTAAACACTAAAGAGGCCTCTGCTATGACAACAAAATCTATCAACCAAGCAAACGATACGAAGGAGCCGCGCGAGCACTTTGCCTCACGTATCGGTTTTATTCTTATTGCCGCAGGCTGCGCCATTGGTATCGGAAATGTTTGGCGCTTCCCCTACATCACGGGCGAATATGGTGGTGGAGCCTTTGTTTTGCTGTATTTAATTTTTCTGGTTATCTTAGGTTTACCCGTTATGGTTATGGAATTTGCCGTAGGTCGCGCAAGCCAAAGAAGTGCCGCACATGCCTTCGATATTCTTGAACCAAAACGTCGCTTTCATTGGTTTTCATGGTGGGGCTACATCGGCTGCATGATTCTCATGATGTTCTATACCTCAGTCGCTGGCTGGATGCTTGCCTACGTTCCAAAAATGGCGGTAGGAACCTTTAATGGAGCAAGCAGCGACGTTGCCGCAACTACGTTTTCTGCCCTCTTGAGTAACCCAAGCGAAATTATAGGCTGGATGCTTGCTGCTATTGCTATCGGCTTTGCCATCTGTAGCCTTGGTCTACAAAAAGGAGTGGAACGCATTACCAAATGGCTCATGGCTATCCTTTTCGTGGTAATGATTGTGCTCTGCATTCGCACTATAACTCTTCCTGGAGGAGCAGAAGGTATCGCCTTTTATCTCGTCCCTGACTTCAGTCGTATGTTTGAAGGCGGCTGGGCAACCTTTGGCGAAGCGGTGTATGCAGCAATGGGTCAAGCCTTTTTTTCGCTTTCACTCGGTATTGCCGCTATGGAAATTTTTGGCTCCTACATTGACAAAGAACGTAGCCTGACTGGCGAAGCTATTTCTGTTACTGCCCTTAATACTGTTGTAGCCATTTTGGCAGGTCTTATCATTTTCCCCGCTTGTTTTGCCTATAACGTTACCCCCGATTCAGGCCCTTCCTTAGTATTTGTTACGCTTCCTTTGGTATTTGCGCAAATGCCTTTGGGAAGCTTATGGGGAGCACTCTTCTTTGTTTTTATGAGCTTTGCAGCCCTTTCAACCGTAATTGCTGTATTTGAAAACCTCATCAGTTTTACCATGGACAAATGGAATATGAAGCGCGGGAAAGCTGTTGTTGTTAATGGCATTCTTGTCGTGGTGTTAAGCCTCCCCTGCGCCCTTGGTTTTAACGTATTATCTGATATAACTCTCCCTGGCATTGGCGATATTCAATCCATCGAAGATTTCATCGTCTCTAACAATATGCTTCCTTTGGGTTCGTTAATCTTTGTTCTTTTCTGTACCAGGCGCTATGGTTGGGGTTGGAAAGCATTCAAAAAAGAAGCTGATGCAGGCAAGGGCTTAGCGTTTCCTGCATGGAGCCGTCTTTGGGTTTCTTACGGAATTCCCATCCTCATCATCATTATTTTTATTATGGGATATGCTCCTAAAATTTCGTTCTGGTTGGGACTGAGTTAACGAGAGACATAACGATTGGAACCATCGTAAATACCAGTGCGTTTCTAACAGGAAGCACTCTTAGATGGCTTCCTGTTATATGATTTGCGCTTCTCTTCACTACCGAAGACTATGGCGGTCTCATCGCATTTTAAATTCTTAGACGCTATACTTAACCAATGGAAAACTCAGACGAAAAAACATTCAAACGTCGTGTCCTTATTGGCTGCACTTCCGCAGGGATACTCCTTGTTGCAGGCATAATTTGTTTACAGTTTTTCCTAAATGCTGAGCCTCCAAAACCAAGCGTCCTTAGCTTTGGAGCTTTCAGCACCATAGGGATTATGATTTTACTCGCCCCGCTTATTGCTGCCTGGGGTTTCTATGCCCGCGTGCGCTGTTCTGACGGTACCATTAAACGAAATCTTCAAATTATTGCTGCTTTGCTCATTTTTTGGCTCTTCGTGGTAATAATTAAATACCCCACGAATAACGATATCATCGTAAGCTTGCTGTGGTACTGCTTCTATATTCCCATGACGTTTATTCCGTCCCTTTGTCTCTTTAGTGCTGCACGCGCTGCAACCCTTGATAAAAGAAAATACGCATCCCTAATCAAACGAATCATCTTGATAGTTGACACCGTACTTGTGGTTATCGTTATTACAAACAACTTTCATCATGCAGTATTTGTATTCGATTTTTCCGATCCACGCTGGAACCGCGATTACCACTACAACATTGGATATTACATTCAAGTTTCCTGGTCGCTTTTGCAATACCTTGCCTTTTTCGCCTTACTGTTCCCCGCTGCACAAAAACAAAAACGAAGCGCGTTCATACCTGTATTTATTCTTCTTTGTCTTGGCTTAGCGTATTGCCTTCTCTATGCACTACGACACGTAAGCACTATCGGAACAAACATCTCGCTTGTCTATACCCTGCTTGTTCTTATTTCACTTGAATTGCTGTTAGATTTCAAAATCCTTCCTTCATATTCATGGTATGGAGAAGTTTTTTCCAAGCTGCCCTTCGACATCAAACTGTTTAACAGCAATCACTCAATAGTCTATGAAACAAACTGCGCAGCTCCTCTTTCTGCTTCGGTTCTTTCTTCCCTTTCAACTATTAGCCCAAAAAAAGACGAAACAGTCTCTTTTCATACCAGCACCGATCCCTCCATGCTTTTCAAAGCATATAGCGTAACGGGAGGGGGAACAGTTCTTCTTTCTGAGGAGATATCAGCTATTAATGAACAAAGAAAGATCTTGAATGAACATCAAGAAGAACTTCGTAAACAAAATACCCTCCTTCGCCACAATCACGAAGTGGCAGCGTACCTTTATCAACTCGAAAGCGAACAAGCTCTCTTTCAGGAGATAGAGCAAACACTTGAAAGCAAGGTTCACCGCATCAGATCTCTCCTTAAAACACTGCCCAAAGAAAACGATACGGAATCGCTTGAAAAACGCAGAGAAAACCTCATGAAAGTTAAACTGCTTGTTGCGTATTGCAAGCGCAAAGGCAGCTTAGTATTAACCCAAAAAAGCGATCCTGACCTTGACCGAAACCGCGTACAGCTCGTGTTCAATGAAACTGCAGCAGACCTTCGTTCTTTAGGAATTGATTGTGCGGCCTTAATAGAAACCTCCACTCGCTTACCCGTACAAACCGTAAGCGTTTTGTACGACTGTCTTTATGATTTTGCTGCTTCAGCTTTTGCTTCCGTTGATCCTATTCTTATGCTCTTCGTGCGCAATGCTGATGAAGGAGTTGAATTACGTGCCCAATTACAGGCGAAAAAGATCAACACCTATGACCCCAACATTGATCCTGTAACAAACCTAAGCAACAACCTACGCAAACGAACAAAAAACTTCAGTATTAATGAATCGAAAGATTGTCTAACTCTTTCCGCCATCATAAAAGACGGTGAAATCTGATGGAGCATCTTTTCCTTATTAAAGAACCTATACTCATCGTATTGACGGCAATTTTCTTTTTACTTTCCATTGGGCAAACCATTCACACGCTCATGCAAAGCACGCAAAAAGAATCACGCCTTTTTGCGGCGTTACTCCTCTACGAAGTGCTTATTTTGGTTCACTTACTTTTGGGCTGCAATACAGCAGCCTCCGCGCTTCAAAATAATGGCGAAATTTTCTTCAGGCTCAAGAGCATAACGATTGCGTTAGAGCCCTATCTTTGGATTAACCTTTTTACGGCCCTCTGGGGACTCATGCTCACCATTAAACTCAAGCGTCCTCATATGATTTTTGAGCTCATAGTTATAGCAGCATGCACCCCCGCTTGCATCGACCTTCTTGATGGTTTTAGCTGGCTTTTGCTCAGTGTTGATGCAGGCTTTTTTCTTACACGAATCACCTCAACTCTCATCTTTGATTTCCGCCATCAAACAAGCAGCATCTCGCGTCTTTCGCTTATTGAAACCGTGAACAAACTCCCTGAAGGATTTCTCTGTGCCAACAAAAGAGGAAATGTCCTTATCATGAACGATGCTATGCGTAACTGTTTGGTGTCACTCGGCTTTACAACTGACCACATTA
This sequence comes from Eggerthella sp. CAG:368, assembly GCA_000434775.1. Classification (GTDB taxonomy): domain Bacteria; phylum Actinomycetota; class Coriobacteriia; order Coriobacteriales; family Eggerthellaceae; genus Anaerotardibacter. The sequence continues at coordinate 37,360 of FR895490.1, read as the reverse complement.
AGGCACACAGTCTGTGGTCCGAACTCAAAACGAAAGAACAAGCAGAGACGAATCTTGTTAATGGAGTTCCATCCGAAGGAATTCGTCTGCCGATATCACCTTTCGAAACACGTCTTTTTATACAAAGCGACATAACACTTCATCGACAAAACTGCGAATGCATTATTGCCCTCGATGTTACCGAGGAAGAACAGCTCAATACAGACATCGAACGCACTAACCGCCTTTTAGCGGCCGCAAACAAAGAACTTGAGCACTCTATCCATCAGCTTCAAATAGTTGCAGAGAACGAGGCTCTCCTTACCATGAAGGCCCGCGTTCACGACATTATCGGTCAGCGTCTTTCTATCCTTCATCGCTATCTTGAAGACGAAAACCCCGACTCCGATACACTTGAAGAAATAATCCAACTTTTAAACCACGTTATTGATGATTTGAACCACGAAGATAATCCTGAAAAACAAGCGGAGCTTGATTCGATTATCGATGCCTTCCACCTAATTGACGTTACAATAGATATTAGTGGAGCACTCCCTGAAAACTCAGAGCTTGCAGGTGTATACGTTCGCATTATTCGCGAAGCTATAACCAATGCGGTAAAACATGCCCAAGCAAGCGTGGTATCTCTTGTATTTGATGAGCAAGCAGACAGACATGTGCTCACCGTTTCGAATAATGGGTTAATACCAAAACACACTATTCAAGAGGGAACTGGTTTTCCCAGTATGCGTAAGGCAGCACAATCCGTCGGAGGAAGTTTTACCGTAAGCAGCAATGCACCTTTTACCATCAAGGTAGTCGTACCAAGCAAAGGGGATATACATGATTAAGATTGTCATTGTTGAAGATCAAAACATGCTTCGCGATTCACTTACCTTCACCATCAACTCCCAGAACAATATGAGAGTTGTTGCTTCCCTTTCAGATGCCGCCGATGCTCTCGAAGCAGTAAAGAGAACTAATGCAGATCTTGTTCTTATGGATGTTTGTACTGAAAACGATTCAAGCGGGATTGTTGCAGCAGCAAAAATAAAGCAGACTATGAACAACGTGCGCATCATTATTATGACTGGCATGCCAGAAATAACTTTTATTGAACAAGCTCGAGCAGCTCATGTTGACAGTTTTGTCTACAAGAACGTGAGTACAGAAGAGCTCCTCTACATTGTTCGCTCAACCATAGACGGCTACTCCACGTACCCTCACGCTCAAGACAACTTGTTCTCGGATGCTGCCTCGCTTTCTGAAACCGAAATAAACATCTTGCGTCTTGTATGTGAAACCAAAACACGCAAAGAAATTGCCGCGGAACTCTACATGAGCGAAGGCACGGTAAAACGCCATATCTCAGAAATTCTTGCAAAAACAGGGTATGACAACGTATTACGTCTTGCAGTTCACGCCGTTTCCAATGGTCTTATTGTGCCTCGCATGAACAATGCCGCAAACGACCAAAAGAACGAATAACAATCCCTTTAGGTAACGCGATTAGAGCCATCGAGTTCTTTCCTTTGCAATTAGCTTAGACACAGAGCACTACCATATTCGTTTTCCTTTCTTCATTATTGAAGGCAATACATCATGTAAAGAGAGGAGCGTGACCAATGGGGCTCTTCGATAAACTATTCGAAAAGAAAACCTGCGATATTTGCGGGAACAACTTGAGACCTGAAGCAAACATACCTCTTAAGGATGGAGTTCTTTGCGGCAAATGCGCGCGAAAGCTTTCTCCTTTTTCTGAAAACATTTCTCATAACAGCATAGCCGACATCCAAAACCAACTTGCCTACCGAAAAGCTAATAAGGATAAGGTAGTCAGGTTTACAGCTACTCGCGTCTTAGGATCAGAAACAAAGATATACCTCGATGAAAATTCACATCAATTTTTTGTTTCCTCATCACCATTTTGGAAAGAAACAAACCCTGATATTCTGGACTTTTCTCAAATCATTGGATTTGATGTTGAAGTACGGGAAACTAAAACTGAGTTCTACCAGACAAGCCAAACAAAGGAACAGGGTTTTTCCCAACCAAGCCAACAAACCAACTATGAAATATATCTTTCTCTTCGTATAGATTCTCCTTATTTCAAAGAAATAACCTTTAAGGTACATGACTACCTTATTGAAGAAAGAAACTCTGTTGAGTTTAGGGAAGCCGAACGACGTGCCAATGAAATATGCGAGACACTCACTGAACTAAAAGCCAACCAACAACACAGTAATGACTTTCATTCTTAATTCTCGTCACAACAGTAACGTCTTTGAACTGTCCTATACTGCACAAGAACGGTCATGGCATACGGCAAAGGCATCCATGTTAAGAAATATGCACCAGTAACACGCGCAATGCACAACACGAGCAACGCTCGAAGCCAACAACAAACACAACCCCAGCAACGTACAGCGCAAACTAAAAACAATAAGCTAATAAATCATGTTCATGAATACGGAAAGGGCGAGAAAATCTCGCCCTTTCCTTCGCCCAAACCCGCGTGCCATAGGTTGGGCCTCGTACCGCACCGCGTCATCTGCGCGGAGGGTGATTAAATGCTCCTTTTTGAGCTCCTAACAACTGCCGTCTGGTAAATAAAACCTTCTTACTGGCAGTTATCACTCCTCCCTCTCGGAGCTCAAAAGAAGCCAGAGAATAACACCATAGTCTGAGGTCTCATTTCTGCGAGACTCGCTTTCGCTTAAGCGCCCCGCAGAAAACTTGCTTGCTAGTGACGTCTACGTGAAGTGTTTTGACTTGCACTCTGACGCGTCCGGCTTCGCTTATAGG
>FR895490.1:21856-34563 GCA_000434775.1 Eggerthella sp. CAG:368 | reverse complement strand
TTATAGGCAATGCCACACGTTACCCCAGCTACCACAACAACCGCCACAATAACTCCCAACAACACGCCTGCGTTATCGCCTGTTTTAGTGGTCGACCCTGGCTTTCCAGGAGTAAACGTGTTCTTAAATACCGGCGGCTGTACTTGGCCATCGTAGGTAACCTGTGCTACCAAGTGTCCCTTCATGTCATCGGTCACATTCACCACTACCGTGTAGGCCTTTTCGTCATATGTAACGCCACCTTGACCATCATTTACCTCGGTCATGGTGAAGGTATACTGACCTGGTTCAACGAATTCGATTTCAGGGAATACCACCTGACCAGCAGCATTGTTCTGAGCCTTTGTGAATTCCTTGCCGTTGTAATCTTTCAAAACGAACGTGAACTGCTTGTCGACAAGCGTTGCGCCCGTAAGCTCCTTGCCCGCACCTAACTTAACCGTTGTTGGATCAACTTTGTAACTGTTGACGAAGGTAGCTTCATGCGCGTCAATAAGATCATGCTTAACACGTAATGTTCCGTCCCCGTTATCACTGACCACGGTTTCAATTTGGTGCCTTGCGCTGTCATACGTAACGCCCGCTTCGGTCGTACCGGCCTTGTCCTCCATCACCCAATAGGTATGAGTGCCTGGTTCGCTATAGGTAATAGGAGTAAATGTTACTGTTCCATCAGCCGCATTAGTTCCCGTGGCAACAACCTCGCGGTTTTCAAGAAGCTGGAAGGTAAATTCGCCCGCCTGCATGCTTCTGCCTTCAAGAACTTTCACAATAGAAAGCTGGTCGGTCACACTCGATGGCTTAGGGTCAACCGAATAGGTATTGGTGAATTGGAAGGCCAAATCCGTACCACCAATTCTCTCAACGCTAAAGTGCCCATTACCATCATCAGTTAGCTTAAACTGGACCGTCTTGGGATTGTCGGTATCGTTTGTCACACCAGATACCGCACCAGTCTCGGTAATCTGATAGGTAAACGTATAGGTGCGCATCTGGCCCTGACGAGAAGCTGATTCATCGTCTTCGCTTACAGCGTTACCATCAGTATGATCATCGGCATGTTTATCAGTAAGATCGTCGGCGAGATCGCTGACAAGATCATCATTTTCAACGCTCTTTTCAACGTTATTCTCAGCGCTCTCTACCACCGCACCATCAGCCTCATCAAGCGCTACTGGACTCACATCACCCATTTCGTCTTTAAGAGCCTTATTAAGATCTTCAAGCGAGAAGGTAACGGTTCCAAAATCAACGTTTCCGTTGGCGTCATTGGTTGCTTGCGTCACCAAGTTACCCTGCGCATCCTTAGGCATAGGAGCGTTAGGATTGTCAGAGGTAATAGTGAAGGTGTATTTACCTTCAATGCTTGGTGGGTTAAAGCCATGAGCAAAGTTGAGAACCTTCCTGCCCATCAAATCCATAGGGACAGGGTCACCAGTGCTGTAAGTATTCTTGAATACGAAACCGTCTTCGCCTGCCTGAGCAACAGCCTCAAGTTTGCCATCACCCTTATCAGTAACAGTAACCGTGAAAGCAACTTCGGACTTTGTTGCGCTCACACCACCAGGAAGACTATCGGTGTTTTCTTTAGCAGCATATAGAATAGTCCATGTTTTATTTCCATCGCTGCCAACAGTAACCGTAGCATGGCCAGCCTCAACAAGCTCATTGAGCGTCTTGACATCGTAGTCAAACGGAGCAAAAGCAATCGTTCCGTCCGCAGTATTGGTTACCCCATCCTGAATTAATGTTCCATCAGCGTAGTGCATGCTGAAGTTAAACTCACCTTCAGTTAGCGGACGACCCGTAAGGTCTTTTGTAGCAGCAACTGCTACCGACCCTTGTGCATTATAGGCATTCAAGAAATCAACCGTTGCCGCATGAAGAGCCTGCTCACCTGCAAGGTAGGTATGGGTTTGTGTTGGCTTGCCTTCAGCTGAAACAGTAGTCACCGCTTTAATCTTTGCGTCTTCAATGCTCACCGCAATGCTTACATTCCACTCGGTGGTGTCGTAGGTATATCCATCAGCATTACCCTTTTGCTCGTACACCGTAAAGGAGTATGTATTACCTGCATCGTCGCGCGTAAAGATAAGATCGTCACCACCACGAAGTTGCCTCAAAAGAGCTGCAAAGGTTACTGTTTCACCTTCACCAGCGGCTGGAGAAGCTACCTGTGTAGTTTTCAATCCAAACCTAGCGTCTGCATTTGCGACGATAAAAGTGAACTGACCTTCAGCCATGTTGTGACCATTGAGCACCTTAGTAAGATCAATATCTCCCGCAGCAGAATAATTCAGATCTGCCGTGAAAGCATTGGTAAAGACAGGAGCTTTCACGGACAGGAGCTTTCACGGTAGCCGTTGCAATAAGCTGACCTTGTCCATTGTCGGTAACTACTACCGTAATAACAGCTTCGTGCGTATCGTATTCATAGCCAGTACCGGCAGTATCAGGAGTCTCAGTTACCTTGTATACATAGGTTCCTACGGTATCAAAGGTAATGGTTCCAAAATCAAATTTGCCCTCTGCGTTGCCTTTCGTTACTTCAACGGTTGTTCTCTCTGGATAAGGTATGTTTGCTAAGGATTCGTCACCTGTTTTACCATTGAAAGAAACTTTGCCAATAGTAAACGTAAACGTATCCTTGTCGTCCCAATCTTTACCAGTAATAACCTTAGTGAATCCTGCTTCTGCGGAAGCATATTCAGCTACATTCGCTTTATAGCTATTACTGAATTCGAACTTATCTGTACCCGTAACTACTTCACCATTCTTCTTGTAGGTTGGCGTAAGCACAATTACGTCATTTTCAAGCATTACGCTAACTTCAATGATCCACACACTTGCATCATAGGTGATGCCATCTTGCGTATAGGTTGATGCGCCACCAGCAAGCTCTTTGACTGTTTTCCATTCGTTGTTAACTTTAATTACTTCGTTGACGGTATAGATATACTCCTTACCAATGTGTTCATGATTAAAAGTGATTTCATCGAACGTGATGGGGCTTATACCATCCGTTGTTTTAACGCCTGCCTCACCAGGAGCGCCTTCTCCAGGTACAACCTGGAAGAAGAACATATTTTCAGCGATTGGCTTTGTACCTGAATAATCCGTGTAGTGTTTTACCCCTCGAGGAGACCAACTTTCAGCATCGGCTTTAAACACATTGGTGAACTTTGCTACCTCGGCTTGCACGGCAGGATCAAGAGAAGCCCCCGCATCGCTTATGCGCTGTACCATAGCGCTTGTTACTTCAAGCGTTCCATTGCCGTTATCTGTCACGGTAACAGTTACCTGATATACCGCCTTTGAATACGTCACGCCTTTATTGATAACAGAGGCGTCTTCGTCTTCGTGCATGTCATAGACATAGGTACCAGGCTTGGTATACGTGATATCGCCAAAACTGAATGGTACTTCTTCATTTTCGAGCGTACCCGCACGATTACTCAAGATTACCGTGGTTTCTTCAGGCATTGGAGTACTTGCAGCTGCCTCAATGTTGAAAACAAAGGAATCGGTATCATTCCAGTCCCTGCCCGCAAGGACCTTCGAGCCCTTCAGAGCAGTGTCACCTTCAAGCGTTCCCGTTGCAGAATAGGTATTCGTGAAAGCGGCTGCTGTTAGCTCACCAGCAACGATAGTGCCCGTATCGCCTGTCGCAGTTGTGGTAAAACCTGCAACCTCGTTTTCAGTTATCGAATAGGTATCCCCATTCGTTAATCCATAGATATAGAGGGTTTCGCCATGCTTTATGCTCTGTGTGGCTTTACCTTCTGCATTAAAAACAAGATCGAACGTGGAAACTGAGACACCACTTTCATTTTTTACCTCGGCCTTCAAGGTTTTGTTAGCTTGGTTGACAACCGTAATTTCAAACGAGAACTCTGTATTGGTGTAGTTGTTCAGATCAAAACCTTCACCAACTTCAACCGTCTTAGAAAGCGCAAGGGTACCTGGCTTTTCAACCTGAAGCTTACCATTATTACCTAAGCTGTTAATAATGGTCGAAGCAGCGGCTACGGAAGCCTCACTCCATTCTGGATCAAGGACATCCTTTGCCGTTTTAGTAACGTTGTCTGTTTTAGCCGTATGAAGCTCATTGATATAGGTATGGCGTGAAGTTCCTTTTACAAAGTACGAATTACCCTGCGAATCTTGAGCTACTGCCCCTTCAAGCGCCTCGGCAGCTCCACCAGAGAAAGGTATTCCTTCCGTTATTTCAACCTTCTTGCCAAGAGCAAGTTCGCAGTAGGTGTGCTTATAGTAATAGGTGGTATTAGCATCAAGTTTGCCCTTCGCGGGATAGATGCAAGCCTCATCGGTGTAGATTGGCGTATCTTGCGTAAAGAAATAATATGTATTGGTTTTTGCGGGCTTAAAGGTAGAGGTTACATCCCCCAACTCATTTCCGCTCCACTTGTTGGCCAAAAACTCAACCTTACCGTTCTCATCGGTATGGTTTTGAATGTAGGTAGCTAAATTTGCATCAGGATTACCCCAAGTATCAAGCACTGCCGGCTTAATGCTCGAGCCGTAGATGACGCGAATAGGGTACGTTTCCGTTACGCTCATTTCCTCCGTAGTGTCATTGATCTTGAAATAGCGTACAGGAATAAGAGCAGCAGGAACCTTGACCTCTACCTTATCTCCTACTTTCGCTTCTTCAGATCTTGTCACCGTAATAACAACCTTATTAAGATTACCCTTTGGATAAATAGGTGTATCTACGCTGCCTTCAAACGTATAGATATCAACATTTCCACTGGTAGTTTTCACGGGGTTATCAAATCTTTTTTCACCAAATAGGATGGTATTAAAATCGTCGACTTGCATGTAGTCACCCAGTTCATCGTTAAAGGTGACATACCCCGCCTCATCGGGCTCAAATCCCTCTTCAACATGCGTTGGATATCCCGTTTCTTCACTAATGCTTGAAGCAATATCCTCAAAAACTTTCTCTAAGCCCGAAGGATCGGTTACTGCCATATAGTAATGAGGATTATCAATCTGGTTTCCTCTGTTGGTGTAAGAGGTCGCATTAGGGAAATTGCTTGAAACCGCATGCATATACTGATTAATCTTCTTTGAATAATCTTGCGGGTTGGCGTCATCCATAACGCCAACGGTATAGATTTCAGAACCAGCATTTTTCAACGCAAACGCATGTTGAACCGCGGCATTTGCTACTCCGTCATCAAATTCTGAATACGTAGTAGGCACTCCATCGATAAAGAAAACAACGACCTTTTTGGCATCAGGACGCGCAGACTCATCCGCCAAAGCGCGGCGTGCATGGTTTAAGCCATAATCAGCCCGTGTTGCACCTGCCGCTTGCAAGCCATTAACTGCACTCTCCAAGGAAGCTCTATCGGCGCCTTCGCACACCGTAAGATTCCTAACGATTTGACTGTAATTGTATCTATGTGGATCAATCCAGCCCTCCCAATACATATCATTGCCAACATCGTTAGAAGAATCGCCTGCAAACTTAACAATTGAAACCTTATGTTTCTTTGCCTGATCGGTAACCTTTCCATTTTGCGTTTCGATTGAACCCAAGAAGGAATTAACCGCCTTCTTCAACGCATCAAGTTTCTTTTGACCTCCCATTGGGTTATCCATCGACCCCGAAACATCAAGCACAAGCACAATGTCTAAAGGCTTGGTTACCGTAGTAGAAGTATTTGATGCAGAGGAGATTGCAGAAAGCACGGTAAGGAAATTCGAATCGCCCTTACTAATGACAGTTGATTGATCTTGCGCATCACTGAAAAAGGTTAGATCACTATCTGAAACCGTTTTATCGGTCCAAATACGACCGAGATTCTTCGTGTTATTGTAACCGGCTCCCGCTTCCCAATTCCTCGTGGTGTTGGGATCCGCCACAGCGGTACTATCTCCTGCCTTGCGCGCACCGACACCTCCCTCAACATCGGCGAACGCAAACGCAGGAACGAGTAACACGACAAACAACGCCGCGAGTACTACCTGAAACTTCTTCTTCATTAGACACCCCTTCCTCTCTCGGAAAAGAAGGAAGTAGAGCCTAATTGCTTTTTCCTAGAAACAGGCTTGATGGACTGTGTCCCGTAAAGCCCCCTCTTGTAGCAAATGCTCTGATATTTCATTTCAGCACGCTTCCTCCCCTTGTCCCCACACGAAAAACGCCAACAAAACCCAAGCTGTTTCTTGGTTGTTACCGAATTCGCAGCTCCACCGCGCACGGCAAAAGTACACTGCAAGAATTTCGCGTTTTCCTTGTTATTAATAATCAGGTTTTAGGGGCACGTGCCCAAGTTCGTATATGCGAATTTGGTAGTTGCGTATATACGTAAGTCATATACAAACTGCAGATAAAACATACGCAATTAGACGATTGCGCTCAAAAGAACAGTGTTACAATCGCCGAAGAGAAACAAATAAAGAAACGTATCCATTTACAGAAACTTAACCCCCCCCGACCATGTTTTGTTTAGAATAGACAGTCATTACCTGTCGGTAAAAATAGCTTGGAAGGCGTCAATCGCTTTATTTGCAAGGCTACATTTGGTAGCTATAAAGCGATTACTATCTCAAGGCAAACAACAAGGGAGGGAGACATGGCACTATCAAACCCACATCGATACGAAGCCTTGCTCGCGCTCGCTCTCTTCTTTTTCATATTCCTTGAAAACTCGTCATTTTTTTGTCTTGGCATCAACAACTTCGGATTGGATCTTGGTCTTGCAACGCAAATTCCTTCACTCACAGCAAGTGGCATAGGGTTTCTTTCTTTTTCATTCATAATCAATAGAACGACAAAAACAGCAAGACGCCTTATATCCACTATGGGTGGCATTGTGGGGTTTCTCTGTATCGCTGGAACTCTTATTGTTGATAATCCCTATGTCATTGAACTCTTTAAAGTTGTTGCCTTTTATCTTTTAGGATTCGTTGGTGCAGGAATTCATAGCTTAGTATCAAAATTCTTTGCTCAGAGTGACCATCTTTGTCTCTTTGTGGCACTTGCTTATGCATTGGGGCTTAGCCTCCAATTCCTTACCTATACCTTTGTACCCTTTGGTATCCTTAAGGCGATTCTTCTTGCAGGTGCCACTTCACTTCTTGTTTTTTTTTGCATACCATGCTTGGCATATCGTTCGCCCGTATAGCGTGAGGGAAATCAGGGTACTTCAGGAAACGAGTACGCCCCACAAGAATAAAAACGTAATGCATCCTTCGTCCACCTTGCGCTATGGAGGCAATTTTAATCAAACGGTCACACAAGACTTAGTACGAAAATACGCACCTCAAAAGCAGCCAATTAAACTTGCTCTTTACCTTGTTGCACTTATGGCTCTTTTTTCCCTTCTCTTCAATTCACTCTATGGTCTTTCTTCTTTCAGCAGCCAAAGCTATAGCCCTTTTATCCCTTTGCCACCTCGTCTTGTTATGGCGATAAGTGGAATAATTGCAGGTTTATTATTCGACTTAAAATTCAGCCGATATGCGGGCTTAATCATGATTACCATGGGCTTAATCGCAACCGCAACCATTCCGGGTGTTGAGGGAGGAATGGATCCTCATCTTGGTTCCACCGTGTTTTTTATTGCTAACGGTTTCTTTGTTGTTTTCTACACTTCATCTTTCCTCAGTCTTGCGCCCCAAATGGACAACCCTGATTTCTGGGCTGGCATGGGCAGAACCGTAGCGAATTTCTGTGCTATCCCAGCAACAATTCCGGCTGTTATCTTTTTAGAATCTGGAAATGCGCTCGCCTTACTATCGATCATTTTTCCTCTGTTTGCGGTAATACTTTTCTTTTCGGTAAAAACAGGGCTGCTCAACTTTCACCACCATGCAGCAGATGGCGGTTACGTATTTGACTCGACTGGAATCAATCAAACTGTAACGCCAAACAATACAAGCAATGAAGGTGAAAGATCACCCGATCATACTCTTGCTACATCGGACATCGAAGCATTTGAGACCAAAAAAAGCGCCAAGCAAAGCTTTTTTAACCCCGAAGCTACTCTTCTTACACATGAAGAGAAAGTTGAGCAGTTTGCCGCACACTACGAATTAACTCCTCGCGAAACAGAAATATTGAGTGCTGTCACTTCGGGAGAGCAAACCCTAAAACACACGGCAAGCAATTTAGGTATTTCGCTTCGAACCGTACAGCACCATTTAACATCAATCTACAAGAAAACAAATACCCAAACACGCGCAGGCTTAACCAAACGCTTTATCGAAAATGATCTTCAGCCAAAAAACGAGCACAACGAAAAAGAGCAAGAGTAAACCACGTAAAGCTCGAATGATTCTTTGCGCTATTTAACAACCAGTACAGGACAACCAACGTTATTGCAAACGCTTCGGCTTACACTGCCAAGGATGAAACCCTGCAGCCCACCTAAGCCACGTGAACCCATAATTACAAGGCTTGCGTCTTGCTTGTCGGTTTCTTTGACAATCGCTTCAGCGGGAGCGCCATAAATAACCGAGGTGCTGCTATCTATTCCTGCTTCTGCCAAAATATCATGTGCCTGAGAAGCGGCATGTTCAGCGCGTTTTGCTGCTGCATTTGAAGAATCTTCACTTGCTGAAATCACCTGAACCGACTTAGTTTTTGCAGGATCAATGAGTTTTATCGCATAACGAATAGCATTAAGAGAACCTTCAGAGCCATCACTTGCAATCAAAACATTTCCTAAAACAGGAGAGGCGGCAACTTCCGCTTTACTTGACACAACCTGAACGGTGGCTTTTGAGGTATTGACGGTTGCAATCTTCTGCTGTTCAACCCGCTCTCGATCAAGCTTTTTGTTGCGGAAATATACCGCCCAATTAAGAGCCAAACAAGCTAAGTTAAGGAAGTACACTATCAAAACCCAATTGATGTCACCCGAGAAAAACTTTGCGGCAATACCGGCAAGATAACCAGCAGTAATGAGGGTGATAAATTGCCAACTGGTACTTACTGCGGTTGCTGCTTTATAACTTTTGTAAGCATTCATTGGCCAAGAAAGACCAAAGCAGATAAGCATTGCGGCTTCAAGGATTTGTGCGGTCATATACACTCCTGTCGAATTGATTGTTTATTACAGGAAGAAGCATGAGCGTCGCGTGGGAAGGGCGATACGCCAATAAAAAAACGCTCAGCTTCTCCTGTAGCACTGACCGATTGTAAGAGGATAAATCATACCTGTCCAATATCAATTTAAGCATTACTAATAGCGTTTTGATATTGATTAGATAGCGCACAATTAATCACAACCCAATCAAACACCGCGCAAGCGTTCAACTATTTCTTTAAGGTGAACAAGCGCGTAATCAAGCTCTTCTTTTGTTGTCTGCTCCGAGAAAGAAAACCGAATAGTACCCTGAGCCCAATGCGAGTCAAGCCCCATTGCAACGAGAACATGGCTCGGTTCAAGCGAACCTGAGGCACAGGCAGAACCCGCTGAAACGCATATTCCCACCTGATCGAGGCACATGAGCAAAGTCTCTGCAGAAAGCCCTCGAAATGAAGCACTCACAATACCTGGCAGCCGTTGAGCGCTGAGAGCATTGATGTACACATCAGGAATAGCTTGAAGCTGCTCAATGAGGTAATTCCGCAATTGTGCTTGCATCTTAATTGCTTGAATAGTGGTGCTAGAAAAAGCGAGTGCTTGAGAGTCTTTGGTACCCTCTGTTTCGAAGAGCGCTTTTGCCGCATTGGCAAAACCCACAATACCTGCAACATTTTCTGTACCTGCACGATAGCCGCGCTCCTGTGCACCCCCATGCAGCAATGGCTCTATCGACACCCCTCGGCGCCGATAGAGCAATCCCACTCCTTTAGGACCGTGGATTTTATGCGCCGAAATTGCGAGCGCGTCCACATCGAGTTCAGAAACACACAAAGGAATACGCCCGTAAGCCTGAACTGCATCGGTATGAAAAAGCGCACCCTGCTTATGCGCGCATGCGGCAAGCTCTTTGATAGGTTCAAGCGTGCCCACTTCGTTGTTTGCTGCCATAATCGAAACCAAAACAGTATCGGCGCGCAAGGCTGATTCGAGCGCGGCAGTTGACACTGTCCCACCAGAGGTTACCGGCAAATACGTTACCTCAAACCCCTGTTGTTCAAGCCAATGAGCAGACTCAAGAACAGCATGGTGCTCAATCGAAGAAACGATAAGGTGTTTCCCCCGTTTTTTATGAGCGAGAGCCAAACCTTTAAGTGCCCAGTTGTCGGCTTCGGTTCCGCCCGAAGTGAACATAACTTCAGCAGGTCTCGCACCAAGCGTGCGTGCAAGAAACGAACGCGCATCCTCTATAGCAGCACGGCAGTTTTGAGCAGGCTGATACGAAGAGGAAGCGTTGAAGTACTCCGCGCCCAAAAATGGCTCCATAGCCTTAAAAACGCTTGGACTCAGCAGCGTTGTTGCCGCATTATCTAGATAAACCACACTGTTATTCATACCACTGCCTACTTCTTAGTCGCTAGCAGGAAGATTTAATGGTAGCTCCACCCACCACGACATCACCGCAATACAACACCACAGCCTGACCAGGCGCTGCAGAACGAATAGGTTCATCAAAGTGCACGTGCAATATGTTATCTACTATTTCAGCCGTAGCCTTTTGTGGCTTAGCACGATAGTTCACCTTTGCCTCAACGGTAAGCGGCTCATCGATTGAATCAAGCGTGATGAGATTAATGTCATCGGCAATAACTTCTTGCACACCCATCGAAGAAGTAGGTCCCACAATAAGCGCATTGCGTTCAATATCTTTTTCTAGAACGAAGAGCGGTTCACCTGCAGCAACGCCTAAACCCTTTCGTTGCCCTAAGGTATATCGGGCAAGCCCATGATGGGTTCCTAGCTCTTTGCCCTGTTCATCAAGGATAGGACCGGGCTCAAGCTTTTTCCCTGTATAGTCTTCAATGAAAGCAGCGTAATTACCATCGGGCACAAAGCAAATGTCTTGGCTTTCAAGCTTGTCTGCCGTACGCAAACCTGCCTTATGGGCGAGTTCGCGCACTTCTTCTTTTGAGAGTTCTCCGAGCGGAAATAGCATATGGGCGAGCTGTTCCTGTGAAAGATGATACAAAACGTAGCTTTGGTCTTTTTTAGGGTCAAGACCGCGATGCAGCTCATATTTTCCAAGCCGTTCGTTAAAAACGCGACGAGCATAGTGCCCCGTTGCTACATAGTCATACCCTAGTTCTTTGCGACGTTTTTGCAGCGCATCAAACTTGAGGAAACGATTACAATCGATACAGGGATTAGGTGTTTCTCCTTTTAGGTACCCTCCACAAAAACGACTGATTACGCACTCGTCAAACGTTCCTTTGTAGTTAAACACGTGATAGGGAATTCCCAGTCGAAAAGCCACACTGCGCGCATCTTCAACATCTTCGAGCGAACAGCAGGTTCTACTTCCCTCTTCTAAAATAACGCCATCGCTGTCAAAGAGTTTCATGGTTGCTCCCATGACGTCATAGCCCGCATCAACCAAAAGCTGAGCCGCCACGGAACTATCCACTCCACCGCTCATCGCACACAAAACACGCTCTTGGTCTTGAGTAAGTGGTTCAGTTGGGGTTTTGGTTCGTTGAGTTATAGAATCTTTCATGCTAACCCTTTTTACTGGAGCGATTTACGCCTGGCTCGTGTCAATAGTCGCATTCATGCTACCACTAGAATATCCCGCCAAATCAAGCGCAACATATACAAACCCAAGCGCCTTTAATTCCTTAACAATTACTTCACGCACTGAATTTTGGACTACCCTGTTAAATTGATCAGTCGAAACTTCGATGCGGGCAACATCACCATGAACACGAACGCGAAGTTGCGAAAACCCCAAATTCGTCAGAATGGTTTCCGCCCTATCAACCAGCGTGAGCTTTTCTTCGGTAAGCTCTGTTCCATACGGAAAGCGCGTTGCCAAGCAGGCATTGGATTGCTTATTCCAAGTGGGTAGGCCCAATTGCTGCGAAAGGGTTCGAATGTCTGCCTTGGTGAAACCCGCCTCTTGAAGAGGGATTTTTACTCCCAGCTCTTTAAGAGCCTTTCTTCCAGGACGATAGTCGCCCAAATCATCAAGATTAGAGCCGTCTGCAATAAGATTGATGCCGTGATTGCGCGCAAGAGAAAACAGTTCGGCAAAGATTCCCTTTTTGCACACATAACAACGATCAGGCGCGTTATGGCGCACTTCTTCAAGTTCCATGACCTCAGGCTTACAAAAAACTTGGTGAATGCCATAGTGCTTGCAGAAATTTCGCGCATCATCAAGCTCTTGATCAGGCACCATGGGAGCAATAGCAGTAACCGCAAGAGCCTTCTCGCCTAACACTTCATGCGCAACATATACCAAAAGGCTCGAGTCGACCCCGCCCGAATATGCAACAGCCACAGCTTTATACGAAGCAAGAATGTTCTGTAATGCTTGATATTTTTCTTCAACAGAATTCATAAAAGAATCTTTCTCAAAGGCTCTTCAAAGAAGGATTGGAACGTTTTTGTTGAAACTAAAAGTTTAGTGGTTTTAATCACACAAAATACCCTGAACGGTTTGCTCTCCTTAACACAATACGACGCATCGTTTCGCGCAATCCATCACACTAAATACAATCCGCAAAGGTGATATTAGGCCAATGCGCCGAAGCATCAGGATTCTCTGATCGAGAAATTACCACCCCGCCGCGCTTCGGCTGT
>FR895490.1:9328-21791 GCA_000434775.1 Eggerthella sp. CAG:368 | reverse complement strand
CCATGCGATGCTCTTCAGGGCCAAAAAACTCAGGATGCCACTGAACGCCCATCATAAAGCTCCTATCGCGCACCTCAATAGCCTCAACAAGACCATCAGGGCCATACGCAACCGAATCTACCATGGAAGACAGATCACATATTCCCTGATGATGCATGGAGTTTACATTGATGCGCTCAACGCCAAGCAAGCGCCCCAAACGCGAATCTGCCTTAATCTCTACCGCGTGGGTCGGTCGATCATAAGGAAGCTCTTGCCAGTGAACAATCTTTGGCAAAACGTCACAATCACTCGAATACCCTTTGCGTCTGATACCCGGAAATTGATCCGTTAAATCGCGATAAAGTGTCCCACCAAAACACACATTGATCATCTGCATACCGCGACATATCCCCAATAAGGGCAAATCGAAACGGTGGGCATAACTCAAAATGAGATACTCAAGCTCCTCACGCTCGGGAGAATGTTCGGAAATTTTTCCACTATCACGAATGGCACCATAACGAGCGGGGTCAATATCGTTTCCGCCCGTGAGAACGAAGCCGTCAATAAGAGGAAAAAGCGTTTCGTACACGCGCGGGTCTCCTGAAAGCGGAAGTAAAAGGGGGGCTCCACCCGCACGAACAATCGCCTGAGCATATCGCTCGGGAAAGCTCACCATTTTTTCCGTTGAGTTTTGTGAAGGCACAATTCCAATAACCGGAAGCTTATTTCCCTGTTGTTGTGATTGAGTAGCAGTACTTGCCACGATGCGCCTTCCTTTAATTGCGTTCCTTAAATTGAGTAGCTATCGATTTCTAGCTGCGAAGATCGATCGATAATATCTTGAAGTGAAACACTGCCTAAATAGTTTTTGATAAGATCATGAAGTTCACGCCAAACAAACACTTCAAAACATGCTTCACCAGGAGAAGGTTCTTCAGGTAACTCATCAAGATAGTCAACAGGAGCAAGAGAACCCTCCGTTGCTGTCAAAATATCAAGCATAGAAATGTTTGCTGCGCTTTTAGTAAGACGATATCCGCCCGAAGACCCACGATTTGAACGGACCAACCGAGCAGCCGTTAAGCTCGAAACTATCTGTTCTAAATATTTGCGTGAAATACCCGTAGCATCGGCAACTTCTTTCAGAGGAACAGGGTCGTTTCCGCCACGACGAGCAAGAAAAATCATAAACCGAACAGCATAAAGTCCTTTTGTTGATATCTTCATCCCTTACATCACCCGTGCCTATTGTACCTGACGGGTATAAAACCAACCGGAAAGTTGCTCAAGGAATGTCTGGTCTTTTTCGCTTAAATGGCTTTTTGCCGTTTCGAATAACATGCTCACCCATTCTGAAATAGCATATCCCGCAAAAACTGCCTGAACGCCCTGCAACCGAATAGCTTCGAGCATGTGATTGACTGTTTCATCGTTGAAGGGCCACTGGTTATTCTTTACACCAAGCTTTTCCTCGAGAAAATCCATAGCTTCATCGGAATAAAAGATACCTTTGATAAGAGCAGCGTATCCTGCAACCTGAGCCGCAGGAAGAGAATCCGCGGGGCGAATTTCAACAAAGCGCTTAAGACGTACATCAGGCCAAAACATGGACAACACATGCTCGATGTCTGATTCGCTCATAGGAGCATCAGCATACGCCTCAGCAGCGGAAGTTTTCCCTACCCAGCGAAGCTTACTGCCCTGGATATCATTTGCCGCAGGACGCGTTACAAAAATTGGAGAGGTTCCCAAGAGCCAATCTGTATACTGCGCAAAACCATACCCCTCGTTAAACAACCCAGGGACTGAACCACAGCGATCATTATCTACATCACGCCACAAGTTAAAACGCTCAAGAGGCTTTGTGGTTGGAGCACCTTCAAACACTGAACTGTTATCAGTAATCAAAGAAAGAATGGGTGCCAATGCCTGCGCAAGGCGCATCTTGCGAATGGCATCGGCTTCATCTTTGAAGTCAACCGAAACCTGCGTGGATGCCGAAGCGCGCATCATGCGCTCGCCATGTGTTCCGATGAGCTGAAAATAATCATTCATAAACTGGTAGCGTTTTTTAGGAATAAGCGGAAGATCGAGGGCCTTTGCACTGGGGTGATAGCCTTTTGCTACGAGCTTGCAACCGTGATGAGCAAGAAACGGATCAACTTGCTCACGAAACGCTTCATACACCGAAAGAATTGTTTCAATGGATTCGTACGGCGCAATACTGATTTCAATTTGAGCGGCAGGTTCAAGGGTGATAGAAGCCTCAGAAGAAGCTAGACCAATAAGGTCACCTTCTAGCCCATAGGTTTTTTTGGGATACAACGCCGAGAGATTCTGCAGTAAATCCGCTACACCAAAGAAGCCCTCTTCGCTTGCTCCCCTATAAGGAACGGGCTTGTTGTTTTCAGCATGCACCACAAAGTGTTCTATTTCTACCCCAAGATTCTGCGAAAGCGCATCTCCGCGAGAGCCTTGCTGAAAATATGAAATGATCGCCTGGCGATTTTCTTCGTAGTAAGCCATCACTACCTCGTTCATTACGTTTTGCTGCAATCGAGGTAATGCTTCTTGCAAGTATTACCTCAGGAAGATTATTTCCCCTCATGATACAAGGCATCTGCTACCTTTGAGATAACATTCATACAAAAAAGGGAGTGAGCTTTGTGACCCACCCCCTTCTAGGGTTACCCCACAATGTAACTACGCCAAAGAACTCCAGCACGGAAAATACCGCTCACTTGCACCACCTTTACTACTGTGCAACTAATACTATCGGTTATTCAAAATTGAACATTGCCGTTGAGAGATAACGCTCGCCGGTATCAGGAAGAATAGCAACGATAGTCTTACCAGCGTTTTCGGGACGCTGAGCGAGTTTTGTTGCAGCGGCAACAGCAGCACCAGAAGAAATACCCACCAAAAGGCCATCTTTTCCTGCAAGCTCGCGACCCGCTTCAAAGGCCTCTTCATCTGCAATAGTAATTACTTCATCATAGATTTCAGTGTTCAGTGTATCGGGGACAAAGCCAGCACCAATACCCTGAATTTTATGGGCGCCAGGATGACCTTCTGAAAGAACAGGTGAACCAGCAGGCTCCACGGCTACAACCTTAACATCAGGGTTCTGCTTTTTGAGGTAAGCGCCCGTACCGGAAACCGTGCCACCCGTTCCAACACCTGCAACCAAAATATCAACGTTGCCATCAGTCGCTTCCCAAATTTCAGGACCGGTAGTTGCTTCATGAATTGCAGGATTTGCAGGATTGGTAAATTGACTAGGAATAAAGGAGTTTGGAATTTCTTTCGAAAGCTCTTCTGCACGAGCAATGGCGCCTTTCATACCCTTTGCTCCATCAGTAAGAACAAGCTCAGCGCCATACGCCTTCATAAGATTACGACGCTCAACGCTCATGGTTTCAGGCATAGTGATGATGATGCGATTGCCGCGCGCAGCTGCAATTGCCGCTAAGCCGATACCCGTATTGCCAGAAGTTGGCTCAATGAATACCGTCTCTGCATCAATTTTGCCATCTTTTTCAGCCTGATCGACCATTGCTTTAGCAATACGATCCTTAATAGAGCCAGCTGGGTTGAAGTATTCAACTTTGCCAATGATGGTTGCGTTAAGATCATGATTCTTTTCGTAGTTAGTAAGTTCAACGAGTGGAGTGTTGCCGATGAGTTCGGAAACGCTTTTGTAGACTGCCATTGTTCCTTCTTTCTGTTGGTTGTTTTAAGGTTTTGTTTTCTCATTTTCGTTTGTTGACTCTAAATCCTACTAATTCCCTAGGTTTTGTCAAGTATGAAAACTATCTTTTTAATACTTGTCAAAATAAACTCATGCTACTCTGAGAAACGAAAACAGAATCAAAGAAAGAAGAAGCGCGGTATGGATACAGAACGCTTAGAAAAAGACTTAGAAGATCAAATTAAAGAGCTACAGATAAAACTAGGTTACGCCTATGAATCTACTCGTTTTTACTACAAGGCTTCATCCCTTGCCTCCCTTGTAAATTCAAACGCGGAAACCGCAGATCACCTTTGTTTAGAGCTTACCCACTCTGAAGCTTTGAAAGGTTCACCTCTTGGTGATGTTACGTTTGCCGCCCATCAAGACCGCGTGGAAATCACTATTCCACCTAAGGGAGCACAGTATGTTCATGAACAGGTGCCCGAACCTCGCTTTTTGGTTGATTTAATTGAGTTGTTCCTCGCAAAGCATGCCCCCACCAAAGAAGAAATTGTTTCTCTCTTTGTCAAATACTCCCCTACATACGTTTTACAGGATATGCCCGAAGGGTCAGACTTCGACTTTGGTGTTCATTTTGAAGACAAAAGCATTGATTCGCATTATTACTGCTTCAAAGAAGAAATGGGTCATATGATTTACCATCGTTTCCTTAAAGAGGACTACGAAAAACTGCTTGATTAGCTTTTGTTATCTTTATACCAACGGCAATCGCTCGTGATTCTTGTCTGCTTTTATACAACACTTTCATCTTTTCTTGCTGGCTCTTTTGATATATAGGCCCCGTCTAACAAATGCCTTCGACCTATACCCAAAAACCAGCCCAAAAGCAATTGAGAGCAGATGCGAAGATACACTTACTCAAAATAGGGTTACAGGAAAATAAATGATGGAGCGCTGCGAAAATTAGACAGGCAACAAAAAGCATGGAGCAAAGCAAATACCTTTGCTCCATGCTTTTTGTTCGTTGCGGTTCTATTTGCCGGAAAACTAGCTCTTGAAGCTAGGCTTTCTTTCTCAAGAAAGCGCTCTTTTCTTCAAGGGTATGAATTTCTTCCTTATATTCTTCATCGATATTCCCGTCATAAACATAATGCTGCGTTTCTTTTGCCACCATACCCGTCATGACAAACACCATGATGATATTAGGAATAGCCATAAGGGCATTAGCAATGTCAGTCGCCGTCCAAGCAACATCTCCTACACCAATGCCACCTAAAAACCCCATGCAAATATATAAGCCGATATAGAGAGGAACCCAACGGCGACCAAACAAATAAGTGGTAACGCGCTCACCGTAGTAGCTCCATCCAAGAATAGTTGAATACGCAAAGCAAATAATACCGAGCATCAAAACGGGGGTACCAACAACGGGAATGGTTCCGAAAACAGAATTAGCGAGCGTTGCACCATCGGTAACCCCCGTGTCAGCAATAAGGGTTGGGTTGGCGAGCAACGTACTCACAATTACCAAGCCACTCATTAAACAGATAACAACGGTACACCAAAAGGCCCCCGTCATACCAACCAAAGCCTGACGTGCAGGGTTTTTGGAAGCAGCAGCTGAGGAAATCAAAGGAGCAGTACCCAAACCAGATTCATTGGAAAACAAACCGCGTGCGCAACCAAACTGAAGCGCAACCATAATACCTGAACCCACAGCTCCACCAAACGCAGCCTTAGGAGTAAAGGCACATTCAAAAATAGTAATAACCGCATCGATTAAGAATGCATGATTGCAAGCAAGAATATAAAGACATCCAAGAATATACGCTCCACCCATGAAGGGAACGAGCTTCTCGCAAATCTTGGAAACGTTTTTCAGGCCACCCACAATAACCAACAGAGCAGACCCGCATACAATAGCAGCGGGAATCCAGGGCTCAATGCCGAAGTTTGCCTGAACAACGCTCGTGATGGCACTCGTCTGCACCGCAGAACCAATACCAAAAATAGTAAAGCAGGCCATAACCGCAAACCAAATAGCTGCCAGTTTCGCCCACCAAGGCACCGTTCCATCGGGGCGCTTAAAGCGCTGCTCCCACACGTGCATAGCACCGCCCATCATCTGGCCGCGCCAATCTTTCACACGATATTTCATGGCAGCAAAAACCTCGGTGTATTTGGTGGCCATACCTAAAATTCCCGTAAGCCACATCCATAAAACAGCACCGGGGCCACCTGAAAGAACTGCCGTTGCAACACCGATAATGGAACCTGTTCCAAGCGTGGAGGCAAGCGATGTTGCCATAGCTCCAAAGTTGCTTACGTCTCCTTCTGCCCCATCGTCTTTCGTAACAGAAAGCTTCAAAGCTAAAGGAAGTTTACGTTGGATTCCTTTGGTACGAATCGTCGTGTAAATGTGACAGCCTAGAAGCAAGATAATCATGGGAGGACCCCACACCGCAGCATCGACAGCATTAAGCAGTTCAACAAAATCCATATTTACCATCCAAAGTGATTTTTGTGTAAGGCACGAATCGGTATCTTATACCTTTTGCATGATATTTTCTAAAAAGCAGCTTAGAAACTCTTTTAGCGGAGCGCATGAAACGGCAAAAGCGCCACAAATCTAATTGGAGCGTTACAAGGTGCGCCTATCAAGTATGGCGTAAATGGTCACAATAATGACACCAGAAGCTACTACCATACCCAACAAAATGGAATAAGAAACCAAATATGTGCCGAATAATTCCGTTAAAAAACCTGGTAAGAAGGTAAATATAAACCCGCCCAGTGCATAAGCGATCTGAAAGTTTCTAATGGTTTGCATCTGATTGCCTGCAGGAGAAAGCTCGATGGACCAAATCGAAATTCCCACTGTCCCAAGCGAAAGACCAAGACCGTACAATACAACGGCAATACCCGCCAAGCCTGTTTTTCCCATATCTGTCAAACAAAGCAAGGCGGTTCCTGCAATAAATAACACAAAGAAGATAAGTGAGCCAAGTTTTGTTCCCGCCTTATCAAACACAATGCCGCTAAACAGCTTTGAAAACGTAAGGCATGCTCCCGAAATTGCTACCAACAGCGCTGCAAGCTCGGTTGAAAAGCCTTCGGAGGTAAACAAAACTGCCAAATAATTTGAGCCTCCGACAGAAATGCAACCCACAAAAACCATAGCAATAAAAACTATAGGTAACAACGAATGAGGTAAACCTCTATTCATGCGCACCCGATTAGAACGTTTCGCTCTACCTTTTTTGATGCGCTTTTCTGAACCCGAAAAGGGTTCTCTGTCGATATCTTCAGGACGATTTCTCAGCAAGACAAAAACAAGCACACCCATAAAACACGCCAAGCCCGACTCAAAAGCGAACGCTGCAGAAAGCGAAGTGGCGTTAATTATCTGAACAACTAACGAAGGCAGCACCATAGCCGCAACGCCCGAACCAACCGCTGCAATACCTGCAGCAGTTGCCATATTCGCAGAAAACCAACGGCTTATAAGCATCGTTGAAGCTACCATGCCACCAAGACCATAACCTAGACCCGTAAAAACAGATGCCACACAAAGCCCTACAAACGATTCGGCAAAAAAAGAATAGAGCGCGAAGCCCGCGCCAACACAAAGCGAGGAAACCAAAACACCGAGCCGACAATCAAGAAGCCGATAGAATTTCGCAACAAAAAACATTGCCAAAAGAGAAATAAACGTTCTGATGGAAACAATAATTGAACCACCCGCGTGTCCAACTCCTGGTATCTCAACCAAGTAGGGCTGATAAACCGAGAAAGAAGTTGAAGGAAGTCCGATATTAGTGAACAAGATCAAAAAACAACAAGCACAAATTATTTTCTCGTAGTGAGACTTAATTCCCAAAGGAATTTGCACTCTTATCATCTCCAAAAGGCATCATTCATCTGATGAAGAACATCTTATAGAGCTTATGCAACATTTGTTTGAGGTGCAATACTGATATTTTGAAGTTGTTCTAGCGTGTGAGCATCAACGCCAATTCCTTGTGCGCCATTACGAACCTTTATTACATAGTCTTCACGGAAAGAAGAATCAATGAAAGGGCCGCGAAGGGAAAGATAGATTAACGCTTCAAGGGTATACGCTCCCCTTGCTGCAGGCTCGTATGTGTTAAATCCGAACGCCCCAGAAATAACCTTGCCTTCGGTTCTGTTTCCCGCATACTGAACTTCAACAAATGATTTTTTATAGCACTGAGTAGAGACGCCCTCAAAACCATCCATTTTAGATTCGTTGGCATTGCTCAAATCCCATAACGCACCCTGAACGTGCTTGCCCCAAGAAGGAACAACCGTTGCATACCCTGCAGCGTCCATCTTAAGTTCATGATTAGGTAGAGTGGCAACGCCCAAATATTCCGCGCCTGGGCAGCGAAACTCCATTTGGTCGAAGTCCATGTTTGATCCGTATGCGAAGTAAAGTTTTTGCATGAGATTCATTATCTATGAAACGCAACATAATGAAACCCAAATGGTAAGACGTTATAGCTATAACCAGTTCAAAATTTAGCTGATAGCAATATTCTATGCATTTTAACTGGGGTTTTAATTACTTTCTTTATGCATAAGACACTTTGAATGTGCAAAATCTTTTCCGCAAAAGGTATTACGTGCGCTCAAAGCACTTGCACCCACATAAGTCACCCATCTTTATACTTTGGCTTAGCTTTTATTGCCTCGTACTCTTAAGCAGGATCTCCACGGTCAACAACTACCTCATATCCAATAGATTTCATGCGCGCATGCAAGCACCAACGACATTCTGCAGCTTCTTCACCTATACATATCTTATTGTCGTATAGCTCATAATCTTTTCGCACCGCCACGGGGGAAAGATTAGGCATCACCACATTGGCGCCCGCCAATATTCCCTTTTCTCTCCCTTTAGAGTCAAGCGTTCCTAAAGCCGTTGTTGCAGGAAGCAACACACTCGGACGAATAAGGCGAACAAGAGAAAGGAGAAAACACGTTAACTCAACACTTCCTGCAAGCGCATGAGAAAATGGTGTTGCATGATGCGGAACAAACGGCCCAATTCCGCACATTTCAGGCTGAAACTCCTCGATAAACTTCAAATCAAGCGCAAGGTCATGCGTAGTTTGAAAGGGTGTTCCCACCATAAAACCACAGCCAACGGCGTAACCGATCTCCTTTAAATCTCGCAAACAACGCATGCGATTTTCAAACAACATTCCTTCGGGATGAAGCATTTTATAGAGTTTGGACGAAGCCGTTTCATGCCGCAATAAATACCGATCCGCACCCGCTTCAAAAAGGCGTTGATAACTGTCGCGTGTTCTTTCACCCATCGAAAGCGTAATTGCGCAATCTGGATGAGTGTTTTTTATTGTTGAGACAATTTCACGCAGGCGCTCATCACTAAACCAAGGATCTTCCCCACCTTGCAAGACAAAGGTTCGAAAGCCCAGATCGTAACCCTCAGTAGCACAGGCATAAATATCATCTAAAGACAAACGATAGCGCGAACACTCTTTATTGCTCTTACGAATTCCACAATAGAGACAATCGTTTTTGCAATAGTTTGAAACCTCGATTAAGCCACGCGTAAAAACGGCAGTTCCGTAGTATGCCTGTCGAACCTCAGCCGCTTTTCGGGCCGCTTCTTCAGCAAGATTAGAATGCCGTGCAGTATTTTCGGACAAAGAACACGGTAGAGTATTCTCTTCGATGAGTTCGGAATAAAAACAGGAAAGAAGAGTTTCGTATTCTTCAACCGAAAGAGCATGCGTTCTCGCGAGTTTGTTGAGCAATGATATCCCTGACATTTCCAGCATCCCTGATGCCTCTGATATCCTAGGTATTCCCGATATTCCTATGTTATCGCGCAAACTACATCCCTTACAACACTAACAATACGCAATACTGCACACTACACGTACTTAAAAACCATTTCCAACTTTAATCTAGGGTATCAACAAGAAATGCGCATGCAACATAGAACCCAAAGACATGATGTCTTTATCGTTCCTATGTGAGGCAATAAAACAAACCAACGAGAGTGTTATAATTTCGAACTTGAAATAATGAACAGAACACAGCATTATGTTGCGTATTTTCCTCAAGGAGCTAATGATTAATGGGTTGCGCGATCATCGGTTGCGGAAAAGCACTTCCTGCCCTCGAAATAGCAAACAACGATTTTATTCAGCTTGTCGATACCAACGATGAATGGATCACTAAACGAACCGGCATCAAAACACGCCGTATCGCAGCAACAGAAACTAATGTCGATTTAGCAGAAACTGCCGCTCGCCAAGCTCTTGGGTGGAGCGAAGGCGGCTATTCCGAAAAAACCTTTGCGCCTGAAGATATCGATCTCATCATCTACTCTTCGGTAACGCCTGACACTATTGTTCCTTCAAGTGCCTCGCTGCTGCGACGCCGCCTTGGGCTCATTAATGCAACAGCATTTGACATTAATGCGGCCTGCACAGGTTTTGTATATGGTATGAGTGTTATGGAATCAATGCTTGCTGCCTCCGCCCCTGGAGCACCCAGAGCAAAAAGCCGCAATACGTACCATCGCGCTTTGGTTGTTGGTTCCGAGCGCCTTACTCGTATCACCAACTGGGAAGATCGTGCCACCTGCGTTCTTCTTGGCGATGGTGCAGGTGCCGCTGTAGTTGAATGGCGTGAAGACCGTCCGGGCATTTTGGCAACCTATCTTGTTAATGATGATGATTTCGACAACGCACTTTCCTGCCCTATGTCCTTTGATTCCAAACCTCCTTTTGACGAAGACGGAGTATCGAAAGAGGTTATAGCGGCCTTAGATCCCAGTCTTTCTTTGATCGACGATGAAATTGGCATAAAAGAAGACATTGAACAGGGACGTTCTCGTCAGCTTCTCTATATGCACGGACAGAAGGTATTTAAATTTGCGTCCAAAGCAATGGGGCGGGCC
The DNA here is from genome assembly GCA_000434775.1 of Eggerthella sp. CAG:368. Lineage (GTDB taxonomy): Bacteria > Actinomycetota > Coriobacteriia > Coriobacteriales > Eggerthellaceae > Anaerotardibacter. Next base: position 11,151 of record FR895490.1, on the reverse strand, counting down.
ATTGATGCGGTATGCGAACGCTCCGGTGTGTCAGTTTCCGAGATTAAATGCATTGTGCCCCATCAGGCAAATGAGCGCATTATTAAGTTTGCGGCTAAACGCTGCGGTTTACCCCTGGATTGTTTTCAGGTTTCTATTGCAAACAGAGGTAACTCTTCTTCGGCATGCGTACCTATGGCTTTAGCAGACGCGTATGAGAGCGGTCGCATTCAACCAGGAGACAAAGTAATTCTGGTTGCTTTTGGCGGCGGTTTTACCAGCGGAGCTGTTTTGTTTGAAGCGTAAAAAAATAAAAGAGCACCCGCAGGTGCTCTTTTAGCTACACTTACAGCTCACGGCCAGAAATGCTAGGCCATATATCCTTAATGGTTGGAGAACCTCCCCCATAACCTAAGGCTCCCGTTTTGACTGCATCATCGTTGTAAACCGCAATATCAAAACTACCATCGTCGTTAGGTGCCGCCATAACCAAAAAACGTGTCAGAGATTCGTCATAGACCACAGCACAAAAAGCACCATTTCCTTGTTCGTAATCTTCAACCGACAAGCCGCCATTGCCCTTAATCGCCAAAAGAGGATCGTCGTAGCCAAAAACGGTATCCATGTAGGCAACAGGAGAGCCTGTTCCCCCTTTATATAACTCTCCTATTTCATCTTCAGAAAGCCAGTTAACATCACCATTGCGATTAACCTTCGCAACCCCCAACGAACGCGAATCGCTCCCAAGGTATTGGTTTACTGACGAATCCCAAACATACCCTTTTTGAGAAAGAAGAGTCTGGAGCTGCCAGCCGCGTAACCCCAAAATTGCCGCAACTGTCACATTGCCATACTGATCAACACAAGCTTCGCCCCATGTATCAAAAGAAGAATTGCTTCCTGTGTTCTTTGGAGCAGTGGTTGTTGATGAACCGTTTTGCGTGGAGGTAGTTGTGGTGTCTGTCTCATCAACAACACTCAAATTACCGATTGCATCGGAAAATGCTGCTGTATTACTTGCAAGATAATACTTGTTATCTTTTACATATGAACCATTTTCAAAAAAATAGCTTTCACTATCGCCATTTTTCAGATTGAATATCACCGTCAATGATCCATCTGAAGCAGTAACGTCCTTATTTTTCTTAAGTTTGATTTCCCTCATACCGTCTATTACTGCAGCAATTTCATCTTCGTCTTCCGAGGCTGCACAAACGCGGGACTCGCCGTCAAGGACTACTTCAAGCTTACTAACTTCCTTGGCGTCAAATCCAACATAAATATCTGAATCTGTGTAAGGAGCAGCGGTGACCTTGAGAAAAATCACCAACGCAATAAAAAATATCAACGTTGGTATAGCTCCCGCTAAAAAATACTTTCGATATTTTTTCCAGCTTGTTTTTATGGCTTCGCCTGTGAGGATCCCGTTCGCCATTTTGGCCACACCCTTTTCTTTCACCCGCACTTCTCAACGAAAAGTACTCCCCTTACCGGGTAGTATGCGTTTCGTTTTGTTTAAGTGATTTGTAAAGTAAATAGAATTCAGAAAGAATAAGAGAAACCCAGGTTAAAAGCCAGTTTACATTTGTTCCAATTTAGGTATTTGAATTATTTTTACCCTGTTTGAGCTCACTTTTAAGCTCACTTGGTTCCCATGAGTAAAAAAATTGAACAATACCCATACGAGAATTAGTTTCTGTTTTTTCGTTAATCGAGGCAATATGACGATAGAGTGCCGTACGTGAGAGATACAGTTGTTTAGCAATATCTTGAACAGCAGCATCAGAGGAAACAAGGATTTGCAAAACTTCGCATTCGCGTTCGGTTAATTTCCATGCCCTAGA
>FR895490.1:2496-9316 GCA_000434775.1 Eggerthella sp. CAG:368 | reverse complement strand
CTTCCAAACGCAAAAAAGATTGTTCGCTGCTACAAACATCAGAGAGGGAACATTTGATAGAGGCCTCTTCCTGCTCCTCATATATTGGCGGTTTTTGATAGTCTTCCCTCAGTAATAAAACAATGCCGACCAAAATTGCCAATGAAAAGGCAACGACAAACAACGCGTTGTTATAAGAAACAAATGACAACACAATAGGGGCAAGGACTAGCCCTGCTCCATTATTTACGACTCGACCCATCCCTGCCCATAAAGCCTGAGTTTTCATTTCGCAAGAAAGCTCTATAAAGCGCACGGAAAAGAACACCACAAACGACCCTGAACCAAGATAGAACACTATCGCTATAAGCCATAAAGGTGCCTCAAAAACGGTAGCGAAAAGGGCAAACCCTGAAAGAATCGCAATGCAAACCATATAAAGATTCATATTGCTTCTTGCTTTGGAATCAAATAAAAATCCGGCAGCTACAGCCCCTCCAATTAAAAACAATCTTCCCCCTGCTCCAAGATCAAAGTCTCCTGCAGCATGATGAGCAGTTAGCAAAACATTTAATGTTGCGTAAACAGCAGTGAGAAGCACCGTTGCAAAAATAAGTTTGAGTGCTTTTTTCCGTAAGACAGAATCAGAATCAGAAATTACTCTTGAAACTTCTTTTGCATACGCATTCTCGATAATCTTGTCGTTCTCGCCTGTTGAAGAGCTATTAGAAATACGAAAATAAAGGCATCCATTAGGCTGATTAGCTTTAAAGAGCATGCATGAGAGCACCAATACAATCACGCAGAATATGCCTGTTTGTAGTAACGCTGACAAGGTGAATGCGTGAAGCAAAAATTGCAGCCCAACACCAAGGGCATAAAATAAACCCACCACCCGCGCAAGATTAGAACTCAGAGCAAACAAACGTGCAAGTAAATAATGAGCCGCGCCTCCTAGAACACCCAAAAAAAGAAAGGTAGCTACTCCAAATAAGAGTACACCTATCAAAGATTGTCCAAAAACGGCACTGAATGTTACTCCAACAAGTGAGACAACCGCACATATTCCCACGCAAAGCAACACGCGTGAAGAAAAAGGGTATTTTGAAAATAAAGCGTAGAGCAAGAACCCCACAACACTTACCGCTACAACAACAGATTCAAAAAGAGCAACTTCATCTGCGCTGACATACAAAGCAGTACACTCATCAAAGTAGTATTCAATACTTAAATAGGAAAGAAAAAACAGCGAAAAGGCTATACAAGAAACTAGTTTAAGTTTGCTCTGTATTTGTATGGCGCTATTCACCCTGTATATTGCCTCCAGCCTCTTTACTGTTTGCTTCAGAGGCTCTAATCCAATAACCATTAGCGAGATAATCGCTAATTCCATCAACACTGCTAATACTACTCAACCAAATCTGCAAATCAAAACCCTTTTTGCTTAATTCGATCAATTCTTGAAAACGCTTGTGACCAAGATATGGACAATCTTCGTAAAAACTTATGGACAAATAAAAATGACCCAAGCAAAAGCCCAGGTCATAAGGTTGTAAAATGGTGGGCCCGCCCGGATTCGAACCGAGAACCAAAGGATTATGAGTCCCCTGCTCCACCGTTGAGCTACGGGCCCGCAAGAAAAGTTGCTCTGCTTTACCGGTTAAGCAACAATCGCGCAAAAAAAGAAGCTAAAGAAAAGCCTTCTCTTATCAACGCCGTGCTATTTTACCGTATTGTTTTCGAATCGCGTATCAAAAACATAAAAGTCATACCACGAAAAAAGCACCAGTTCAAACATACCCCGCTGATGCAGTTAATTTACAGTTCGGAGAAAGCTCTTATTCAACAGCCCTACCACAAACAAATCTTGCGTTAGTACACCATACCCATTGCTTCACGAACTTCATTGAGCGTTGCATCTGCGATCTCATTAGCCTTGCGGTTGCCCTCATGAAGAACTTCCTTGATATAGTCCATCTTGCCTTCAAGTTCACGACGACGCTCTCGAATGGGAGCAAGATAGGTATTGACGCTTTCTGTTACGTACTTTTTCAGGGTTCCAGAACCGCCGTTGCCAATTTCTTCAGCAATCTCAACCTCTGAACGACCCGTACAAAGGGCAGCCGTGGTGAGCAAAGCGGAAACGCCCGGACGCTCTTCCTTATCAAAAGTGATAAAACGCTCGGAATCGGTCTTTGATTTCTTAATGAGTTTAGCCGTTTCCTCGTCAGTGAACGAAAGACTAATTGCATTTCCGTAACTCTTAGACATCTTGCGTCCATCCAAGCCTGGAATTTCTGGAGCGTCATTCAGGATGCCTTCTGGTTCAGGAAAAACATGAGCATAACGCTCGTTAAAACGACGTGCAATCTGGCGAGTTTGCTCGATATGAGGGAGCTGATCTTTTCCAACAGGAACAATATTGCCCTTGCAGAACAAAATGTCACATGCCTGATGAACGGGATACGTTAACAACAAACCTGAAAGGACATGACCCGATGCTTCCATCTCAGACTTAACAGTAGGGTTACGCAACAATTCTGCCTCTGAAACAAGTGAAAGGAAAGGAAGCATAAGCTGGTTTAATGCTGGAACAGCCGAATGAGTGAAAATGAGCGTTTTTTCAGGGTCAAGACCACAAGCTAAATAGTCAATAACCATGTTGTAAACATTATCTTGAATATGCTCAGTAGTATCGCGGTCGGTAATAACCTGATAATCGGCAATTACTACACGTGTTGTAATACCAAGTTCCTGCAAGACAACACGCTCTTTGATAGTGCCAAAATAGTGACCCAGATGAAGCCTGCCCGTTGGGCGATCACCTGTAAGCATAGTGTATTTTTCGGGATTGACCTTTAAATCTGCAGAGATATCATCGCTTCGTTTGCGACTGGCTTCAAAACTATCACTACTCATACATTCACCCTTTTTCCTTGGCACGTTTTAGCCAAAACACGTAAAACAGCGCGTTCAAGTATACCATTTGAAGCTTATTACGCTTATGTAAGATGTCCAATACCGTCTTTACAACTCCTAAGCGCAAACAATCGTAATCATGATTGAAGGAGCGAGAAAGGCGGTATTAAATCTTACCGAGAAGAAGAGTATTGAAAAAAACCTTGATTAAGAAAGTCATCAAATTGCTTAACGCCTAAGCGGTTATCGCGTTGTCTTTTTTCACCGTTAGTTCACGCGCTGTAAGCGCAGCACCAAGGGCCCCAGCATAACGCGCCTCAGGTGTAGAGGTTATGGGTGCTTTAAGTATCTGGGAAAGTTGTTCTCGCACATAATCGTTTTCACACAGGCCACCTGTAAGAAAATACCGGTCAACCGACACCTGTCCAACAAGCGTAGCAACGCGTTTTACGACGGAAGCAATGACCCCATTAGCGATATTTTCGCGGGGATCACCCTTACCCACTAACGAAATAACTTCTGACTCAGCAAATACCGTACCTAAACAAGGAATACCTTCTGCTTCAAGTGCTTGAGCTACTGAAGATTTCTCAATGTCATAGAGAGTACAGAACTTCAAGTTCACGTCGATAACACCGTCAACCTGATAAACCTTCGCAAGACGAATGATGTCCTCAATTCGACCAGGATTCGGAGTAAAGCACGCACAATTGTTTTTCATATAACGCTCAGATAAAGCCATAAACTGACCTTCAAGTGTAGTCTGACTTTCATCGACCTCATTTTCAAAGTAACGCGTTCCTGTGCACATTTCCTCGCACACGACCGCTGCGCCACTCGTCTCAATAACGTGATGAAGCTTCCAGTTTGGAATAGCAAGAGGCGTTCCTGTAAGCAAGATACGCTTAGTTCCCGCTGGGAATACACTTACACCATCAGCAACACGCTGTTCTAATTCCTCAGCAAGCTTGTTTGCCATTTCGGCGCAGCGAGCAGGATCATCGAAGAATGCAATCTGTGTCACAAGCAGAGCATCTTTACCACTTATTGGAATACAATTCGTAGCTTTACGTGCCTCGTACACGCGAGCAAGAGCGCGGCGCTTCGCATTGATGGTCTTAATTGCAGCATCGAGGTTTTCGACAGTAAGGGTTTTGCCTGTAAAATCCTCTACCATTTTTGCAAAGTCTGCAATTTCATCTGCCCACTTCACAATGTCTTTTTCACGCTTCATCTGGGGCGTATCCATAACATATGTGTTTTTGTCAGCACCAAGAATTCTTTTTCAGCTTATCATCACGACTATTTATTGAAAAGACTTCGCGGTAAACGGTTAGGATCAATTAAATGAATAGATCACCCATAGAAAGGCTAAACAAATAGAATTCAATCATTTTATAAGCTGCCCACACGCTGCCTCTAAAAGCACGCGACAGACTAACCGATCACCAGTTTCACTGAAAGCCTTTTTCGTGAAACAGTAAATGATTACAGCACCACGTACAGGTTGAAGTGCCTTTCTTGGCAGAGTTTATCACCTGCGACGAAAAGATAACCTTCGTCCCCCACGCCCTTTAGGTCGCATTCCCTTCTTCGTTGGGCGCTTCGGATCAGGAATAAGACGTCCGCTCGCATATTCAAACCCCTCCAAATCAAAGGTTGAAAGCAAGCTTTCCGTGAAATATTCAATCTCACGCAATTCAAGCAGTTGCTCGGGAGCAAGCATTGTGTACGCCTCCCCCGAAACGCCCGCACGGCCCGTTCGGCCAATGCGATGCACATAATCTTCAGGGTTATCGGGAACCGAAAGATTAACAACCATCTCAACATCAGAAACATCAATACCGCGCGCAAGGACATCCGTTGCAACAAGCACTTCAAGATTTCCGTTTTTAAAATACTTAAGTGCTCTGTCGCGTTTGGCCTGAGTTTTATCAGAATGGATACTGTCTGCCTTCAAGCCGGTTTTCTGGAGAAGATGGGCGCAGGTGTCTGCTTCCTGCTTGGTATGCGTGAACACAATAGCGCGCGACGGCTTCTTCTCCTCAAGTAACGCAACCAAAAGGCTTTGCTTTTGCGCAGTCATCACTGGCATAACATACTCTTCAACGGTATCCGCCGTGTCACCACAATGAGAAATTTCTATTCGCTGCGGATTCTTCTGAAGCAAGCGTGCTTTCTCCAAAACAACAGGAGTAAGCGTTGCACTGAAGAAAAACGTCTGACGCTTAACAGGCGTTTTCTTAACGATAGAATAAACGGGAGGCCAAAAACCCATATCGAGCATACGGTCAACTTCATCAAGAACGAGGTAATGAACAGCATTGAGTGTTAACGCATGCTGATCAAGAAGATCAATTAGCCTTCCAGGAGTAGCAATTAAGATATCGCAGCCCTGCTTGAGTTTATTTATTTGACTCGAATACTTTTTTCCACCAATAACCGTTGCCACGCGAAAGTTAGTTATCTTGGCAATAGTTTGTGCGCATTGAGCAATTTGTTGAGCAAGCTCACGCGTTGGAGAAAGAATGAGGGCATAAGGCCCTCTATTTTTCTTAGGGCGCTTTGAGCCCCAAAAGCTCACCATCTGATCAAAAATAGGGAGCAGATATGCAAGTGTTTTTCCTGTGCCCGTTTGAGCAGCGGCCAAAATGTCTTCGTTTTTTAGACCAAAAGGAATTGCTTGTTCCTGAATGGGTGTTGGCTCACTAAAGCCTAAGTCAGCAACAGCTTCTAAACATGGTTTTGTGAGGTTGAGCATTTTAAATGTAGTTGTCATGGCATTTAGTATAAAGCTCCCTGCTCTCATCGCTTCAAAAAAATCGTTTTCAAAAATACGAAAAACATCTTGCATAGATTTCATAAACGGGTATACTACTTACTCGCGTTGAAAAACACGACCGTATTCCTCGGTAGCTCAATGGCAGAGCATCCGGCTGTTAACCGGAGGGTTGTAGGTTCGAGTCCTACCCGGGGAGCCATAGAAATTCAAACCCGCCTTTGAGCGGGTTTTTTGTTGCTTAAGGACATCCCATGCTTTCCGTTCTCTTCGTGTGCCATGGCAACATCTGACAGTAAGGACAAACGGCCTCGTAAATGAGCAGAACACCTACCGCGATATAGCGGTTTACGACTTTTTTACGACTTTGAGCCTCGATGCGATAATTTGTTTCGGAGAACCTAGGCCGGGCCTTATCAGGAAGAAAAAATGCTTAGCAATATCGAACAGGGATGCTTTCTAACTCTGTTTAATCGTGGCGGATACGTTTTAAACTTTTCTACTGCTGATTTTGATATTTTCACAATGCAAAGTGTCGGCGTCCCGCTTTGCGCTCATTATGGCCTATCCAAAGGGAAGTCTCTGACCGCCTACATCAACGATGCCAATAATGCAGATGCTCAAAAACTCCTGTTTGATTTGCTTGAGTATTACGAGACTTACTATGGACCTGAATATGACCCCGATCAGAAGGACGACTTCCAGTCCTATGCTCATAAAAAAGGCATGCGCTCGAACTACTTAAAATGCCGTGCCATCGCCGATAGGGAGCAATCATCAAATGCTCCGATTGCCGCCTCGGCCGCTTATTTAAAGGCCTCGTTTGACAGCGATTATATGACTGAGCAGATCGATCTGCTCATGCGCATGAGAACCGAGAATCCAACTGATGCAATCGGCAAATCTAAGGACCTGATTGAGAGTTGCTGCAAGACTATTCTTGAGTCACAGGGTGTTGCATACAACAAGAGCTGGACGGTTGCTCAACTTGTAAAAGAGACATCTAAAGTCCTTGATGTTGACGGGAATAGCATAGACCCAAACGGGGTAGGGAAAATCGTCAAGCAGATTCTTGGCGGATTGCAAGGCGTTGCTTCGGGCATTGCGGAATTCAGAAATCGTTATGGGACCGGCTATGGAAAG
>FR895490.1:0-2436 GCA_000434775.1 Eggerthella sp. CAG:368 | reverse complement strand
CGGTCGGTAGCGCCGTGACTCTCGTTGAATACTTATGGGAGACTTACGAATGGAGGAAACAGCAAGGACAAATTGCCCCGTAAACAAGCTGAATGCTTGCCGCAATTTAGTAAAGCACGATGCTTTACGAATTTAGGCCCCGATGTGATCATTCTTGTATGACAAACCAGTTCTAATTGATTTCGTGGTTGAGTGCAAGAAGGATAAAATCAAAGAAGGCTATGCACAGCTTGTTTCCTACATTTTCAATACAAGCGCTAACGGTGGCATTTGGACCAACGGAGACAGCACGGTTTTTTATCGCAGAAAGACCCAGGGGGGTTCTCAAAGACTTGACGAAATTCCTGAACTGCCTCGACATGGACAAGGTTGGGATGAAGACAGGCAGCCCACTCTCAGTGAACTAGAAAAACCGCGTAATGTTCGTCGCATTTTTGCGCTCTGTCACAATCGTCTTTATGGTAGGGGTATGGAGAATGCCGACTCTGATCTGACTATGGATATGGTTCGCATCCTCCTTGCGAAAATTCAGGACGAGTCCAATACCTCCCCTGACAAGTATCCAAAGTTTTGGATTACGGCAAAACAATATGCATCTGAAGATGGAAGAAAACAGGTTGCGAAAGAGATCCGTGCTCTTTTTCGCGAATATGCTGATTCCTATCCGAATGTGTTTGACGCTCATGAAGATATATCCGTAGGTGACTCAACTCTGATCGAGGCTGCCTCGGTTTTGCAACGCTATACGTTCATCAGCCGCGGTGATGATGCTGATGAGTGGGATCTTATGGGTGCCGCTTATGAGCAGTTCACACATTCTACGCTTAAAAGGCAACAAGGCCAGTTCTTCACGAACCGTTTAGTCGTAAGAGCAATGGTTCATATGCTTAATCCGAGTATCACGGACGCCGTTCTTGATCCGGCGGGCGGTAGTGGTGGTTTTGCTACCGAAGTATTTCGCCACAAACGCCGTAAAGTCATCGAGAACACGATTGAGGGCACTGCGCAGAGGGAAAGGCAACTTAAACGTTCCAAAAACACGGTCTTTTTAGTCGAGATTTCTCAGCGTCTTGTCAAAATCTCAGCGTCTTGTCAAAATCGCCAAAACGGCCATGTTGCTCAGCGGTGACGGCAATAGCGGAATGACGCAAGGCAATTCGCTCGATGAATATTCCAATCTTGATGGGTGGATTACAAGTCACTGTCCTAGGCACACCCCTGACGTTATAGTCACTAATCCACCTTTCTCGGGTCAGAAAACCGAGTCTATGATGATGGACCCGGAAATACTTAAACTATTCAGCTTCGGCCACAAGCCCACTTCGGACGGAATCTTCCCCGAAATCGGCGGAAAGGATGACTGGGAGGCCAACAGGAGCACAATACTCTCTCGGCAGGCGCCAGAGCTGCTATTCCTGGAGCGCTGCATTGACTGGCTCAACCTGGTGGGCGTATCGGCATCGTCTTGCCAAAGGGCATCCTAGATAATCAAACCTATGTCAACTACCGAAAATGGGTGCTCTCCAATTGCAAGGTTGATGCCGTTGTGACGCTTCATAAAAATACCTTCGAGCCAGACACCGGGGTGCGTACGTGTATTCTGTTCCTCTCCAAACCCTCGGAAGGTGAAGAGGTTCCCAGCGACTACACCATCTTCATGGCTCAGTCTAGGCGAGTTGGTAGAGACTCAAAGGGTGAACCAGTCTTCTCCCTTGATGAAAAGGGGCACGCTACAGACGTATTGGATGAAGATCTGACCCAAATCTCGGATAGTTATGAAACGTTCAAGGCTAACGGTACATTTATCGAGTCCGAAACGTGCTTCAGTGCAAAACGTAGCGAATTGGACGACAATCTTAATCTGAATCCCCAGCATTATTCACCAGAATTGAACGCTACCTTAGAGCGCGTAAACGAGTTTGACGAAAAAGAAGGATGGTCGGTTACCACAATTGGTCAGCTCGATAAAGACATTCACATCTATATGGGACCAAGGTGGAACTCTCGCAGCCTTGTTGTGGAGAATCCTGATGACACAACGGGTCTAACCCCATACTTAACAGCAAACGGAGCTTTGGAACAACGCCGAATGACTGTCAAATGGTTCGATATGTCGCGCGCTACCGCCAAACAGCGTGATTGCGTTGAGAAGCTGCGTGTAAGGCATGGGAACATCTGCCGCTCATCGCAATCGCAAACAACGCGGGAAGCCTGCCGCTGCTTATCTGCACCATCCTGATCACGCTGCTTGCCATCTGCACGTACCTCACCATGACGGTGGCCATCGTGGCTGACATCACGCCGCGCCCGCTGCGCACCAAGGCCGACTCCGTGCAGAAGATCGTGGGCTACGCCGGCACGGGCGTCATGCTGGTTGCCATCTCGGTCATGGTCCCCAACGTGGAGCGCCCCGACTCCCTGCCGCTCTTCCTGCTG
>FR895489.1 GCA_000434775.1 Eggerthella sp. CAG:368 | reverse complement strand
CAGGTAACTGCCCTCCACTTTTTTTGTATACAGGGAAGAGCGAGCTTACTGTGAGAACTTAAAAAATAAATGAAGATCAAGAAAATAGACGGATATAAGTAAAAGCCATAAAGGAATAAAGACTTCTCTCTGCAGAGCAAGTATTAGAGATTGTTGCAATATGTCAGGGAGAATATACGGCAAAGAAGCCAAAGCACTTTTGCTCTAAAGCACGCTTATACTAAAAAGAAGCGTTTACTAAAGATTACGCCGAAGCTGGGCTTCTTTGATTTCCATTTCAAGAGAGCTATGAACGATATTCGAGAAGGGTCCGGCGTTACTAATAAGATGTTTGGCGCCAGGCTGATCGCACTTGCGAATGAAATAATATAAAAAGGCGCAGGTGTAAAACTCACTCAAGAATTCGATATTCTCTTCTGGTAAATACCGGTTGGCTAAAATAATATCGATATCATGCTTCAAAGCGGGAAGATACAGATCATACAGATAGTTGCGAAGAGCATGGGGTCCCGTCTCGAGAAGAGCTTGCGTGTAGAACGTACGACGGCGCTCTAATGCGGCAGCGAAGGCATCAAAGAATTTTGAATGGTCTAGTGATCGTACGCCAGACTTTTGAGTGATGTAGTAAGGGAATTGTGAAACGGATTCTTTGCTGGGTGCTTCATATACCAAAATGTTTTCAGGAAATTTTCGTTGAAGTTCAAGACCCAGATCATAGCGGAAGCGCCAAATAATCAATGCTTCTTTGTCTACAAAGTGATAATAAAAAGTTTTGCGGTTCTTTCCAATTCTTTGAACAATGTCGCTAATAGATACGCGTTTTAAAGGCATTTCGTCGCATAGCTCAACGAAGGCGTCGGCAATAAGAAGCTTGGTATCAAGCGGTCCCATGGACACATTCCCCCATCTAAATGATTGATTTCCATTATCCAACTGGATTTTTCCTCATTATAGACAAAATGGGTGAACGGATGGGTCAAAATATTAAAAGTGAGTAGCCCTCTTGTGCAAATTCCAACAGATTCATCGGAGTTTATTTGAGCTAAACCTATAAAAAAGCGTAAAAAAATTCATAAACTGCGCCTATAGACCAACAAAAAATCTATAATGACCGTCGATATTTCTTGATGCTGATATAGAATTAACTCACACGAAAGAGTTCGAGATGAGGCATAACTGATAAAAATCGCCTTTGAACAACGGCTCAAGAACCAATGTTCATATAGATTTCTCTCAGTCATACCTGGTCTGCTCTTAAAGACAAAAGCTAAGCAAGTTCACACATGTTCTGTAGAAAGGGGCTGTGCAGTGAAGTACGAAAAACTTAACACGCCGTTTAAAATCGGCAATGTGGAACTGCGAAATCGCTTTGTCATGCTTCCGATGACTATCGAGAAAACTGATAATTATCATGTAGGCGATGACTTGTGTGATTTCTACGAACAGCGTGCAAAAGGTGGAGCTGCTCTTATTGAGCTCGGCTCTTGCTACATTTGCGACTGTTTTGACACCCATCCTAAATATCACACCACTACTGGTGCGGTAGGTGTTTGGGACGACTGCTTTATTCCAGGTTTGACCCGCACCGCGGAGGTTTGCCACAAGCACGGCGCTAAGCTCGCTGCTCAGTTGCAGCTCTGCTATGAGTGGCGTCCAGATGGCACTCATGAGCTTTTGAGCTACGCTCCTTCTAAAGATGTTGTTTCTGGTCCTTTCGTTGGTATGCCAGAACGCGAATTCACCAAAGAAGAAATTCAGTTGGTTGTTAAGCAGTATGGTGACGCTGCTCTTCGTTGTCAGAAGGCTGGCATCGATATCATTGAGATCCATGCTGGTATTGGCTACATGGTTATGCGCTTTATTTCTAAGTACTCTAACCATCGTACTGACGAATATGGTGGATCTACTGAAAACCGTTGCCGTCTCCTTACTGATATCATTGACGAAATTCATCGTCAGTGCGGCGACGATTATCCAATCCTCATTCGCTACTCTGCAGACGACCTTATGCCAGGTGGTCAGCGTGTTGAAGACCTCAAAGAGGTTATCGAATGCGTAGAGGCTCACGGTATTGACGCTTGGAGTATCCAGGCTGGCTTCCATGAGGCTCCTCGTCCTGTTGCTAACCAGCTCGTTCCTGAAGGTGAATTTATTTACCTTTCTAAAGAAGCAAAGAAATACACCAAGCTTCCTTGCTTCCCTGGTACTCGTATTAATCATCTTGATGTTTGCGAGCAGATTCTTCTTGACGGTTCTGGCGATGCAGCTGGTATGGCTCGTCACTGGATTGCTGAACCTGAAATCGGCATTAAAGTTGCCGAGGGTCGTTCTGAAGAAGTTCGTCCTTGCATCGTTTGCTCCCGTTGTCTTGACAACATTTTTGTTGGTAAACCATGTAAGTGCTCTGTTAATCCTAACGTCTACTTCTCACAGTTTGGTTTGCCTGCTGATAAGCCGGCTGAGAATCCAAACAAGAAGTTCCTCATCGTTGGTGCTGGTCCTTCCGGTCTTGAAGCAGCTCGTACGCTTAAGATGCGTGGTTACAAGAACGTTACTGTTGTTGATCAGAAGAAGAAGCCTTGCGGTTTGTTAAACCTTGCTCAGGTTCTCAACGATGAACTTCCTCCATTGGTTGATTGGTACAATAACGAAATCAAACGCCTTGGCATTGACGTTCGTTGTAACACCAAGGCAACTCCTGAGTTCATCAAGAACTTTGGTGCTGACGAGGTAATCTTGGCTGTTGGTCCTGAGACTGTTTCTCCAGACGTTCCAGGTAAGAACAACAAGAACGTTATCGACTCTCACGCTTTGAAAGAGCTTGTTGAAGGTAAGAACACTCCAGGTATGGGCTTCATGTGGGGTCTCTCTTGCTTCGGCATGGGTATTCTTGGTGCACCACTTGGACTTATGAAGTGGGGCTTGGGTACTCACTTGCTCGTTAAGAAGCGCATGGCTGTTATCGGCGGCGGTTTTGCTGGCATCGAAGTTGCATCTGCAATGAACGAAGGCCGCGAAGTAACCGTTATTGAACCTAACAAGAAGGCTGGTGCTGAAATCGGCATCATCGATAAGAACCCTGAGCTTCGCAAGCTCAAGAAGGAAGGCGTTAAGATCCTTACTTCTACTAAGGTTAAGGCTTACACCAAGGAAGGCGTTCTTTGCGAAGACGCTGAGGGCAAGCAGTTTACTGTTCCTGCAGACACCATCATTGCTGGTACCGTTTGTGTTGACAATACCGCTCTCTATGACATGGTTAAGGCAGACAATGTTCACCTTATTGGTAACGCTTCTCCACACGATGGCTGGGAAGGCGTTAAGGAGAACGACCCTTACAAGACTGACGAATACAAGCGCTGCCTCGAAGCAGTCCGTGACGGCTATCTTGTTGGTATGAAACTCTAATATAGGGTTCAAAACACTCACATCGTTTTGGTCTTAATGGGTGGGGTTAGCCGAAAAGCCCCACCCGTGAAAGATAAAGTAAAGGAAAGAAATATTCCGAAGGAGAAAAAATGTTAGATTATAGCTACTCTGATGAACAGAAGTTGCTCCGCGAGAACATTCGTAAATGGGGTGCCGAGCATCTTCCTGAGGAAAAGATCGCTGAAGCATACATCAATCGTGGTATTGACTCCGCAATCGCTAAGTCTTGGGTAGACGCTGGCTTTGGTAAACTCGGTATTCCTGCTGAGTACGGCGGAACTCCTTGTGACCATGTAACCATGGCAATCGCTATTGAAGAGCTTTGCCACATCGGTGGTAACATCCCAATGGCTCCAAACCTGCTCATCATGTTCGACGTATGCGAATTCGGTACTCCAGAGCAGATTAAGTATGCTGTAGACTTCTACTATGAGAATGGATATCCTCCTTACTGCCTCGCTATTTCTGAGCCAGAAGCTGGTTCTGCAAACATCTACATGACCACTACTGCAACCAAGAAAGACGGCAAGGTTATCATCAATGGTACCAAGACTTGGGTTACCTTCGCTGAGCATGCAAACGGCTTCATCGTAGTTTGCAAAGATGAGGATCCTTCTCCTGAGAACAAATCCATGTCTATGTACCTCGTTGACAAAGACACCCCAGGTGTTGTTCTTGAGCCACTCAACAAGATTGGTATGCAGATCAATCCATTCGCTATGGTTCACTTCAACAACGTTGAGGTTGAGGAATCTGCTCTTCTCGGTACTGAAGGCAAGGGCTTCCTCCAGCTTATGAAGAACTTCGAGTGGGAGCGTTGTGTTCTCTTGGCAGAGCTCCTTGGTGAAGCTCAGGCTGCAATGGATGACGCTTGCGCTTGGACCAACGAGCGTCAGCAGTTCGGCGTTGGCATCAAGACCTTCCAGCTCGTTCAGGAGCACATCACTGAGATGCAGATCGCTCTTACCAACACCCGTAACTTCCTCTATCGTACTTGCTGGAAACTCGACAATGGTATTCCTGTAAACAACGATGCTGCTATGTTGAAGCGCTATGGCGCACCTGCTTTGACTGACGTTTGCTCTCGCGCACTTCAGCTCATGGGTGGTCTCGGCTTTACTGATCAGACTCGTGTTTCTCGTCTCATGCTTGACTGCCGTGGTTTCCAGATCGGTGGCGGTACTGTTGAGATCATGGTTCACATTGCTGGTCGTGGTATCCTCAAAGAGTATGCAAAGGGCAACCAGGACGAACTGTAAGTCATTTACATTCTCTGCGTTTCGGAATTTGGAGGGGGCGGTTTTCCGTCCCCTCTTTATATCTAAGTCTTTTCTGTTAGAGATGTGTACTGTTTTGGTTCGAGAATGCGATTCAGATTTTATAGAAGGCTTCTTGCGTTCTCTGATTCGTTTATGGGCTAATTCCTAACTTGCAACCTGTGTCGTTTGAGCAATGAGCCAAAAAGCGTTTGACGGTTTATTCCGATGAAAATAAATCATTGAATTCTTTTTGCTTCGTGCGCCTATCTGGCTTCGTTAATCCCCCGTTAAAGTGAGGCATTCGATGAATGTTTTGGTGTGTTTCAAATCAGTTTATGATGATGTTGCCATTAGAACCAATCCTGACAAAACTCTCGATTACACTGCGGTTCCGCATGTAGTGAGCATGTATGACCTTAATGCTATTGAGGCAGCCGCCCAATTTGCGGAATCTTCAGACGAGCACACACTTGTTGCTTTAACGGCGGGTGATACAAAAATTCATGACTCAACAATGCGAAAAAATGTTGCCGCACGTGGAGCAAGCGAAATCTATTTAGTTATGGATGATGCTCTTGAAGATGCGGAGACTAACCAAACTGCTCATGCGCTTGCAGCTGCAATTGAGAAAATAGGAAACATAGACTTGATTATTTGCGGTGATGGATCAGCTGATCAGTATTCTCATCAGGTAGGTATTCAGCTTGGTGAAATTATGGGACTTCCTAATGTTAATGCTGTTGTTGATTTCAAAGTCGAAGGCTCAATGGTAAAGGTTGACCGTGAGCTTGATGATGTTATTGAACATATTGAGGTGCAAACTCCTGCGGTTCTTTCTGTTTTATCCGATATGGCTCAACCAAGAGTTTGTCAGGTTAAAGATATTATGATGGCAGGAAGAAAACCTGTTCATGAATGGTCGCTTGAGGATATTGGCTTGGAGCCCCCTGAAAGGCATTTTGAAGTTGTTGATACCAAAATTCCTGACCCCACACCTCGCAAGATGAAGTTCTTTGAGGCAACGGATGATGACATTGATGCTTTCATTAAGCAGGTCCATACCTACCTTGAGACGGAAGGGGCCTAATAGCTATGAAGATTTTTGTTATTGCTGAACGCGAGCAGCCTATTGGTGAACTATGTGGTGGTGCCCGCTTGTTTGCCGACGAGGTGGCGCTTATTGCTCTTCCTGAATCGAGCGTAATCGATAACATTGCTGATGTAATATATCGCATGCAAGTTCCTGAAGGAAGAATGAGCGAAGATGCTGCAACATCGCTTTCTGAACTCATAAAATCAGAACACCCGGACGCAATTTTTGCTGAATCATCTCGAAGGATCCAGCTCATTATGGGACGCGTGGCGGCTAAGTTGGATAACAGTGTAATTTCGAATGTCATGGAAATGCCAAGTGCCGAAGAGGCTACTACCATGTATTTCGGTGGATTGGCGAATCGAAGACTTAAAAAGACGTCTGGAATTGGCATCTTCTTTGTTCGTCCCGCAACGTTTCCTGACGCAGAACCCCATGGTGAAAACAAAGAAGTTCTGGTTGAATTTATTGAACCTGCTTATTCGGTTGTTCGAACGGGAACAAGTGAACGTATAAAAGGTGATGTTGATTTGCCGAGTGCTAAACGCATTATTAGTGTTGGCCGAGGCGTAAAAAAAGAGGAAGATCTAGGAATGATCAGAGAACTTTGTTCTTTGATTGGCGCGGAACTTGGTTGCTCGCGCTCGATTTACGAATCAGAAGAATGGCTTCCTAAAGAAGCTCTTGTAGGTATTTCTGGAAGTACCGTTACGCCTGATTTGTATTTAGCGGTTGGCATTTCTGGGCAGGCTCAGCACATGGTCGCCTGCGATGGCTCTTCAACCATTATGTGTATCAACACTGACCCCTTTGCATTGATTTTTGAGCACTCGGATTACGGTAGTAAGGGAGATCTGTATACCGTAATCCCACGCATGATTGAATATTTCAAAGCAAATCCCTTGAAGTAAAGGAAGATAAGAATGTATCAACTCAATGAAGAAGAGCGCATGATTCTGGCCATGGTCGATAGCGTGTGTGCCGATGTTGTTTCAGAGCGCGCTGCTCAGATAGATGAGGATGATGAATTCCCTCAGGACATGTATGATCTTGTTGCTGAACAGGGGCTTTTTGGTCTTTCTATGCCGGAAGACTTTGGTGGTTTTGCGGTAAGCGTGAACTGCTGGGCTCAGTGCGTAGCTCGTCTTGCTCAGGAATCTCCTGCTGTTGCACTCCTGCTTTTTGTGAATGCGGTTGGTTCAGATGCGCTTGTTCGTTATGGGAATGACGAGCAAAAGGCCGCTTACTTGCCTGACCTTATCAGTGGCGAAAAGAAAATCAGCTTTGCCCTTACAGAGCCAAACGCTGGTTCGGACGTTTGGTCTTTGGGCACAACAGCAAAGCCTAAGGGTGACAGATATGTAATCAATGGAAACAAGCTCTTTATCTCAAATGCTGAAGTGGCCGACTACTTCTGTCTTTTTGCTCAAGTTGATGTTGACGGAGAGCGTAAGCCTACCTGCTTTATTGTTGATGCCTCTAATCCTGGTTTGCAGGTGAGCGCGCATGAGAAAAAGCTTGGGCTGCATGGTTCGCCAACATGTCCTCTTTTCTTTGAGAACATGGAAGTTCCTGCAAGTGCGATTGTTGGTGAAGTTGGACAAGGGGCAGAAATTGCTTATCATGCCCTTAATCGTGCTCGTATTGCTATCGCAGCTTGTGCCTTGGGAATAACAAAAGCCTCACTGAAGGCCTCAGCTGAATATGCCCAAGGACGTAGGCAGTTTGGTCAGTTAATTTGCGATTTCCAAACTATCAACTTTATGCTTGCAGATATGGAGATTCGTGTTCAGGCTTCTGAACTTATGCTTGATCAGGCTATTGAGGCGTATGTCAGCGATGCGCGTGATGTGAAAAAGAAGGTCGCAGCTGCCAAAATTTACTGCACAGAAGCTGCCCAGCTTTCTTCAACAGATGCGGTTCAGATTCATGGAGGCTATGGCTTCTGCAAGGAATACCCTGTTGAGCGATATTATCGTGATGCAAAGGCGTTCACGATTATTGCGGGAACTAACCAAGTTCAGCGTCGAATTATCGCCGACGAAGTAAAGAAAACATTTGCCCTGTAATGCAATAAGGAGAGTCTCGTGAATATTGCCGTTTGTGTAAAGCAGAGCATCGACACCGAAGCGGTTATTACCTTGGATGATCAAGGACAAGTGGTAACCGAAGGTGCTGCACTGATTATTGATCCTTATGCAGAGTTCGCTGTTGAGCGTGCTATTCAGCTTAAAGAAGAGCATGGTGGGGAAGTAGTGATTGTTGCAGTTGGTGATGACGAGTCAACTCCTGCAATTCGCCATGCCCTTTCGATGGGTGCTGACAGAGCAGTGCTTATCGACGATGCCGCAATCGACCAAACTAATCCGCAGGCTAAGGCGCGCGTTTTGGCGGCTGTGTTAAAAACGCTTAACCCCGATCTTATTATGGGTGGTACGAAATCGGGCGATACCTCGCGCGCTCAAACGTTACCACGTATTGCAACCATATTAGGAATGCCGCAGGTCTCGCTTGTTGTGGAGGCAAATCTTGAGGGAGAATCTTTGGCAGTTTCACATGAAACAGATGATGGCCTTGAGAAATTTTCTGTCGCTTTGCCTGCAGTGATCGCAGCACAGCAGGGTTTGGCCGAACCTCGTTATCCTAATGTGCGCGACATCATGAAGTCAAAGAAAAAACCTATCGACAAAATGACACTAGCAGATTTAGGCCTTCCCGCTTCAGAAGTTGATTCTTCTATTCGTCAAGTTGCGGTTCAATCTTATGCGCTAAAACCAGAGCGTAAGGGTGGTCGCATTATTGAGGGTGAAACGGCTGATGCGGTTAAGGAAACTGCAAGTTTGCTTCAGAGTGAAGCAAAGGTTCTGTAGGGGTGGCTTGAAAGGAATATCATGGCTGATATTTGGGTTTTTGCTGAATATAAAGAAGGAACAATACGTCGTGTCACGTTTGAAGCGTTGAGTGCTGCCCGCAGGCTGGCCGATAAAAAAGGGTTAACCGTTTCCGCTGTTGTGTTTGGTAGCGGTGTTGAAGATGAAAGCCTAGCTCCACTTGCCCATTATGGCGCCAATAAGGTAATTGTTTTAGACGATGCATCGTTAGAGAACTACACATCTGATGCATATGGACATGCTTTGCTTGAGCTTATCGAAAAGCACGCGCCAAAAATGCTCATGTTCGTTAATTCGTCGATGGGCATTGATCTTGCTCCCGTGCTCGCTGAATCGCTCAATGTTGGACTCATTACTGACGTATTAGCAATCGAAGAATCAGGCGATACGCTTTCGTTCGTGCGTCCTCCCTATTCGGGCAAAGTGCTTGAAAAGTGTTGTTTCGTGAATGAGGAAGCACTCAAAATCATTACGGTACGTCCTAAGGCTATGGACGTTAACGAGCCCGATGAATCACGTAGTGTTTCGGTTGCGCGTGAGGCTGTTTCAGGGTTTGGAGACATTCGACAAATTATTAAAGACATCATTCAGAAGGTATCCGAGCGTGTGGAGCTTACTGAAGCAAGCTATATCGTTTCAGGTGGTCGTGGTGTGAAAGGTCCTGAAGGCTTCAAACCACTCGAAGAATTGGCCGACACCATGGGTGCTGCGGTTGGCGCTTCTCGTGTTGCTGTTGATGAAGGCTGGATTGATAAACAATATCAGGTTGGTCAAACAGGCAAGATTGTTGCACCGGATCTCTACATTGCTTGCGGTATTTCTGGGTCTATTCAACATCAGGCGGGCATGTCTCAGTCGAAGTGTATCGTAGCTATCAACACTGACCCAGAAGCAGATATTTTCCGTATCGCTGATTACGGAATTGTTGCTGATCTTTTTGAGGCGGTGCCTCTTTTAACGCAGGAAATAAAAGCAATTAAAGCTCAAGCATAAATACAACAATAATAATTAGCTCTAAGGAGACAAAAGAGCTCAAATCTAGTAAAGAATGAAGTACTGGTGCCGCATTTGGGGTCGCGGCAAAAGGGTAGATGAAAGAGCGGTTAATCGTTATGGAAACGCCAACGCGCGAGCTGTATTGGAATATTTCTGGGTATTGGATTATGTACCTGCTGTTCTTGGCGGTGGTAGCCTGTTTCGTTTTTTTCTTCTATCGTCGGTATCGTCTTTGGAAGCTGGGAACGCCAAAAGAGTTGCAGGGAAGCGTAAAAGAGCGCTTGCTCGGAGCTGTGGCCGATGTGTTTACGCAACGAAGGGTTGTGCATGAAAAGGGCCCAGGGATTATGCATCTTGCAATTTTCTGGGGCATGCTGTTTTGCATATTAGCCACCACCTTTGTTGCTTTGCAGGCAGATTTCGGCTTGCAGATTCTCTACGGAGATTTTTATCTTTATTTCATTTCGCTTGCGGTTGATTTAGCGGGTTTTGTTTGCATCATTGGTGTGGTTATTGCGCTGGTTCGACGCTTGGGTAAGTTCAATAAAAATCTCGAAAATGAGCCTGCCGATGTCCTGATGCTGGTTTTGCTTCTAGTTATTCTGGTAACAGGGTTTGTTACTGAAGGCTTGCGTATTGTGGGAACGAATGACCCTTGGGCGTATTGGTCTCCTATCGGGTATGTGTTCTCGCTTATGTTTGAGAACCTCGACGAAGGAGCCCTTTCACTTGCGCATCAAATAACGTGGTGGGCGCATATGGGATTAGCGTTTGCTTTTTTGGCAACGTTTACCTATACCAAAATGGTGCATGCGCTTTTCATACCTGGAAACGCCTATTTTCGTTCTCTTGAAGCAAAAGGTACTCTAGAGCCAGTAGATTTCGAAGATGAAGATCTTGAGACTATGGGCGTGCGTTGCTTAGAGGAATTTACCTGGAAAGATATTTACGATACGCAAGCTTGTATTCGTTGTGGCCGTTGTCAGGCGAATTGCCCCGCGTCTTTGAGCGAGAAAGAGCTTTCTCCTAAAAATCTCATTCAAAATATGAGGGCTTCTTCGGAAAAGCGAGGCAGCATTCTTCTCGATACAGTGAGTCAGGAAGAACTCGACGAATTGAAGGAATGGGAAGAAACCCAGACTGCTTCAGACAAACTAAACGAAAGCTCTCCTAAAGAAAAAACAAAAGAGGATAAAAGTCCTTCAGAGGATGAGCGCAAAAAATATGTCCAAATAAAGAAGCGCGCGAAAAAGCCTGTACGCACCGAAGAGCAAGAAGAGATGCTCGATCAGCCTGTTGTGGGAGAAGTTATTTCCGAAGATGCTCTTTGGCAGTGCACCACGTGTCGTTCTTGCGCTGAGCAGTGTCCTGCTCGCATTGATCAGCCTGAGAAGATTCTTAAATTACGCACCTATCAAGTTTCAATGGAAAGTGCCTTCCCGAGTGAAGCTCAGCAGGCATTCAGAAATATGGAAACAAATGGAAATCCGTGGGGTATTGGTTGGCAGAAGCGTGCTGATTGGGCCAAAGATTTAGATGTTCCAACATTGGAAGAAAATCCAGATGCGGAATACGTATATTGGCCAGGTTGTTCGGGGGCTTTTGATGCGCGAAGCCGAAAAGTTGCCACCGCATTCGTTTCTCTTTTGAAGGAAGCGGGCGTGAACTTTGCAATTATTGGAAACGCTGAAAAATGCTGTGGAGATTCCGCACGAAGGCTCGGTAATGAATATGTGTATTATCTTTTAGCCTCAGAGAATATCGAAACGCTTAATTCCTACGGTGTGAAAAAAATAGTCACTCAGTGCCCACACTGTATGCATGCTCTCTCCGTTGATTACCCTCAAATGGGCGGCAATTATGAGGTTATCCACCACTCGCAATTGTTAGCGGATTTGGTTTCTCATGGGAAGCTTCATCCAAGCAAATGCGATTTCGATACTGTCACCTATCACGATTCGTGTTATCTGGGACGCTATCATGATATTTTCGAACAGCCCCGAGATGTCTTGAAGAGTACAGGCGCACAAATCGTGGAGATGAACCGCAACCACAGCAGATCATTCTGCTGTGGTGCGGGTGGTGGACACATGTGGCTTGAAGAAAAAGAAGGCTCACGTATCAATAATATGCGCGCTCAACAAGCGCTTGATACAAAGGCAGAAGCTCTCGTGACAGCGTGTCCTTTCTGCTTGACTATGCTTTCTGATGGTATTGCCGCTCAGGATAGACAAATTCCTGTTAAAGATATGGCAGAGATTCTTCTTGATTGTTGTAAGTAATCTAACAAATTGTAAATATGTAAACTTGCGCCCCGCATTAGCGGGGCGTTTGTTGTAGCATCTTAAGTAAGACGAACGCGTTCATATGCGTTGTCCGTGTTGTTGAAAAAGGAGGCCATTGTGCGTATTAATATTTCGGGCGGACTTATCGAAACTACTCCCAATAAAAAGGTGCTTGAGTCGATTGGAGACCATATCGATCATCCAAACCCCAATCCTGCTACTCCGCGCTTTGCTGCTACCGTGATGCTCGTGCGTGATTCAAAAACGAATCCCACAAAATATCAAATTACCGATGGCGAAATGCCTGGGGAATTTCCAACAGGACAAGAAATCGAAGTGTTTATGCTTCGTCGAGTGAAGTCTATGGCGTTTGTTCCCGATGCCGTTGTTTTTCCTGGCGGCCGCGTAGACGATCGCGATTCTAATCCAAGTCTTCCTTGGGTAGGGCCAACGCCAGCTCAATGGGCTGAATATATGAGCGTCACCGAAGATATTGCACGTAGGGTTGTTGTGGCAGCTGCGCGTGAAGTATTTGAGGAATGCGGTGCTTTGCTTGCAGGCCCAAGTGAAGATAGTTTAGTGAATGATTTGAGCGATCCCACGTACCAGGACGATCGTGCTGCGTTGGTTGCGCATGAGCTTTCGTTTGCTGACATGCTCATTAAACGAGGCCTTGTTCTTCGTACTGATTTATTGGGACTTGTCTCAAATTGGTGCACGCCTGAATTTGAGCCAAAGCGCTACGACACCTTTTTCTTCTCAGCTTTGATGCCTGAAGGGCAAAAGGCTGACGATAAAACAAGCGAATCTCAGATTTCTGATTGGGTAACGCCAGCATATGCTATTCGCGAATCCGATCGCGGGCATTGGCTCGTTGTGCCTCCTACGGTTTATAACCTAACGTCAATTGCCAGCTCGCCTTCAGCAGAAGAGTTCGTTTCTTCTCGCAGAAAACTGCAAAAGATCATGTTCCATCCTTCCCGAAAGGAAAACGGAGAGATTGTTTTGCAGTGTCAGTTGGATAAAGCCAAGTAGCTTCTAGGGCAAAGTACGAGAAAAAACTGAAGGAATTTGAATAAGGCTTTAAGTAAGAAGACTTGAAAAGGTCAAGAAATGCCGTGTTGTGTCATGGATGCTGAAGGCGGTAATCAAAAGAAGCCAAATAAAGAAACGATGCAGACAGAGAGGGGACTGGTATGGGCTTTGTGAAAGATATGGTGCCTTGGGAGGGCGGGAAAATAAGCTCACGAGTACATTGCTTGCGTGCCAACAATCCTTCTCCTATGACCTACGTTGGAACCAATACGTATATTGTTGCCGAACCCACTTCTCCTGAGTGTATCGTGATTGATCCAGCGCCATCGGGGCAGCATGTTAAGGATATCGTGGATTATTGCGTAAACGAAGGCTTACGGGTGGGCGCGATCGTTTTGAGCCACTGTCATGCTGACCATACTGAAGGGGCAGCGGAGCTTCAATCCATGACGGCTGCGGAAATATTTGCACCCTTTGATTCGACGCTTCTTGAAGGCACCTTCGAGCCTTTTGAGAACGGTCCTTCCTTTGAAGTGATTGCTTTGCCTGGACATTCGAGTGATTCTGTTGGTTTGTATTACGCAGCAGATAATTCAATCTTTATCGGAGATATTGCCTTTAGGCATGGCCCAACAGTGGTGTATTATCCCGATGGTGTTTTGCGCGATTACATGGAATCACTCGATAAGCTTGAGGCATTGGTGAAGAAGCGCAACATCCAAGTGATGTTGCCGGGGCATGGGTATCCCATCACGGAACCTGTTGTGTGTTTGGAAGCTTCGAGAGCCCATCGACTCGAAAGACTCCGGCAGATTAAAGACGCATTGGCAAACGGTGTTCCACGTGATGCGGAAGCGTTGGTTGATGCAATATACGTGGACACTGATCCGAAGCTTAAGAGTGTAGCCATAAAAAGCGTTAAGGCTCAACTACTCTATCTTGATGACAAAGAAGAGAAGAAAGACCAGTAAATGATAAAGGAATAGATAAGATAAAACAGCAGGTGATCGGCATGAAGTGTAATTCAAGCTATATAATTACAGGTGTCGTAAAGGGTCATTCTTAAGCTAAAACGAGTGAAGGGCAAGACAATTCTTGCCCTTTTTCGTTTGAGCATGTTTTTGTAATAGGGGGTTTTATGAAAGGCTTAGAGGGTGT
>FR895488.1:126990-129469 GCA_000434775.1 Eggerthella sp. CAG:368 | reverse complement strand
TACCAACTAAGCTAACGGTCCAGAATTAAACAGGTTTACCTGCTCACTAAATATTGAATCATCTTTCGATGCGGTTTTAAAAGTCGCGCTGGGGTGGGTAATCGGACTCGAACCGACGACCTCCAGAGCCACAATCTGGCATTCTAGCCAACTGAACTATACCCACCAAGCGCAAGTAGTTATTATATGGGATAACAAAAATGATGCAAGCCCTAAAATTTGATTTCTTTAAACGTTCAAAAACGATCGTTAAAAGGCGGCTTTATTAGTTCAAACTACCTTGCAGTTCATCATTAGTGTCCCTAACAAAACCGCCCATGGCAGTAACTCTATAGCAACTGCGCCGCAGCATCACGAATCATTTCAGAAACCGTGGGATGCGGGTGAATTGCCGAGACCAAATCAGCAACAGTAAGGTTGTTCCTAATCGCGAGAGCAAGCTCGGCAATCATGTCAGTTGCATGAGGACAAACCAACTGTGCGCCCAAAATTTTGCCAGTTTCCTTTTCAGCAACAACTTTAGCCATGCCAACATCCACACCCTCAATCAAGCACTTACCGTTAGCACTCGCCAATGCTTTTGCTCGAACTACCTCAATACCAGACTCTTTAGCCTGAATCTCCGTCATACCAACTTGGGCAATTTCAGGAAAAGTATAAACACACCCTGGAACCAAATGTTCATCGATCTCAGGTTTCATGCCCAAGATAACTGAAACCACGTTTTCTGCCTGAGCAGCCGCCACGTGAGCCAGCTGGATGCCGTGATAACGCACGTCGCCTATTGCATAGATATTAGGAATACTCGTCTGACCCAATTCATCAACAACGAGGGCACCACGTTCTAAGTGGGGTTCTGCACCTTCTTCAAAGAGTCCCCGAGTGCTTGGTGTGCGACCAACCGCCACCAAAATTCCATCAGCCTTAAGGCATTGTGGGTTTCCTTTTTTATCCTCAAAGGCCACCTGTATCGCCCCTGGCTCACCAGCAAACGAAGTTACCCTACAGCGAACATTTATTTCTACACCACGCTTTTTAAGTGCGGTGCCCATGCGTTGAGAAACCTCTTTATCAAACGTTGGGAGAATGCGATCCGCTGCCTCCACGATGGAGACATCAATGCCAAAAGCACTGTACATGCTGGCGAATTCCAGACCAATGACCCCCCCACCAACAATCACGATGCTCGAAAAAGAGGGCGCATCATTAGAAAGTAAATCATCACTCGTATAAACTCCAGATAAACGAATTCCCTCAATGGGAGGAATAGCTGGCACAGAACCCGTGGCCACAATAATATTTTCAGCTTCAAACTCTTGCTCGGATGTTTTGATCAAATGAGGAGCTACAATCATCGCACGTTCAGGTACAACGGTCACGCCATTCCTTAACATCAAAGAAGCGACGCCATCTCGTAGCGTTTCAACAACCTGGCTTTTTCGTTCATGCATAGCGCGAGTATCGAGTTCGACCCCACGCACCGACACGCCTAGATCAGAAGACTTTCGTGCCTTATGATACGCCTCAGCAGAGCGAAGAAGTGCTTTCGTGGGAATACAACCACGATTCAAACACGTTCCACCTAATTCTCGCTCCTCAAATAAAACGACGCGTTTTCCTAAGCGAGCAGCCTTTTCAGCAGCTGTATAGCCACCAGGTCCGCCACCAATTACTGCAATATCAAAGGAATCCATTACGACCTCCTCGAACAAATTACCTGTGCTAAATCTGAAATGCACTGTTGCTTTTCTTTAGAAGTAGAACCTGGTGTGTTTTCTGCCAGTGTTTCAAGTGCTTTATGAATACTGTTTTCGTCTACGGAACATCCCCTTAATGCAGCGGGGATAGCATCAAGAAAGTCTGCGTCTAATCCGTCAGAAAATAGCGAAACCTCTTTAAAAACCTGCTGATACTCATCCCAGTCAACACGAACACATCCCCAATCAAAACGAGCTTCAACGCTTTTTTCGAGAAGACGCTCACCTTTTAAAACCCAATCTTCAGAAGCAAATTGCGCGCGATACACCTCAATCATTTCATGTGCCGCATCATTAAGCGATACCTGTTCAATCCCGCTGTCATACACCTGAGAAAAGGCTTGTTCTAATGCATCTTCAACAGAACGAATGGAAAGATCTGGTATAAAATCTTTCAAATTACAAACTCGAGAAGCGACAGAAGAAACGCCCTTAGAAGAAAGCTTCAAGGGAGAGGGGTTGAGGTATTTTGCCATTTTCCCCGAATCCGTGTTAACCAGAAGCGTTCCATGATGATAGCTATGCCCTTTAGTATGGTAGTACGCGTGACCGGAAAACTTAGCTCCCTCAGCCAATAAATCGTTTCGTCCTGTGCGTTGTACATGAACCCCCAACAAACGAACAGCCTCTAGAATGACGCGCGTTTGTTTTTCCTCACTAAAAAGAGCAGAGGGGACCAAAAAAGTGAAATTCAAGTTTCCTAAATCATGAAACACTGCACC
>FR895488.1:125828-126938 GCA_000434775.1 Eggerthella sp. CAG:368 | reverse complement strand
TCTTCTTTAAGCTTTTGCACACGGCACTCCGCAAGAGCGCTCTGATTTCTGCCGATAACCACCGTGTTCTGGTTTTGCCAAAGATACAGAATAATCTGATCATCTTTAACACTTTCAAGCAAATACCGCTCACACGCAAGGTTGCGATAGGGATCAACGCATTGAGTTTTATATAAACTCAAACGCATATATCTACCCCTCCTCAGCCTCGAAGAAATAACGTAAAACAGGATGACGAGCAGCAGTAACCTCGTCGGGTCGCTTAATAGCGCAAGCTCGAGGCGCTTCATGAAGCGACTCTGGATCGGTCTGAGCCTCCTTGGCAATTGCGGCAAACACGCGCGCCGCCTCATCTAATGTTTCTCTGCTTTCTGTTTCAGTTGGCTCAACCATAAGTGCCTCATGAACTATGAGAGGGAAATACATTGTGGGTGGATGAATGCCGAAATCGAGCAACCGTTTTGCTACATCAAGTGCGCTTACTCCTAAATCATGATGCATGCCTTCAAGCGTCATAACAAACTCATGCATACAGGGTGCGGGATATGCCATATCAAACACATCGGATAGCTTATGCATAAGATAATTTGCGTTAAGTACTGCTGTTTCGCTCGCACGTGAAAGACCTTCAGTTCCCAACATCAAAATATAAGCGAGCGCACGCACTATCACCGAAAAATTACCATAGAAGCTACGCATGCGGCCAACGCTTTGCTCTGGGTAGAACAAACCATATAAACCATGCTCGTTCTTACGAATGCGAGGACCTGGTAAATACGCAGCCAGGTTTTCCTTGCAACCCACAGGACCTGATCCTGGTCCACCACCGCCATGGGGAGTGGAAAAGGTTTTGTGTAAATTTACATGAACGCAATCAAATCCCATGTCGCCTGGTCTTACATGGCCCATGACAGCATTGAGATTTGCTCCGTCGTAATAGCAAAGACCACCCGCCTCATGAACGATTTTGCAAATCTCAATAATATTTGGATCAAAAACGCCTACGGTATTGGGATTAGTAAGCATCAACCCAGCTGTTTGCGGACCAACCGCCTCACGAAGCGCATCAAGATCAATACCACCTTGGGCATTTGAAGCAACATTCACCAC
>FR895488.1:112914-125822 GCA_000434775.1 Eggerthella sp. CAG:368 | reverse complement strand
AGCAACATTCACCACTTCAAACCCTGCCATAACAGCGGATGCAGGATTGGTGCCATGTGCTGAATCGGGCACAATGATTTGCGTACGCTCAGTGTTTCCCCGGTGCAAGTGATAAGCACGAATGAGCAACAACCCCGTATATTCACCATGAGCACCTGCTGCAGGCTGAAGCGACATAGCATCCATTCCGCATATCTCACTCAAAAGTTCATCAGCACGATACAAAACCTCAAGAGATCCCTGAGCTGTTTCCATCGGCTGAAGAGGATGAATATCGGTAAAGCCAGGTAATGCAGCAAAAGCCTCATTCATGTACGGGTTGTATTTCATGGTACAAGACCCAAGCGGATAAAACCCATCATTCACCCCATGCGCTTGCTTAGCAAGTTCTGTATAATGACGACTTACCTCAATCTCTGCTAGTTCAGGAAGTCGAGGAGATTCACTTCGAAGAAGTTTTTCGTCAAAAACAACTTCAGGAACATCACAATCAGGCAAAATAGACTGAGAACGACCAGTATAGCTTCTTTCAAACAAGAGTTTCATTAGCCCAACACCTCCTGAATAGCTTCAATAAGTTCGTCTATTTGCTGCTTTGAGTTGAGTTCGGTACAACACCACAAGATGCCGTCTTCAACAGGTAAACCAGAGAGAATTCCACGCTCTGCTAATTCCTTTTCAAGAACAGAGGCATCACAGGGACAGCTGGTAACGAACTCATGGAAAAACTCACCTTCATGTACTCGTTTAAATCCGCATTCCTCAAGACGTTGAGATAAATAGTGGGCATGAGCGGCAGAATTCTTTGCTACCTGAGCGAAACCTGAAGGTCCCATAACGGCAAGATATACAGAAGCCGTCATGGCACAAAGCGCTTCATTTGAGCAGATGTTTGAAGATGCCTTTTCGCGACGAATATGCTGTTCGCGCGCTTGCAACGTCAAAACAAAACAGCGATCACCTTCTGAATCTGTCGTCTGTCCAACAATTCGTCCAGGAAGTTTTCGCATCAGCTTTTGAGTTGCCGCCATAAATCCAAGGTAAGGACCATAAATCCAAGGTAAGGACCACCATAGGAAAGCGGAAGCCCTAGAGGCTGCCCCTCGCCCACCGCAATATCTGCGCCAACTTCTCCGGGAGTTTTCAATAACCCCAAAGAAATAGGGTTTGCAGACATGATTACCTTCGCTTTTACCTCATGAGCAGAAGCAACAAGCGCTTCAGCGTCCTCAATAACACCGTAATAATTTGGACTTTGGAACAAGACACTCGCTGCATTCTTTGCAGCACACGCAATAGAAGCAGGATTTGTTTTACCGTCCTCTAAGGGAACAATAGTTACCTCCACATCGCGAGAAGCACAGTACGTACGTACCACCTCAATCGTTTGAGGGTCTACACCTGCAGAAACTACCACGCCTGAGCGCTTGCGTTCTTCGCACATAAATACCGCTTCTGCCGCCGCCGTAGCACCGTCGTAAACCGAGGCATTCGACACATCCATGCCCGTTAGTTCGCAGATTTGCGTTTGATATTCAAATATCGACTGCAGCACGCCTTGGCTAATTTCAGCCTGATAGGGAGTATAAGAAGTGACAAATTCTTCCTTCGTCGTTATTGCAGTTACGGTTGCAGGAATAAAGTGACGGTAGGCACCCGCACCGCGAAAGCAACTCTTGAAACGCACGTTGGCCTCTGCCAAACGATTCATTTCGTTAGTTACTTCGAGTTCGCTTTTCCCTGAATCAATATCAACCTGTTCAAGATAGACTTCTTCGGGTACATTCGCATACAGCTCACGGATGCTCGTATACCCCATCTCCGTAAGCATAGACTGCAACTCGTCTTGAGTTACAGGAACAAAGCTGCCCATATTTACTCCTCTTCAGCGCAAGCGGCCTTATAGGCTTCAGCGTCAAGAAGGTCTTCTACACCAGAAACTCCTTCGAGCTTCACAAGCCATGCTCCGTAAGGATCCTGATTCAACAAGGCAGGATCATCGAGTAGTTCTTCGTTAACTTCGACAACCGTACCTGAGATTGGACAATATACATCCGATACCGCTTTTACAGATTCAACGTCAGCGAACGTTTCGCCAGCCTCAAATTCATCTCCTTCTTCGGGAAGGTTGACGAATACAATATCGCCAAGTGCGTCCTGAGCGAAATCTGTCAAACCAATGAGAGCCACATTGCCCTCAACCTTTACCCATTCGTGAGATTTTGCATATGAAAGATTTTCAGGGGTTTTGATTTCTGCCATTGATACTTCTCCTTTTTTATTGGACGGCAATACCGTCTGGTTACTAGTTGGTTTCTAACCTGAATAAACAAAGCTCAATTACATAAGGATGCATTCAGATGTTCTTGAGATTAAACTTGCTCTTTAACACGGGTTATCCGTAAAACACAAAACACTTCCTTGAGTAAGTCAAAAGGGTTACTTATTACGAGAATAAAATGGAAGCGGAACAATCTTTGCGGCAACACGACGTCCACGAACATCAACTTCAAGCTCCGTGCCTTCTTCAGCATGGGATCGATCGATATATGCCATAGCCAAAGCCTTGCCAACAAAAGGACACATAGTACCCGAAGTTGTAACACCAATCTTTTCATCACCGAGATATATGTCTTGATGCTCACGAATAATTCCACGACCCGTAACTTCAAGACCAACACGAACCTGACGAGGAGTACCCTCGGCAACAAGAGCATCACGACCAATGAAGTCATGATCGAGTTTAATAGCAAAGTTAAGTCCTGCCTGAACAGGAGAAATATCATCGGTAAGCTCATGCCCATAAAGCGGCATTGCTGCTTCTAAACGCAATGTGTCTCGAGACCCTAAACCGCAGGGAATAAGTCCGAAGTCTTCGCCAGCTGCACGCAATTTTTCCCATAAAGCGGACCCATTTTCAGCGGCGGTATAGAGCTCATATCCCCCTTCTCCGGTATAGCCCGTGCAAGAAACCATACAGTCGATGCCATCAACATCAACATGAGGAACTGCGGTGTAATAGCCGGTTGGGAGTGTGGATGCATCGACGAGCTTAGCAAGGATGTCAGGCGCTTTAGGGCCCTGAAGCGCCAATTGCGCAATAGAATCAGAAATATCTTCTACCTCGGTATCTGCAAGAAGGTTTTCTTTGATATGGGAGAAGTCCTTTTCGCGATTTGCCGCATTAACAACCACCAAGTATGACTCTTCGCCAAACTTATAGACAATCAAATCGTCAATGGAGCCACCGTTTTCGCGGCACATCACACTGTAACGAACTCGACCAACACGCATGTTTGTAAAATCGTTGGTCATCAGGTGATTAAGGCTTGCAAGAGCTCCTGAGCCCGTAACCTTCACCTCACCCATATGCGATACATCAAACAGACCCGCTGCCGTACGCACCGCCTTATGTTCTGCAATAACCCCTGTTCCATATTGAACGGGAAGCAAGTATCCCGCAAAGGGAACAATCTTGCCTCCTTCTTCAACATGCACGTCATAGAGAGGTGTTTTTTTCTCCATACAAACCTCCATTCAAAGAAAAAAGCGCAAGCGAACTAGCGCTTGCGCCTCTGTCATTGGCCTGAAAGATTCTCTGCTCACGCAGATTGCTTCTTCGGCGCACCAACGTGCGTTTCCAGAGTTTCGTCCGAAATCGGTCCTTCTGCCTGAGAGTTTCTGCCTCCCCTTCGGCGCCGCGCGCATAACCACACGATCTCTCCCGACTTCATCATCCGAAGTATTTTATTACCGCATCTTGAATGGCACATTTGCGTTTAACCCATCCATGATGATAAGACCATTATATGAAGCGTTTTCTGTAACAACGAATTTGAAAAACTAAGATTTCGGTGTTTGGTATTTCTTTTTGTAATAGATAAATTACTAAACTCTTATAGATAAAAAGACGTCTCTCCCGTCAGAAGATAACCTCTTTTCAAGAAGCCCTCTGCTTACTAAAAAATCCAAATAGGCATACATATTTGCAATTTTTCGAATGCGAAAACTACAATCTCGTTTTTTAAAGTCCCCAGCTCGATCAGAACAATAGCGCAATGCAACATCGTAGGCATCAAGCCATTCACCTGGGATAAACTGCGCCAAAACCTTACGCAAAGGATGGTCATAGGAATCTATCTGTTTAGAAATAAGAACATTGGCTTCCTCTATATTAAAAAGAACCTCGTGATGGCTCATGTACAACGCTGACAAATTAGCCTCGCGAGCCTTTCCAAGCTCATGCAGATACTTCTCAAGCATATGAGAATCAGGAATAAACTGCATAACGCCAGGAGCGGCATCTAAAACAAAATCACCAGCAAAAAGAATATTCTTATCGGGCTCATAGAGGGAAATATGCTCAGGCGTATGACCAGGAGTGTAAACAACCTTAAAAGCATATCCCGCAATAGAGAAGACCTTGCCTTCAGGCACTTCCCGCAAAACAGCCTCCACCTCAGGAGAAAAACGATTCCTTTGTAAAAAGAAATCAACAAAAGGTTCCAACTCTTTGTCACCTTTTTTTAAGATGCCCGTGCGCTGTAAGAAAACCTGCTTTCTCTCTTGCGAAAAACACAGACGCGGACCGTGATATACGTGAGTTACCCCTTTGTTTATGCAATGTTGCACGCAACCATCATGATCATCATGGAAATGTGAAAGGACAATTTCGACTGACGACCAAGGGATATGGTACGTTTCGACCAACCGATCAAGAGTCTCGGTACCACAGAGTTCTTCTTTTCCTACATCAAAAAATAAAGCCTTTTCTCCAGGCTCAACAACAGCAAATAAATCAAGCCTTTGCGCAAAAGGAAAATTTTTAATGGAAAAACTACTATGGAAAATATGCTGAAGTTCTTCTTTGAACAGAAAATCGTTTTTATATGTTACGGGGTCATAAATTGATACAGGACTAGGATTCATGCTTCTTCTTTCCTCTTTCCCTTTAATTGTATAACCAAGACAGGCTTTACCGTACAATGAGACAGGAGAAAATGAGCAATCTGACAAAGGATACTCAATGTTTGGAAACACGCTCCTTATCATCAACCCAACTGCACGTAATAATAAGGCGACTGCTGTCGCCGCGAAAGCAGTCAACGAAATAAAACAGGCTCTCGATAAAGAACCAAGTAGTCCAACTTTTGAAGTTTGTCATACCGTATACGCAAAAGAAGGAACCGCTCTTGCAAGACAAAAAGGGGCAAATTTTCAAACTGTAATTGTCCTTGGTGGCGACGGCATTGTGCATGAAGTTGTTAATGGGCTTATGCTCCTCCCAAAAGAAGATCGCCCTATCTTAGGTATCATTCCTTGCGGAAACGGTGACGATTTTGCCCGAAGCATCAACATGAGCAGAAAACCTAAAGAATCACTTCAGGAACTTCTTATCGCCCAGCCAACATCAATTGATATCGTAAAAGTGAATGACACATATTGTGACGAAACCATCTCTTTTGGACTTGATGCAGCTATCGCGCTACAAACTATGGAATTAAGGAAGAAAACAGGAAGAACAGGCACTTCACTTTATCTTCAAGCTGGTTTTAATCAGCTCAAAAACCACCTTGATGTCCATACCGCAACCGTTTCTTTCGATGATGAAAAAGCCGAAGAACTCTCCTTCTATTTAATGGCTATTCAAAACGGCAAAACCTATGGTGGAGGATTTAAAATATGCCCCAAAGCGGAATTGGATGATGGATACCTGGATATTTGCTATGCGCTGCCTCCCCTAACAACGCTTCAAGCTACCACCACATTCCTTAAGGCAAAGAATGGAGGACATATCAACCATCCGCACGTTCGCTTTAAACGCGCAAAGAAAGTCTCTTTGGAGTTTCGTATTGCTCCCCCAACACAAATTGACGGAGAGGCATTTTCCGCTACAAAAATTGATATTGAACTTGAAGAAAAAGCCCTAAGGATACTAATGAACGAAACGAAGTAAATATATCTTTGACACAAAATGCCACCTCAAAATGAGGTGGCATTTTTACACTTCAAAGCAAAAGAGTTGTTGTAAACCCACTCTCAATGAAGCCCTATATAATCACAAGAAAATTACTACTACGCTCTGTTAAATCAATTGCTCTTGAAGTTATTCGATGATATTAATCTTTGAATTTTCCATGAGCCAGTTTGCAGCCTTCATGCGAGATGCGCCTTCCTTAAGCAAGAAGACACGACCCGTCTTTTGCATTGTCTCAAAAGCATCTTCTTCGTCACCAGGAGCAAGGCTACCCAATGCGCTCATTAAATCAGCAAGCTCAAGTTTAAGCTTGTGATGACGGAAAATGGCGTCTAAAACAAAGCCCTGAATAAGCTGGTTCTCTGCCTGAGTTGCCAAAGAAGCGCGAATTTGTTTTTCATCGGTTTTCTGTTGAAGCATGAAATCCATCAAGGTCATTCCCTCGTTTGCGATTTCGGTCTTAAAGGCCTCATACATGTCATCAGTCATGGCAGCAGTCATTTTTTCAGAAATTTCACCCGTAAAACGCTTTGCGTACTCAGCCATAATGGCAGACATTTTTGAATTCTCGAACTGCTCATTCTTAACGCGCTCTGAAGTTTCACGGAACTGAGAGCGTAACTGCTCTACACTCTCAACACCCGTTCCTTGAAGTGTATTTTTAATCCACTCATCAGTAACTTCAGGCTCGATAATTTCCTCTTCGCCCGTTTCAGGATCAACCTTAACGGTAGCAAATTCGTGTGCAAGCATATGAATTTGCATATCGATATCACTCTCAGTCACATCAGTACGTGCAGGAACACTAACCTCAACAGGGGAATAATCAGTCAACTCAAATTCAGGTTTAGGAAGCACGGTGACACTAAACGTAAACTCTTCACCCTGCTTTGGGTCAGATTCAGCATTAACGTTTGAAGAAGTCATAGGAATGATTTCTTCACGCTCCAAAGCAAAGGGAAGTAAAAAGCTAATTACCGCAGAGGTAATTGCGTCTCTACCCTCTTCGTTGCCTAACGCTTTATAGATACGCTGGACAGGAGCTTCATCTTCAGAGCCTTCGATTTCGTATTGGGTAATAAAAAGCTGCAAACCATCTTCAAATGCTTTTTCAACCTCTGGTACGCTAGCAGTAATGCGAAGTTCAACCTCACCATCAATTTCATTGATCTGTTCGACCTTCATGAAATTCCTTTCTCTCATACAACGTTGTGTATGGTAACACGACACATGTTGGGTTTATTCTGATATAAGCTTTTTAGATACTCTTCCGTTACGAATAAGGATTGTTTATGAATACCGATGCAGCCAAAAACAATACGACAAAACACTACACCGTTGTTCCAAAAATTACGCCACTAAATTCCACAACTCCGTCAACAACAAAATCAAATAGCTTTGCTAAGCAGCGAAATAACAATCCATTAAAAACCAAGACACAGCCCGTCAGGGCGATTAACGAAGACGATGACGGATACGATCCATATTCTGATTACAAAGAAAAACCCCAAATGTTTGAAAAAGACCCCTGGCAATAAATACCAGAGGTCTTTAAAGCATATACGCTAAACAGAGTAATTAAAGAGCCTTTTTAGCAACTTCAACCAAAGAAGCAAATGCTTGAGGATCGCTAATTGCCATATCAGACAAAACCTTGCGGTCGAGTTCTACTCCAGCCTTCTTAAGACCATTCATAAAAACGGAATAAGAAAGACCATTGAGACGAGCAGCAGCATTGATGCGGGTAATCCAAAGACGACGGATTTCGCGCTTCTTATTGCGGCGGTCACGATAAGCATACTGAAGAGAATGCTGAACCTGTTCTTTTGCTGCACGATAAGAACGAGACTTTGCACCATAGTAACCTTTGGCGCGATTTAAAACGGTACGACGCTTTTTATGAGCGGATACGGCACGCTTTACACGAGGCATACTTGTTTCCTCCTACTACTATCGAAGACCAAGATTACGTGCGATAACTTTGTTATCAGCAGGTGCAACCTGGGTGTCGTGACGGAAATTACGTTTACGCTTCTGGCTTTTCTTGGTCATGATGTGACTCTTGTAAGCCTTAGAACGCATAATTTTGCCGGAACCGGTTACACGAAAACGCTTAGCGGTACCAGAATGAGTTTTCATTTTAGGCATTAGTCTTCCTTTCCCTGTTCATCCTTCTTCTTTTTGACCGTTGTAGGTAACGGAGCAATAAGCATATGCATATTGCGGCCTTCCATCTTTGGCTGGTTTTCAATGACCGCAACATCTTTAAGATCATCAGCAAGACGCTCCAAAATGCTTAAACCGAGTTCTGGGTGTGACATCTCACGACCTCTAAACATAATGGTGATCTTAACCTTAGAGCCAGCCTCTAAGAAGCGAAGAACGTGCTTCTTTTTGGTGGTGTAATCGCCCACATCAATCTTGGGACGAAACTTCATCTCTTTAGTTTCGACTTTACTCTGGTTCTTACGTGCCTGCTTAGCCCTAATAGCCTGATCATACTTGAACTTTCCGTAGTCCATAATGCGGCATACAGGGGGCTGTGCCTGCGGCGCAATCTCAACCAAATCGTAGCCTTCGTCATCGGCGATGCGCTGGGCTTGCTCAATAGGGTAAATTCCCATTTGAGATCCGTCATAACTAATCAAACGACATTCTTTGATTCTGATCTCTTCATTGAGTCTTGGTTCTTGAGCTGCTATGGTGCCCACCTCCTTTTCATACTTTTTTGGTGCTACCAAGCACGAACCATATTTACGCTGAAAATAAAAAACCTGCACACACGTTGCAGGCCACAATAATATCCACAAAGGAATAAACATATTCACGTGACCCATCAGCAACAAAAGCGCCAAACCAGGTGGAGACATAAGCCTCTCTTGATTAACAGCCTGAAGATAATACCACAAATAGCAAGAACTGTTACGAGAAAACGCAGGTATTTTGCAGTTCATCAATTCACCACAATTACCCTCTTACACCTTTCGTATAGAGACTGTGATTTTACGAACAGCATTTGCTAAATTGCTTGTTTTGTTTGCTTGAGCGTAATCGTAGTGCAGGGTTGCTGTCCAAGAAAATATTCCTTCACTTTGACTTGATGTACCTGAAAAGGTATAGGTTTCCGCTTTTAGAGTTTTTTGATCAGATTCATAGGTTGAATATTCTTTACGATCAGGTAAAACAAGCGATGAAGAATCGTAATTAGTGAGTCCAACCGAAGATAAAACCTTGTCCACCACCTTATACTTATAAACAGCATCGATAAACGAAATAGACTCAAAGCCTAACGCATCAAGAGGAGTGCTATATGTTGCTGCTCCTACCTTGTCAGAAGAATCAAGTTTTATTGAAGCTGAAGGAGTACCAGAAAGTTCAGTCCCCTTTTCATCAGTGAGAGAAAGAGAAAGCTCTTTTTTTAAGCCCGAATCGTCAATATGCTCTTCCGCTACCACCACAGCTCCACGACCAATTTCCTCAATTGCTTCTTGCTGCGATAAGCCAATGAGAGAAACAAGGTTTACCGCCTCTGATGAAGCACGAGCTGTCTGCGTATCTTTTGTTTCTTCAAGCAAAAGCGCAGCGTCATCTTGCGCAGAAGTTTTTACCGTAGGATTTTGAATAGCATCAACAAGCGAAGCAATAAGAATAATAGCGGCAACCATCATTGCGACAAGGACAATAACTGCGCCAACAAAAGCAACACGTATTCGCTTTGAAGCACGTATACGATCGGAGTATTCCGTAAAAGAAATTCGACCGCGATGCTCTTTTTCTTCCATTAAGAACTCCGTTGCTTACCTCTTTATAAGAAACCTTAAAACACGATCCTTAAACCCTCTACATTACAAAAGCGAAATAGACCCCAAAACCAATAATAAGCAAAAGCAAGGCAGCAATGATGATAATTCTCATTCGACCAAAAGGAACATTGAATCCTTCTCCAAGCTGATCTTCTATCTCTCTTTTTATAAGGTCGTCAACCGATTCGTCCAGTCTATCAGTACTCGTTTTTTTGCCGTGTGACTCAGATGGCTTTGAACTGTTTTCCTCTGCCTTCTTTGCAGCACTGGGTAGTTCCTCGAGCGCAACAGAAGTGCTCACTGTCTTGTTTTCCTCTTCCCTAGACACTGAGACAGCTTCCCCCAAGACAGGCTCTGCATGCTGAACACTGATGGAGGAATAGCTAATTCCAAAATCGACAGAAATAGCGTCGGACTTTTTTTTCAATTCTTTGCTTTTTTGCTCTTCGACATCAGCAGCAGGGGAAACAGATATTAACGAGTATGTTTTCTTATCGCTCGTCATTACGCCATACGACCAGACATATCGCTGCTGATGACATCAGCGATTTCTTTTGCTTCTTCTGCGGATCTTCCAACAGCAAAGACATACACCTTGATTTTAGGTTCCGTACCACTCGGACGCACGATAGCCTTGCTTCCACCTTCCAGGACAAATTCAATAACATTGGCAGGAGGAAGCGTTCCGACCCCTTCTTTGTAGTCAACGATCGATTCAACAACAAAGCCACCGACAGCCGAAAGAGCAGTCGTGCGAAAAGCGCTCATAAGATCGCTCATCTTTTGAGCGCCTGCGCTTCCCTCAAAAGTAAAGGAAAGCGTGCGGTTGTGATGATACCCATAGGTTTTATAGATATCCTGCATGGCCTGATAGAGATTCTTGCCCTTAGTGCGGTAATACTCCGCCATTTCACAAATAAGCATACTTGCAACAACGGCATCTTTATCGCGTGCATGAGTTCCTGCAAGATATCCATAGCTTTCTTCAAAGCCAAAAATAAATCGCTCAGGATGGCCTGTGTCTTCAAGCTCAGCAATAACCCCGCCAATATATTTAAAGCCTGTTAGAACACGTCGAACCTCAACATCGTAAGCACGCGCAACATCGTCGACCAGTGAAGTGGAAACAATGGTAGTAACGGCCACAGGATCGCAAGGCATAGTGTTTGCCTTGCGTCTCATTCGGCAAATAAAGTCGAGCAACAAGACGCCCACTTCGTTTCCTGAAAGCAACTGGTAGTCATTACCATCTTTAACCGCAATGCCCACACGGTCAGCGTCAGGGTCAGTAGCAAGGAGTAAATCAGGATGAACTTTTTCGCAAAGATCAATACCTTTTTCTAACGCATCACGATTTTCTGGATTCGGATAAGGACAGGTAGGAAAATTGCCATCTGGCTGAGCCTGCTCTTCAACAACATGAATATCAGAAACTCCAATGCGATTCAAAATCTTCGTGACACATTCAAGGCCCGTACCGTTAAGCGGTGTATAAACGAGTTTAAGATTTCCAGGGTCTTTGTCGTAGACGCTCTGTTCATAAACGGCATCTAAAAAGGCATCGAGAACTTTTTCATCAATAAAAGAAACGAGTCCCTGGTTAAGCGCTTCATCAAAATCCATTGTTTTGACATCGTCAAAAATATCAACTGAAACAATGGCGTTAGTAATAGCATCGGCAATTTCAGCGGTAATCTGGCATCCATCGGGTCCGTACACCTTATAGCCGTTGTACTTGCTCGGATTATGACTTGCAGTAACGTTAATTCCAATAGCACACTTAAGATAACGGGTAGCAAACGAAAGTGCAGGCGTTGGCTCGAGACGTGGATACACAAACGAGCGAATACCATTTGCTGCTAAAACAGCAGCTGCCGTATGAGCAAAAAGCTCAGAATTAATACGAGAATCGTAGCAGATTGCAACAGTATTATCGGAAGAAGGCAACTGCATTATGTAGTTAGCGATACCCTGTGTTGCCTGACCAACAGTATAGATGTTCATTCGATTGGTGCCAGCACCTAAAACTCCACGAAGACCAGCCGTACCAAACTCGAGCGTCTGATAAAAAGCATCCTCAATACACGCTTCATCGCCCGATTGATTCATTTCGTCTAATTCAGCTTTTAAAACGGGATCCGACACACGATCGCACCACTGATTGAAAAGCTCACGAAAACACATCTATTTCTCCTTAAACTATACGAAAGTACTTGTTATACCTTTTAGGAGTATATCAAGCAAAATGTGGGTTAATACGAGTATTGTACTAAAGAAAAGGTTCTCACATAATCTATCAACCCCCAGGCAAGAAAGAGCGCATATAATGAGCAGTTGAGCCTATACCAAAAAACTTGGTGTAAATGCCCATTAGATAACCGATCGATCAATCCAACATCTCATCTTGATCATCAGTATTCTTCAAGTTACAAAGGAGAGAAACCTACCGATGCTTGAGTTAAAAAACATTGTTTTTGAGGTTCCCGTTGAAGAGGGCTCCTCTAAAACAAAAAGAATCATAGACGACATATCACTTACGGTAGAAGAAAACCGCTTTGTTGTAGTAACAGGACCTAACGGTGGCGGTAAGTCCACCCTAGCAAAAATAATTATGGGAATCGAAACTCCAACAAGTGGACAGATTCTTTTCAATGGACAAGATATTACTCATGCCTCCATTACCGACCGCGCAAACCTTGGAATTGGATACGGTTTTCAGCAACCTGCACGCTTCAAAGGCATGAAAGTAAAGAAGCTTCTCGAGCTTGCAGCAGGAAAACGCCTTCCAATGCTTTCCTGTAATGAGTATTTGGGCAAGGTTGGTTTATGTTCAGCAAATTATCTTACGCGTGAAGTTGATAAGAGCCTTTCTGGCGGCGAATTGAAACGCATTGAAATTGCTACCCTTCTCGCGGCAGACCCCAAGCTTGCCATTTATGACGAACCTGAAGCAGGTATTGACCTTTGGAGTTTTGATCGTCTTACGCAAACATTTGAGACTCTTTATAAAAACAATGACGGGCATTCGATTGTTATCATTTCTCACCAAGAACGCATCATTGAGCTCGCTGATGAGATTATTTGTTTGCGAGATGGAACGATTGAAGCTCAAGGCCCAGCAGAAAAAA
>FR895488.1:102625-112904 GCA_000434775.1 Eggerthella sp. CAG:368 | reverse complement strand
CCAGCAGAAAAAATCAATCCTCTCCTTGGTTTAGCGCGCAAAGAGAACACCTACTGTTCCTTTACTGAGCCAACTGAATTGCATATAACTGAAATCCCAACTACCTGTTAGGACAATTCCATGAGTGTAGATCTTTCTCCAATCGATGCAGACCTGCTTAAAACCTTAACGGACGTTCACGGCATCCCTGATGGTGCTTACAATATCCGCAAAGATGGTGAGCTTGTTGTACGTAATTCCTCTTCAAATATTGAAATATCAACTAAATCAGATCACCCTGGTATTGATATTAAAATCAAAGAAAACACCAAGGGTGAGCGCGTTTATATTCCCGTAATTGTTTCAAAAGCAGGTCTGAAAGATGTTGTATACAACACGTTCTACATTGGCGACAACGCTGACGTTACCATCATCGCAGGCTGTGGTATCCACAACGATAGCCACGATGCTTCTGAACACGATGGCATCCATTCCTTCTATGTGGGAAAACATGCACGCGTCAAATACATTGAACGTCACTATGGGAAAGGGAAAGGAGACGGTAGTAGAATCCTTAACCCCGTTACCAAGGTTTATCAGGAAGAAGGATCATTCTGTGAAATGGAGCTGAGCCAAATCGGAGGCGTTACCTCAACCATTCGTGACACCTTTGCCGAAATTGGCGAGGATGCAAAACTTATCATCAACGAAAAGCTTCTCACCGACGGCGATCAGGTTGCAACTTCCAATATGGATATCCAACTTTTAGGAAATAATTCCAATGTGCAAGTGGTATCGCGAAGTGTTGCAAAAGATCAATCCAAGCAAACGTTTAACCCACTTGTTAAGGGTGAAGCATTCTGCCATGGTCACGTTCAGTGTGACGCTATCATTATGGGAAAAGCCTCCATTACCGCAATTCCTGGAATTGAGGCGGCTCATGAAGATGCTCAATTAATCCATGAGGCGGCAATCGGTAAAATCGCTGGAGATCAAATCACAAAGCTTATGACTCTTGGTCTTACCGAAGAAGAAGCGGAACAAGAAATCCTTGATGACTTCTTGAGTTAATTCTCGTTCGAACAGCATCTTGTGGATGCAAGCTCTACCTAGCAGCCAAACAACCATACCTAGTCTGTTCTGTCGGTAAAACTTTGCGATAGACAGCCACCACAACTAAAAAGACCGTCTTTTCATCTAAATAGACGGTCTTATCTTTGTCAAGAAACAACACACAAGCTTTCGTTTTTTTCTAATGAATAACGATAATGGTTTCCCTATGCAAAACCTATGTAGCTTTAATCTAAAGACAACCAATACAACAATGAATAAGACAATCGCGCTAGACTAAGTAACTAGAAAAGCTGAGCGAATCAATTCATTGCATTCGCTTTTATAGGGATTAGGAGTCAATTCGATTTTATGAGCTGTAAGCGTTTAAACAAGGAGCATGCAGTATGACTTTGCGCGACAAAATAGAACAACTAAAGAATCGCGCTGGTTCTGTTTCTTCTTCCTCGACTTCTCATAAAAAAAACGGCTCGTCGCGCCCTCAAGGACATAGACGCCCAAACCAAAGTCGAAGCGAGCAGCAAGATCAGTCCTCCGAACAATATCCGAGTGCTGCGTCGTACGCAAGTACTCATGGGGACACTCGTTCAGGAAGACCGAATATTCCCAATCCTTTTAACCCCCTAGTACGCATTTCTAACCGATGGTTTAACCGTGTGATGGGAGCTGTTTCAGAAGGGGGACTTGCTGGGCAAGAAGCTGAATATGCTGCCCATCGCACCTCGCGCGACTATATTTGGAATTCAATTGGTGTGGGTGCTTGGGGTTGCGTATTTCCTGTTTTAACCGTTATCGCGACTCAGCTTGTCGGCGCCGAACAAGCAGGCATGTTTTCGATGGCGTTTGTTACCGCAACGCTTTTAATGATTATTGCCAACTTCGGTGTAAGAACCTATCAAATTTCAGACTTAGAGGAAAAACATTCCTTCACTGATTACCAAATTCACCGCTGGATTACCTGCGTCGTTATGGTGCTTATTGGCGTAGTTTACTGTAACGTACGAGGATACGGTGAAGAAATGTTTTACCTCTCTATCGGTGTGTATCTCTATAAAATGATAGACGGTTTAGCTGACGTATACGAAGGACGACTCCAGCAAGCTGACAAGCTCTATTTAGCAGGAATTTCTCAAACCATTCGCTCCGTACTTGCGCTCGTAGCGTTTTCGCTTTTGCTCCTCATAACAAAGAACATGGTTGCCGCCTGTTTCGCCATGGCTATTGGTGCCATCATCTCCTTTATAGTGCTAACATTCCCACTGGCACTTCTGGAAACACCAAAGTCAAGGCGTTGCAATTTCTCAAGCATCATCGCACTCTTCAAAAACTGCTTCCCGCTTTTTATTGCACTGTTCCTTTATGCACTGATTGACAACATGCCTAAATTCGTGATGGAAGGCACACTATCCTACGACAACCAACTCTACTTCAATGCGCTTTACTTCCCTGCCCAAGGCATTCTTCTCACCGCGCAGCTTATCTATAAGCC
This sequence comes from Eggerthella sp. CAG:368, assembly GCA_000434775.1. Classification (GTDB taxonomy): domain Bacteria; phylum Actinomycetota; class Coriobacteriia; order Coriobacteriales; family Eggerthellaceae; genus Anaerotardibacter. Next base: position 110,365 of record FR895488.1, on the reverse strand, counting down.
GATGCTCGTGCGCATGGCAGAAGTCTGGCACGATCCCAGTAAGCGCAAGCGCTTTGACCTTATTGTTATTGGCATGCTGCTGCTTATTGTAGGAGTAACCGTTGTAAACGTTATCGTGATGGGGTGGATTGGCATCTCTATCATGAGCTTGCTCTATGGATTAGATTTTGAACAATTCAGAGGCTTGATGTATATCATGCTTGCTGCTGGTGGAATCACCGCCGCGATTGACTTTCTATATCAAACCATTACGGTACTTAGACGACAAAAAGATGTCATGATGCTCTACGTGGTTACCTTTGGCTTCTCTGTCTTCATTCCTATATTACTTGTGAACTTTACAGGTTTACCTGGTGCCGTTATTGGTTACCTTATTGTGATGTGTATTTTGATGGTGCTTTTGGTCTGGGAGTACTTACGTATTCGAAAAGATCTCAGTAACACTCAAAGCGGTCAGACTTTTTCCAGAAGAGCAACGGTAAAATAGGTTCTCTCATAAGGACGATAAAACCGTTCAAATTCAACCAAAGAAACATCGTTTCTTCGAACAATATCATTTACGTCACTTGGTTCCTCTCCTTTTGGTGACTGACCAAGCACAATGAAGATTCCCTTATATCCATCAAGCGCCGCATCCCACGTTTTCACACTCTTCAGTGAAGGGGCGTAGGCCAAATACGATTGCGCCCAATTTCCCTCTTGCCAATCAAGGTAAGTCTCCTCGATCTCTGGATAAGCAACACAGGTTACACCCTCTACCCCAATATCAGAAGAAAGAACAAGGGCACCATCCTTTGCCTGTTCTTCGAAATACTCAAGAGCCTCATTGTTTTCTGCGGAATAGTTATCGCGCAGCAAGATAATCTGATTAGCGATAGCAACGCAAAGCATTAAAGCACAAAAAAGACGGGTCACTAACTGCGGTTTAATACGGGAAAGTAAAACTGAAAACGCAAACAAAAATGGAGCGGAAGCCACAAACACATAGCGGTAATACAGAATGAACGAATCCATCACAACAGAGACAATGAGTGACAAAACAATGACACCGACATACAACCCAAAGGCAAGGCAAGCCGCTTTAATGTCTGTGCGATCGGCTACAAAAGAAGAGTCTTCTCTATTCGTCTTCTGTTTCTTTTGTTTATAAAGCGAACAAAGAAAAACAAAGCAAATCACCAAGAATACACAGAACAACATGACCATGGTAATTTGCGCTTCTAACCCATATTCGCCACGCCATGCAAAGCACATGTTGTCAGTTGCAACCAGATACGTTAAAAGATTAAACACTGCTTCTGGAGAAATATTTGCCCAGTACGATTCTGAAACAACCCCAACTTGATTAAGTAAAACAGACAGCCAAGGTAGATACAATAAAACTTGAACAAGAGCTTGTACGATGAATATCAGGATGGTCCTTTTATTCCCCTCTCTGTGTCTTAAAAGAAAACAAAGAAACATGGCATTGATTAAAAAAGCCGTCAATACCCCAAAATAATGCAAGTAAGCACTCGCTAAACTCGAAAGAAAAAAGACAACCCACCATCTATAAGGAATCGATACTCTCAAACTCAACGATTGGGCAATCCTAAAGGAAAAAAGAGCGCATACCGAAACAGTGAAAAATACCCAGGAATACATACGAATCTCGGTAGCCATGATTGTTACATAGGGCATAGTAAGAACAAGAAAAGAAAACAAGACACCGATTTTAGCGCTGAAATCTTTGCGTAAACAAACAAACCCCAACCAAGCAACAGCAGCAACGCCTAGCAAGGTAACAAGACGATACACTACAAGGTTCTGCCCAAAGATAATATAGAGAACATGCAATCCCCAATAATACAAAACAGGGTGAACATCCCCAGAGCCTACGTACCAAATGTCTCCAAAATCGTGGTTAGCTATCGCGACAGAATAGCTCTCATCAAACCAAACGTTATTATGAAATGCGTTAAGCGATAAAAAAACTGTTCCAACAATTAAAAGAACAATATGAAAAGCACGACTAGTTAAAACTGAATCTACAGATTTATCGTTTACTGTTATATTCATCTATATTTCTCCTTTATCTGATTATCTTAGAGATATTCAGATCGTGCGATAATGCATAAAACGAACGAAAACAATCCATGGGAGTTGGTTTTACATGTCTATTATTTTTCATGCCGATGATTTTGGACTCAACCCCAAACAAGCAGGACGTATTCTCAGCTTAAGTAAAGTCTGCGGAAATTCTGGCAGATTAACCTCTGTGAGTATTTTTCCCAATTCGCCCAGTTTTAAGGAATGTACACAGCTCGCAAAACCCTTCATTGAAGAAGGAAAACTCCTTGCCACCGTTCATCTCAATATAGTTGAAGGCCCAAGCTGTGCCCCAAAAAGTGAAGTTCCTCTTTTAGTGGACGATCGGGGTATGTTTAAACTGAGCTTCATTGATCTTTTGAAGCGCTCCTATCTGCCCAATAATGAAGAATTACTTGTGCAAATTGCACTTGAATTTATCTGCCAAATTGAACGGTTTCTTGAGCAATTTCCCACACTCAAAACCAGCTTAAGACTTGATAGCCACCAACATTTTCATACAATTCCGCTGGTATATCGCGCTCTTGAACTCGCCTTACAAGCTATCTCATGTAAGCCTGATCACATACGAGTTCCTCTCGAGTGCAACGTGTATTTACGCGACCAACCAAAACTTCGAAAAAAAATACAGCCTATCAATGTTATTAAAACTGAACTACTCGCCGCCCTTTGGGCACAGTGTTCAAAACGACCCATACCAACAAATCAACCAACAAACTTTTTCAGCGGAATTCTTTTTTCAGGACACATGGAAGATTTATCTGACCAAGCATTATCCTCGCTTCACCAGCATGCCCTACGATATGGAAAAGATGTTGAGGTTTTATATCATCCTTTTGGTCTTTCTGAAGGCGAAAAAGCGTTCGATGAACACAAAACAGATTTCATAACTTTTCACCGATCACCTCACCGTTTGAATGAAGCAAACGCGCTAAGACGCCCTGGTATCCCCGTCTAAAACACTCGATAAGAGCTATTTATTTATAAATTCATTCTTTTTGTTCAGCAAACGGAAATGATCTATTATTACACTCCAATACATTGATTTGCTGCGCGAAGCTCTCAGCGCTCATTTCATTCTTAGTGAACACTCACTAATTCGAAAGGATGTCATTCATGAAGATAGCTTTCTTTCCGGGTTGCATGGTAGACATGTTTTACCCCGAAGTTGGCAAATCTGCTGTTCGTGTTTTGGAGAGGCTCGGATGCGAAATCTCTCTGCCTGACGGACAAATTTGCTGTGGTCAACCTCTTCTTAATTCGGGGTTCACCAAAGAATCAATTACCATGATGAAAAACCTTATTGATTCTTATGAACCTTACGACACGATTGTTTCGCTCACAGGTTCATGCGCATATGCCATCAAAGAAGACTACAAACGTTTTTTGGCATATGACGAGGAATATGCTCCTAAAGTAGAAGCCTTAGCGAACCGAATCTATGAATTCACTGAATTTATTGTTGATGTTCTAGGCGTAACCGATGTTGGGGCAAAACTCGAAGGTAAAGCTACGTTTCATAAAAGCTGCCACATGACACGCATGCTTGGAGTTCGCGAACAACCCCTCGCCCTTTTAAATAATGTTGAAGGATTAGAATACGTCGAAATGAAGGCAGCTGATCGTTGCTGCGGTTTTGGCGGCACTTTTAGCGTTAAAGAGCCAGAAATATCAGAACAAATGGTTTTAGAGAAAGCCCAGAATGCCCTCAATACGGAAGCTGACTATCTTGTGGGAGCTGACCAAGCGTGTCTCATGAACATCAAAGGCTGTTTTGATCGTATGGAGGCTGAAGGAATACTGCCACACCCCATCAAGGTGCTCCATATTGCACAGGTTCTTGATTCAGGAAAGGGGGCAAATTAAATGGCTTTAAGTCCCGTTATCTACGACGACGCTCCCCTTCGCGAGCGCGTTCGCAAAGCTCTCACTGATGATTTCAAGCACGAAGCAATCAGGAAAGCTCAGGATACAATTGTTGGAAATGCCGAGCGTTTAGCGAGAGAAAACCCCATATGGGAAGAACTCCGACTGGAAGCTGCATATATTCGTAACCACGTCCTTCAAAACCTTGATTATTACATCAAGGAATTCGCTACTAATGCTCAAGTCGCAGGCGCAAAGGTTTATTTTGCTCCTACTGCAGAAGACGCCGTAGAGAAGGCGCTTGATATCTTTGAAGAAGTTGGCGCTAAAAGTTGCGTTAAGTCAAAATCTATGGTCACTGAAGAAGTTGGCCTCAATGATTTTCTGGAAGAGCACGGCATTCATGCCATCGAAACTGACTGTGCTGAAAACATCCTTCAAACCGCAGGAGACAAACCTTCACACATTGTTGTACCCGCCCTTCACTTCGACAGAAAACACATTCGTGATCTATACCGAGACAAGAAGGGCTATACCGGAAGCGAAGATCCTGAAGAAATTACCCACTTCCTCCGCGAAAATTTAAGAAAAGAATTTCTTGAAGCAAAGATAGGTGTTACCGGATGTAATTTTGGTGTTGCCGAAACGGGATCGTGTACGCTTGTGACCAACGAAGGTAATGGCAGAATGGCAACCACCGTACCTAATACTCAAATAGTATTCTTGGGAGCAGAGCGTCTGGTACCAAACCTGAAAAGTCTTGATACTCTTTTAACGTTGCTGGTGCCAAGTGCCGTTGGATCAAAAATCACCAGCTCTTTCTCTATCAACACTGGTACGGCAAACGCTGATGAAGCTGATGGCCCCCATTCTGTTCATATCATTATGGTTAATAACGGTCGTAGCACCATTCTAAAGAGTGAATTTGCTCCTATGCTACGCTGCATCCGATGCGGCGCCTGCATGAACAACTGTCCGGTTTATCGCCACATTACAGGCCACGGCTACGGATCAATCTATCCAGGACCTATGGGTGTTGTACTTACGCCGCTTCTTGAAGGCTATGACAATACCGATAAAATGGCGTTTGCCTGCTCTCTTTGTGGAGCATGTGATGATGCTTGTCCCGTGAAAATTCCACTTCACGAACTTATTCACCACCATCGTCTCAATATCGTCGCTGAAGGTAGACCAGGCGCTCCCGAAAAAGCAGCATTTGCAACAGCAGGAAAAGTGCTTTCTAACCGTAAACTCTATGATCTAGCTACAGGCGCAGGCTCAAAGGGTATGAAAATAATGGGTGGCAGTTATGGTGCGCTCGGCTCATCTACTTCGTGGATTCCTGTTTTACGCGGATGGACTGGATCACGCGATTTCGAACTCTTAGCCGAAGAGCGCTTTAGAGACTGGTTTAAACGCCACTCCCTTACTCCTTACGAAACTGACACAAACAAACACAATGAAACAAAGGGAGGAGAAAGCTAATGAGCACCGTAGAACTAGAAGAGTTCCTTAAGCCCTTTTCTTCCGCATTAGGCAGAAGTACTCCACCCGAAATCATCGAACCAATCGACATTGAAAACTCGTGCCAGTTCATTCTTGCTAATGCTATGACGAAAGATGAAATCGTCGAAAAGTTTTTCACAGAAGCAGAAAAGATTGGCGTGAGCATCGCCCGAACAGCCCCAAGCAACCTCGCCGAGACTGTTACGAAAGTTGCCCTTGATATGGGCGGCGGCAAAGTTCTGTTCGCCGAAACCAAAGAAGCAAAACAATGCGCGCTTGAACAAGCGCTAAACAAAGCCGGACTTGAAGCGGTTGCCTGGGACTCCTCTAGAGGCCATGAAGAAATAATGCTTGCCCAATCAAGCGACATCGGCATTACTTTTGCTTACGGGGGGATTGCTGAAACAGGAAGCGTTATTCAGGCTTCCTCAAAAGAATCAGGACGCTCAATTTGCACCATTCCTGCTTCACACATCGCCATAGTCAACAAAAGCAAAATCTTTGCTCGAATTGGCGATGCCCTCGACACTTTAAGAAAAGACTTTGGCGGAAACATGCCCTCGAATGTCACTATTATTAGTGGTCCATCCGCTACGGCAGACATTGAACTCGTTCGTGTTGTAGGCGTACACGGCCCTGTTCACACAGCCATAGTCTTCGTTGAAGACTAACGGTCTACTCATTTAAATACAGCGTAGGTTTTCGATGAAGCAAAACGGGCATTGCAGATCGAACAGCCTTAATCTCGCGAAGATCAATTCGGGCGGTTATCAGCGTTTCGCGTTGACCGCCCGATGCTATCAACACCCCATCGGGACCAAAAATTCCACTTTGCCCTAAATAACCTTTGTCAACTCGACTCAACCCTGCAACAAAAATTTCATTTTCTATGGCACGAGCCGCAAGAAGTGTTCTCCATTGATCTGCTTTTAGTCGACCATCCACCCATGCAGCAGGATACACAAGCAAATCGCACCCTTTGAGCGCTGCAAACCGAGCAACTTCAGGAAAACGAAGGTCATAACAAATTCCTAAACCAATATTTCCAAACGGTGTTTCAATAGGTTCAAAAAGAGCATCTCCGGAACTCATGCGATCGGATTCTTTCGTGAAATCCGTATCGAAAAGATGAACCTTACGATATACACCTCGTTTCATTCCGCTATCTGAAACAATAACAGCAGTATTAAAGGGATGGTTAGTCTGAAGATTTTTCTCATTAACGGTATAGATAAGCCAAAGGCCATACCGCTGAGCCAAAGCATCCATTCCTTTAGAGAAGGGACCGTCAAGCGTTTGGGCCTCAGATAAAAACACTTGCTGATCCTTTTCATAGCGCGTCATAAGCGACTCAGGGAAAACGAGAATATCTACACCTTCCTCTTTAGCCTCCTCACACCATTTCTCAGCCATTACCAGCACGTCTTCATAACGTTCACCCTCTGGATGACAGCACTGAGCAAGACCAAGCGTAAATTGAGAAATAGACATACCTAACCATCCCCGAAGTGTTCTGTTTCATTGTCTAATCGAACAATAAAACAATTCAAAGTTTATTACAAAAACGTTTATGTTTCTGAAATACTAAAGAAGAAGCCATCCACCCTCTATATAGATAATTTGGCCCGTGATATAGGAAGACTCATCGCTGGCAAGGAACAAAACACCATTAGCGATATCGTCTTTTGTGCCACGCTTTTTCAAAGGAAGCTTAGCACAAAGATCAGCCTCACGCTGCTTATCGGAATACAGATCTGCATTCAAATCCGTTGGAATACTACCAGGCCCAACCGCATTAACGCGAATTCCGTCAGGCCCCAAATCACGCGCTATAGTTTTAGTAAGCATTGCAACACCCGCCTTGCTAATGTTGTAAAGCAAGTTTTGAGGATTATAGGTTGCTCCAGATATTGACGCAATATTTACGATATTTCCTTCAGTTTTATGTTCGCGATGATATCGAGCAAACCATTGACAGGTAAACACCATAGATTTTAGGTTTACGTTCATCTGCTTTTCCCATATTTCTTCGGTGACTTCATCTAAGCTTTCGAGTGAAAAAACACCGGCGTTATTCACCAAAACATCGAACGCACCAAACTTTTCAACAACACTCGTAAAAAATGCATCGATGTCTTCAATTTTTGAAACGTCAACAGATTTTGCCATGATGCGACTTCTATCGTCTCCGGCAATCTCTTGCATCAACTCCTCTTTCCCGCGAGGAGAAACGCTGCAAAAGGCTACGTTTGCACCCGCCTCATAAAAACGCTCACCTAA
>FR895488.1:98299-102620 GCA_000434775.1 Eggerthella sp. CAG:368 | reverse complement strand
CCGCCTCATAAAACCGCTCCCCTATGCAACGCCCAATACCACGAGCCGAACCTGTCACCACTACGGTTTTCCCTGTAAAGTTATACGAAATGCTCATTCGATTACCTCCCTTTTCTTTATCAGAAACCGACTAAACATATATAAAGTGTAACAAAGTGCCTGGTCGGGAGTTATTCATAGACACTATTGATAGCTTAATACCGACTAATGGCTCAACAGCAGCTAAATAATGTCCCCCCTACTCCTGCGTAATTTCTGAGAAAAAACAGGTTTACAATAGATACACTAAACAACGTTTTCTGTTAAGAAAGAAGAGATCGATGAAAAGATCTGAAACTATTTTTTATGAGGTGCATAACGGACTCTACGTTAATCTCACCAATAAATGTTCATGCGCATGCACGTTTTGCATTCGTAATTCAAGCAACCAGGTTGGAAACGCAAACACGCTATGGCTCGATCATGACCCTTCTTTTAAAGAAGCAAAAGAAGCCCTTGATGCGATAAATCTAGATTTGTATGAAGAAATTGTTTTCTGTGGATACGGCGAACCAACTGAAGCTTTAGATGTTTTACTTAAACTCGCAAAGGAGATTAAACGGCGTAGCGCAACCCCCATTCGTATTAACACCAACGGTCATGGATCGCTTATCAACAAACGTAATATCATCCCAGAGCTTGAAGGTCTTATCGACGCAGTCTCCATCAGTCTTAACGCCCCCGCAGCTGAAAAATATTATGAACTCACGCGAAGCAATTTTGGCAAAGAGAGCTTTGATGCGGTTATAGTGTTCGCTAAAGAGGTAAAGAAATACATTCCGTCCGTCACCCTAACAACGGTCAGCACCACTCTTACCTCAGAAGAAGAGAAAGCATGCAAGCGCCTTTGCGAAGAACTGGGTGTTACTTATCGAATTCGTGCCTGGGTATAAGAAATAAATGTGTTGCGATTTCTGACGAATCGCTTTCACTGGCGACCCCGCAGACTACTTTTCTTTCTTATGGAAGGCTATCCAATACATCATACCCACAAACAATGCTCCACCAACAATGTTACCTGGCACTGTTGCACTCCAGTTCCATAGAGCACCTGCCCATGAAATCGTTGTCGGGTCAAGCGCCACTGGGTCAACCCCAACCGAAACAAGCAAAATACCCATGGGTAAAAAGAACATATTAGCAACACAGTGTTCAAAACCGCAGGCAACAAACGCTGCTATAGGGAGAAGAACGGCAAATATCTTATCAACAACAGTCTTAGAGGCATAAGCCATCCAAACCGCCAAACATACAAGAAAATTACAAAGGATACCTTTAGCAAAAAGCGTAACCCAATCGGCGGACATTTTTCCGCTCGCAACGCTTACCATAGTTTGACCGACTTGCCCGCCATCCATTGAAGGCATTCCACTCAAATACACCAAGGCAACCATCACTAATGAGCCAATAAAATTACCAACAAAAACAACGATCCAGTTTTTCCAAACCGAACCCCATGATATCTTCTTACTGGCCGCCGACATGACAATCATGGTATTGCCCGTAAAGAGTTCGGCACCACAAACAACAACCAACAACAGCCCAAGAGAGAACAAACAACCGCCGAAAACACGCTGAACCGCGAAGGGTAAATCTGGATCTCCTACCACGAGCGTAAAGAACATGGCTCCCATCGAAATAAAGGCCCCTGCCATAAGAGAGAGAATAAAAGATTGTTTTATCGACATTGAAGTTTTAGAAACGCCTAAATCTTCAGCTTTCGCCTCAATTTCTGCAGGGGTCAAAGCATCTGGTTTTGGAAACGGTACGCTTAGCTTGCCATTAGTCATGTTCTCTCCTTACGACACCTTTAATGCAGCAAAAGCATCATGAATAACTGACAATAGCAGCATTTTTTGAAAAGCTGCAATCAGATAATAAAAAAAATGGCGCACGGTTTGTTTTAGTTGATTCGCGATCAGAAAAATATAATACACATAAAATGACCGGGAATAGATTGGTTAAAAACGTCCGCCCTCTCCCTCAATATAGCGAGGTTTGACAATTTCGTTTCTGATATAGCGGAATGTTTCCTTCTCGCCCTCTTTAGCAAGCTTTACGAGAAGACGCTCCAAAAGAGCGGCAGTATCAGGATGCATCAATAAAGGACCAACACTTTGTTCAAGGCGGTAATAGGTCAAAGAGCTTTTATCGGTGTAAGCAGATCCTTGATACACCTTACTGGCCGCAACACGATCACAAAACATCTCTACCACATAGCGTGTAGGCATTTTCTTGCCTTCGAGAGTCGCATCACCGTTGTTCTTAATATCAATCCAGTATTCAAAATGATGACGATTACGACCTTTATGGTGGAGCCAAGCGGTGGAATACCCCAACTCTTGACGCTCACCAGAATTAGGGCTTTTTATGCCCGTGTAGTATTTCATGCCGATTCTAAATTCGGTAAAGGAATATTTTGAAAGATCGTGCGTAAGACCTTGCCTGTACAAACCCGATCGGAAGCAATGATTAGCTACCACAATTTTATGGTGCGTAATCGTAGCAAAATGTCGTATCGCATTTGAAAGGCTCAACCGCGCTCTCCTTCCAGGCTCCATCCAATACGTAAGCAAACTCCAGCCATTAAGAAGAACTAACATTCAACCATAACTGAAGCGTCAACGAGAATGACTATACTCTTTTACTCGTGCATACAAAAGAAGGGAGTTAACCAGAGTAGAAAAATAATGCATCTTCATAAAAACGTTTTTCGGAAAATGACTCTAGCAATTTCTAAATCCAGCCAAAATGATGACAGGCCTTCATGATGCCATCATTATCACAGCTCTCGGTAATGTAGGTAGCTCGCTGCTTAACCTCTTCTTTTGCGTTCCCCATAGCAACACACGTCCAATCAGGGATAAACATCGAAATGTCGTTTTTATCGTCACCAAAAACGACAACATCCTCATAGGGTGCATTAAGAATATCCATCATCTTCTTAATGCCGAACTGCTTATCCATCGGCTCAACAAAAATAGTGTCAGGATTGTAGCGAATCCAAGGCACCCCATCGAGTGCCCCCGTTGACAGCAAACGAGATTCGTCATTCACTTTGCAGGGAAAATAGATTTTATATATCTCATCAAGCGAATCAGCACTAAGATTAGAAACCCACTGAGTAGGAACGTAATAATCCCCTGCATACGTATCAAATTCCCTGCAAGGACTATACCGAAGAAGCTCATTAGCTGTTGTTACCGCCCACGGAATTTCAAGAGCATCAAGCTTTCTGAGACAGGCTTTGGCAGGCTCCAAATCGAGGGGCCTCATGTAAACGAGCTTACCTTCTACTGTTACCGAATAACCGCCATCGGCAACAATATTTGAAATGCCCACACTCTTAATATAATCTACGGCATTTGCCTGAAGTCTTCCGGTAGCAAGTGCAACAAAGTGACCCTCGGCTCGCAACTTATCCAACGTATCGAGTGCGCTTTGCGGTATTTCTCTTGTTCTTGGAATAGCAAGAGTTCCGTCGTAGTCAAAGAAAAAATACTTTCGTGTCACACGCACGCTCCCATCAGAATAAAAGACCACGTTCTCACAGATTGAGAACGTGGCTTATTACCCAAAACCCGTTTAATCACTAAAGGATGCGCAGGGCAACCTCTTTAAGTTGACGAGTGGTAACCTGGCTGGGAGCACCCGTCATAGGATCAGAAGCGGAGCTCGTCTTAGGGAAGGCGATAACGTCACGAATAGACTGCTTACCCGCAAGAAGCATAACCAAACGATCAAGACCGAGGGCAATTCCGCCATGAGGAGGAGCGCCGAGTTCAAGCGCATGGATAAGATGACCAAACTTTTCTTCAATTTCTTCATCGGTCAAGCCACAGACACGAAGAATACGCTTCTGCTCTTCTGCATTATGAATACGGATAGTGCCTCCACCAACTTCGAAACCGTCCATAACCAGGTCATACGAGTAACTACCGCATTCAAGAGGGGCGGTTTCAATTTTGTCGAGATCTTCTTCAAGAACATGAGTGAAAGGATGATGCTCCGCAGCATATTTCTTTTCGTCCTCGTCATAACGAAACATTGGGAAATTAACAACCCAAAGAAGAGCATGACCCTTACGCTCGATGCCAAGAGCATCAGCCATGTGCAGACGAAGCGCAGAAAGAACTGCATTTGCTACATCATAGGTATCTGCCGCAAAGAGGACTAGGTCACCAGGCTCAACATTCATAGCCTCTTTAAGAGCAGCGAATTCTTCATCAGTGAAGAATTTAATAATTGGACTCTTTTCCTTACCATCAGAGGTAAAAGCAAT
>FR895488.1:94178-98209 GCA_000434775.1 Eggerthella sp. CAG:368 | reverse complement strand
CAGTCACCAGCACCCTTAGCGTTAATAGCCTTAACAATGCCTCCCGATTGAGCAACACTTGAAAATACTTTGAAACCAGAGTTCTTAACGATTTCGGTGAGGTCCACCAATTCCATGCCGAAACGAACATCGGGACGGTCACAGCCAAAACGATCCATGGCCTCAGAATACTGCATACGCTGCAAAGGGAATGCATGCTCAACGCCCACAGCCTTCAAGGTTTCAGCCATAACGTCTTCCATCATAACCATGACGTCTTCGCCCTTAACGAAGCTCATCTCAATATCGACTTGAGTGAATTCAGGTTGGCGATCAGCACGAAGATCTTCGTCACGGAAGCAACGCGCGATCTGGTAATAACGCTCAATGCCACCCACCATCAGCATCTGCTTAAACTGCTGAGGGCTCTGAGGAAGCGCATAAAAACGACCCGGGTTAGGACGAGACGGAACGATATAGTCACGTGCGCCTTCAGGAGTGGAATTTGCAAGAATAGGAGTTTCAACCTCAAGGAAACCGCGTTCATTAAGAGCAGCGCGAATTGCTTGAGCTACCACATGACGCAGTTTTAAGTTAGCAAACATTTCAGGACGGCGAAGGTCGAGATAACGCCACTTCATACGCGTGGTTTCGTCGGTTTCAATGCCATCTTCAATGGAGAAAGGAGGGGTAACTGAAGAATTCAAAACTTTAACCGAAGAAGCGAGCACTTCAATTTCGCCCGTAGTCATATTGGGGTTAACGGCCTCAGGCATACGCTCACGTACTTTACCTATAACCTCAATTACATATTCACGGCCAAGATGTTCAGAAACCGCAAAATCTTCAGCACTTACACAATCAGGGTCAACAACACACTGAGTGTATCCCTCACGGTCGCGCAGGTCGATAAAAATAAGACCACCATGGTCACGATTGTGCCAAACCCAACCGGTCAACGTAACCTCGGTGCCTACATCCTGCTTGCGGAGCTGACCGCACGTGTGAGAATGCATGCTGTATTCATTAAGAAAGTCAGTCATGTTTTCTGTTCTCCTTTTAACCCTTATCGTTATTCATAACCAATTTAATTGATTGGTATACCTAAAACATCAAGCCTGTTCGCTAAACACAGCGCCATATACTCAATGCATCAACTGCCTTATTTTACGCTAGTTTAGATACCAAATCAGCAAAAGAAATTGTTTGCTCTTCGTGATTACCCATATTCCTCAAAGTAACAACACCCTGGGCAATTTCATCAGGACCAAGAATTGCAACATTGTGAGCACCAAGCTTGTCAGCAAGCTTAAATTGACTCTTTAAGCTGCGCTGCTGATGGTCCATCTCGGCGACAATCCCCTTATCACGACACTCTTGAACGAGACAAAATGCCCGAGCGCGAGCATCATCATCAACACAAGCAACGAACAAATCACAGCGCTTGAGTGAAGGAAATTCAACACCAGCCGCTTGAAGCGCAAGTAAACAACGCTCATAACCTAACGCAAAACCAAGACCCGGCGTTGCTCGTCCACCCACTTCCTCGGTGAGTTTATCGTAGCGTCCACCGCCGCCAATAGCATTCTGAGAACCTAAGCCCTCGACAACCTGAACTTCAAAAACAGTACGCGTATAGTAGTCAAGCCCACGAACAAGAGAAGAATCCTCGATATAGGAAACACCTGCTCCATCAAGATAGTTCTTAACTGTTTCGTAGTGTTTCTTGCAGTCCTCACATAAATGGTCAGTGATTATGGGAGCTTTCTTCATGACTTCTGAACAACCTGGTTTTTTGCAGTCGAACGCACGCAAGGGATTGGTTTCCGAGCGCGTAATACAGTCTTCACAAAGCTCATCATGATGGGCATCCATATACCGCTTTACAGCTTCTCGATATGCTGGTCTACAGTGCTCACAACCCATAGAATTGATAAGTAGCTGCGTGGCGTTTACCGGAATGCCGATAGCCTCATAAAAACGCATAAGCATAATGATCGCTTCTGCATCAACACTTGGGTTTTCAGCACCCAAGCACTCCACACCAACCTGGTTAAACTGACGCTGTCTGCCTTTTTGAGGGCGTTCAGCTCTAAACATGGGACCGGCATACATAAGCTTAGCGGGAGCAGCTCCCTGCGGAACTAGATCATGTTGAACCACAGCGCGTACAACACCAGCTGTTCCTTCAGGACGTAAGCTCAAACGACTCTTGTTTTTGATAGACCCACCGTCAATGAGACGCTTAAGATTTTCACCTGAAATTGCAGTATACATCTCTTTGGAAACAACATCAGTTGCTTGACCGATACCACGCACAAAGAGTTCAGTCTGCTCGAACTGTGGAGTTTCAATAGGCAAATAGCCATAACGACCAAAAATATCAAAAGCCGTCTGTTTGAAATAATTCCAAAAAACAGCCTCTTCAGGAAGAAGGTCTTTAGTGCCTTCAGCATTCTGGATTGCCATTATTCTCCTTACAGATTCTCGATAACTTTGTCGCCCATAGCAGAAGTGCCAAGAATTTTCTCTGCGGGTGTTGAAGCATCAGCGATATCACCAGTACGCCAACCATCATTCAAAAGCGAATCAACTGCACGAGCAACATCATCAGCGGCTTCACCCATGTCGAAGCTATAACGGAGCATCATCTCAACAGAAAGAATTTGCGCCAAGGGATTTGCAATACCCTTACCCGCAATATCAGGAGCACTACCATGGCTTGGTTCATACAGAGCAGTACCATCACCTAAGGAAGCGGAGGCAAGCATGCCAAGTGAACCAGTAATCTGAGCAGCTTCGTCAGAAAGAATATCGCCAAACATGTTTTCAGTTACCACAACATCAAACTGGCGAGGGCTGTCGATAAGCTGCATAGCCGTATTATCTACCAACATATCAATAAGCTCGACATCAGGATATTCTTCCTTGCCAATACGATGAACAATTTCGCGCCACATACGGCTCGTTTCCAAAACATTAGCTTTATCAATAGAGTGAACCCGACCACGGCGTTTGCGAGCAGCCTCAAAGGCCTGACGCGCAATACGCTCGATCTCATATTCGCGATACTCTAAGGTGTCATAGGCTCGTTGACCGCGAGAACCTGAAGCTCCTGCACCTTCTTCATCGTAAAAACGTTCACGCTTACCAAAATATAAACCACCCGTAAGCTCACGAACGATCAAAAGATCAACACCATCGATAACTTCTGGTTTTAAAGTTGAAGCAGAAGAAAGCGCATTGAAAATTTGAACGGGACGAAGATTGGTATACAAGCCAAGCTCTTTACGAATTCCCAATAATCCCTGTTCAGGACGTGGCTTCGAAGGATCGGTAGTATCCCATTTAGGACCACCTACTGCAGCAAGCAGAACCGCATCACAAGAACGGGCAGCATCAAGCGTTGACTGCGGAAGAGGCTCTCCAACCTCATCTATTGCACAACCTCCAATAAGAGCCTCGGTGTACTCAAAGGAAGTATCGTACTTTGCGCCCACCGCGTTAAGAACCTTAACTCCCTCGGCAATAATTTCAGGCCCAATACCATCACCTGGCAATAAACAAATCTTGAAGGTTTGAGACATTCCTCTTCCTCTCTCGAATAACTTCATGTAAATACACTATTTCCCTTGCCAACAATGACAAGGGAAATAACAACTAATCAATTCCTAAAACTTTACGGGTACGATTTAGTAATCCGCCCTGCTCAATAATATCAGCAATAAAAGGCGGGAACGGCTGCGCGGTAAATGACTGACCTGTTGTTTCGTCAACGATAGTTCCGGTATCAGTATCAACCGAAACCACATCACCATCTTTGATTGCGTCGACCGCTTCGGGACATTCAAGAATAGCGAGGCCAGTGTTAATTGAATTGCGGTAAAAAATACGAGCAAAGCTCTTTGCAATAACAACGTCAACACCCGAGGCTTTAATAGCAATAGGAGCATGCTCACGAGAAGAACCGCAACCAAAGTTTTCATCGGCAACAATAATGTCACCCTGAGCAACCTTGTTTACAAATTCAGTGTCGAGGTCTTCCATGCAGT
>FR895488.1:68971-94151 GCA_000434775.1 Eggerthella sp. CAG:368 | reverse complement strand
GCAAGTTCAACAGGATCAGACGTGGTCAAATAACGTGCAGGAATAATTACGTCAGTATCAATATCGCGACCGTAGCGATGTACATTACCTCTAAATTGCATGTTCTTTACTCCTCATCCAAATCTTCAGGAAGACCAATGTGACCCAAAATTGCAGAAGCCGCAGCCACAACAGGAGAAGAAAGATATACCTCACTCGTTGGGTCACCCATACGACCAACAAAGTTACGATTCGTAGTAGCAATAGCACGCTCCCCTGCTGCCAAAATGCCCATGTAGCCACCAAGGCAGGGACCGCAGGTTGGAGTCGATACTGCACAGTTTGCATCAAGGAAGATATCCATCAAGCCCTCATCAATGCACTGACGATATACTTGCTGCGTAGCAGGAATGATGATACAACGTACATTGGGGTGAACCTTGCGACCTTTGAGAATTTCTGCAGCCTGGCGCATGTCTTCAATGCGGCCATTTGTGCAAGAACCAATAACAGACTGATCAATCGTAATATCACGTGCCTCTGAAGCGGGACGTGTATTAGAGGGTAAATGAGGGAACGCAACCGTAGGAACAATATCTGCGGCATCAATATCATAAACCTTTGCATACTGAGCATCTGGATCAGAATGGTATTCCGTGTAAGGCTTCTCTACTCTGCCATCCATATACTTACGAGTTACATCATCAACAGCAATTAAACCAGCTTTACCACCTGCCTCGATAGCCATATTGGAAATGCTCAAACGTTCATCCATTGAAAGATTTTCAATGGCGTTTCCGCGAAATTCCATTGCGGCATACAAAGCACCATCAACACCAATCATGCCAATAATATGCAAAATGATGTCTTTTCCTGTCACACCAGGTCGCAACTCGCCATTAATATTGAACAGAATTGACTCAGGAACCTTAAACCATGCTTTACCCGTTGCATACCCAATTGCGGCGTCTGTTGAGCCAACACCCGTTGCAAAAGCACCTAAGGCGCCATAGGTACAGGTATGACTATCGGCACCAATGATAAGATCACCCGCACCAACAACACCCTGCTCGGGAAGGAGCGCATGCTCTACGCCCATGCAGCCAACCTCGTAATAATGGGTAATGCCCTGAGCATGAGCAAATTCACGAGTCATTTTTGCTTGCTCGGCTGCTGCAATATCTTTATTAGGGACATAATGATCTGGCACAAGCGCGATTTTCGTAGGATCAAAAACCTTCTCAACGCCAACCTTGTTGAATTCTTTAATTGCAATTGGTGACGTAACATCGTTCGATAGAACGAGGTCCAAATCACACTCAATGAGTTGACCAGGAACAACTTCTTCAAGACCCGCATGGGCTGCAAGAATTTTCTCAGCCATGGTCATGGGACGTGCCATATTCTCTCCTTTATATAGTGTTCATGCGAAACGTGACAAGTATAGCACCGTATACAAACAACCTCGCAAAGCTACACAGGAGCAATGGAATCATCAACCCCAAAACCGCAACGAAAAAAGGTCAGTTTACCCACGAAGAGTATCCATACCAACCTTACGAAAACTGCAACACTCTACGAGCGAGAAAGCGGCCAAGTAAACGGCAGATCAAAAACATCACGCTTCCAAAAAAGCCAAATTGCGATTAAGAGAACAGGAATAGCAACCTTGATTGTTTCGTAGAAGATAAACTCAAAACCCGCAATAAGAACCAAAAAAGTTAAGGCGAATGCCCATGCTATACGAAAACGAAAAATAAGCCCGATACCTGCTATAAGCAGAATTATCGCAGTAAAAATAAGTGCAGGACCAGAAAGCATATTGCTGATATCAATCCACTGAGTGAGAAGGGTATAAGAAGCAAAAAGCTGCGGGAAAAGAGCCATGACAAGGTTTACCACTGCGCAAAGAATTACCAACGTCCCGCTAATCCAACCAATGTCACGATGCTTAGCTTGCGCAGAATTGTCCTTTTTTGCGGTAAAGAACCCAGACTGAGAAAGCAAAACAGCACCGATACAGAAAGGAACCCAAAACATAATTCCACGATACACAAGCGCAATGGCGGTAGCTACTGACAAAGAACAGCCCGCACTGGTAAGAACAGCAGCAATTGCAGCCTCAACAACACCAACGCCCTGAGGAGTCGGACTCAACAAAACGGAAATAACTCCAAGAGCAAATGCCGCAATAAGTGGTCCAATATCAGTAAAACCAAACGCGAAACCAATCGCTATAAGGCAAAGCATGTTTAAAATAGCCGATGCGGAAGCATACACAATTGTAATAGCTGTTCCTCGAGGGTTGCCAGCCAAAATTCGCGCTGATCTGATGAAAGAGTCGGCAACGCTCTGGCCCCATCTATTAGGAAGTTCGCGTTTCAATGGCTTAATGATTTTACGGATTACACGCTCAACAACGGAAAAAAGTGAAACAAGCCATTGCGGCTTGAAATACCCACAGAAAAAGAAACTCGCCAAAACAACCAAGGTTCCCGCAAGTAACAACCCACCAATGACGAAAATAACATTTACCATACCGCTGATAAACATAGCGATAAAACCAATAATAGATATTACGAAAACCGCAGCAAAATAGGCAATTTGTGAAAGCACCGCGCCACTCGTTGCCGTGCCAATATCACACCCACGTCTACGTGCATCATCGATAATGAAAGCAACGCCGGTTGCCCCCGAAAAGAGACAAAACGTATTAATAAACACGAGACTAAAAATTAAAACGATGTTATGCCAAAGTCCCGTTCTGTTTCCCACAGCGTCAAAAGCCGCATCATAAGACATTGCCTGAACAATGTGACGAGCAAGCATTACAATCACTGAAACAACAATAGGAATTAAGGCACCACCTTGAATGGTGGTTACAAACTCAGCGAGATAATCTAAATTTGCCACGATAAAAAAAGCCCCCACAACAGCGATGAGGATGAGAATTGCTTTTTTCATGACACCTTGCCTTTAAGCTGCATAGATTAATCCTGCTGAATAGATTTTACTCTATCATATTTCGTATCATCTAAAAGATGAATTCGGTTCAGAGTTTACCCAACAAAAGCTCAGCGTAGCTCTTCAGTTTTTGTTGAAGACTCTTGAACGTAGTCAGTTACCCCACAACATTAAAGGAATACAATGCCTAGTCACATTCACCATCTAGCTAACACAACACGCAGTTTTAGGCGCTTTCGCGAGAACTATCCCGTCACTAAGAAACTAATGACCGAATGGATTGACAATGCTCGCGTAACAGCAAGTGCAAAAAACGCTCAACCACTTAAATATCGCATCATAACCGACAAAGATATGTGCGCAAATGTCTTTGAAACACTCGCCTGGGCTGGTTATTTAACCGATTGGAATGGCCCAAAAGAAGGAGAGCGCCCAACGGGTTACATCGTTATGGCAAATGACACCACTATTGCGCCTACCGCACAAGCACATTTTGATGCCGGTATAGCCGCTCAGACTATCATGATGAGCTCAACCGAAGAAGGTTTTGGTGGATGCATTATTATGTCATTCAAGAAGAAACAACTTAAAGATGTCCTCAATATTCCAGAGCACCTTGACCCAGTGTTTGTTCTTGCCCTTGGACGTCCCATTGAAGATGTTCGTTTGACCAAAATGGAAAACGGAGATTACAAATACTATCGCGATGAAAATGGCGTCCACTATGTTCCCAAACGACCCCTTGAAGATATTCTTTTTTAATTCGCATTTTTTCATTTGTGATTCTTTGCATATACCGAAGAGGTTTTCCAACATTTAAGCAACAAAGAACTGTTTGGGATCCTCTTCTTGGCTTTATATGGAAAAGTAAACCATGAAAGATGCAGGCATCACACGTTGAAGATAGGTACCTAAGACACTATGAAAAAATCTGAAGCTCTTTCTATTCTTGGATTGAGTGAGGGAGCATCCGAAGAAGAAATTAAAAAAGCACATCGCAAGCTTGTAATTGAAAACCATCCCGATAAATTTGGTCAAAATCAAACCGCTCGGGAACAGGCGGAAGAAAAAACAAAACTCATCAATGAAGCGCGTGATGTTCTACTTTCAGGAAAATGGGACCCAGAATATACCACCGCAGGCACCCCATATGGTGCTCCTTTTTCCTACAACCCTTATACGCAACCGAGACCAAACGCTTCAGGGGGAAACAACCCTTACAGCGGTGACCCTTTTGACGTCTTCTCGGACTGGCCTTTCACTCAAACCAGTTTCGTTTGGACCACGTGGGATCCTGTTTCGGGTAAGAAAACAACCTATACATCGAGCCGAAATCCCTTTGCACATACGTCACAGACCAATCCTTTTTCAACCCAAACGGGAAATTCGCAAAATAGCACTCAAAACTCAAATCCCTTTTCATACCGCTCAAGCTCAAAACAAAGCTCAACTTCACGTTCCCCTTTTAACGATCCTATTATGTCGTCCTTTTTTGGATTCCCGTTCTATACCGAACCACCAACAGTCGATAAACAAATCGAAGACGCAAAAACTCTTTTACAGCGTGATGTTAAGTTCCTCGTTGTAAAATTTGTCCTTCTGGCCCTTTGCATTGCTGTAGGTTTCCCTGCTTCCGGACTCTACCTTTACACCATTATTTCAATTGGTCAGGGTATATATAAACGGCTTGGCATACTAAGCGCTTTCATTCTTGCTCCGTTCGTTCTGCTTGCCATCATTTTTGCTCCTGCAGCAAATGGACCAATTGGCATAGTGGGAATGATTTGCTTTGCCCTTGCCTTTGCGTTTGATATTTCAAATATTTTTCAACATTTAAAAGTGCTTAGATCCCTTAAAAAAACAAAAGGGATCTAAGCACTAGACAAAAAACGCCTCACTCTTTTGAGGGAGGCGTTTTAATTGTTGGAAGTTTATCGTTTAATGTCTAAAGTGACGATGGGCCGTGAAAACCATCGCAATTCCATGCTCATTAGCGGCTTCAATTACTTCGCTATCACGAATAGAGCCACCTGGCTGAATAATTGCTGTAACACCAGCTTCAGCTAAAACATCTAAGCCATCACGGAAAGGGAAAAATGCATCACTTGCAGCAACAGCCCCCTTAGCTTTCTCTCCTGCCTGAGCAACAGCAATGCGAGCAGAGTTAACACGGTTAGGCTGACCTCCACCTTCACCCAAGTTAACAAGATCTTTAGCAATCAAAATAGCGTTAGATTTTACCGATTTACATGCCTTCCAAGCAAAGATTAAATCTGCCATTTCCGAATCAGTTGGTTTGCGATCAGTTGCCACCTCAAACGATGCGGGATCTTCCAAAACAGCATCGCTTTCCTGACAAAGCAAGCCGCCCTCAACCGCACGGTACTCAACAGAATGACCAGCAGGATTTACGCCGCCTGTCTCAAGAAGTCGAGCATTAGGCTTCGCTTCATACATCGATAACGCTTCAGAGGAAAACTCAGGAGCAATAATTGCTTCAACAAATTGTTTATTGCCGAAGATCTTTTCGCAAACCTCACCCGTTACAGGACGATTGAATGCAATAACCCCACCATAAGCAGATACCGGGTCTGCTTCATATGCGCGTTCATATGCTTCAACCGCGCTCGTTGCAGTAGCCACTCCACAAGGAGTCAAATGCTTAACGATCACACAAGCAGGTTCTTCGTATTCGCGAACGGCAACCCATGCCGCATCAAGGTCAAGATAGTTGTTATAAGAAAGCTCTTTACCTTGCTTTTGCTGCGCATGAGCAAGAGTGATATTAAAGTTTGGATACCCATCAATAGCAAAGAAAGCCGCCTTCTGATGGGGATTTTCACCATAACGAAGATCCTGTTTTTTCGTTAATCTCAGCGTAGCTTTTTCAGGGAATACGGTCTCGTTGTCTTGAGGAAGCTGACCAGAAAGCCAGGAGGCAATGGCCCCGTCGTATAATGAGGTAGTTTGGAACACGTGAAGCGCAAGACCTGCACGTGTTTTATACGTAGTCGCTCCATCGTTTACACGCATTTCTTCGAGAACAGAATTATACGATGCAGGATCAGTTACAACCGCAACACTCTCAAAATTCTTGGCAGCAGAACGAAGCATCGAAGGACCACCAATATCAATATTTTCAACACAATCAGAGAATTCCGCACCGGAAGCAACTGTTTTCTCAAAGGCATACAGATTGACAACAACCATATCAATCATTTCAATGCCATATTCTTTTGCCTGAGCCATATGCTCAGTATTATCACGCTTTGCGAGAAGGCCACCATGAACAGCAGGATGAAGCGTTTTAACGCGACCATCCATCATCTCGGGAAATTTTGTTACTTCATCAATAGAGGTAACCTCGATGCCAGCATCGGAAAGCACCTTTGCTGTGCCCCCTGTTGAAATAATCTGGACACCAAATTCTTCAGATAAACTGCGAGCAAAATCGACAATGCCTGTTTTGTCGGTAACAGACATAAGAACCCTCTTCACTACCGGGTCTGCCATACTAATCTCCCTTCAAAAAGTGCTAGCAATTCAAGTATAACGATTGTTCTATCTCTTTATTCCATAGGCTATGGAATAAAGATGGATGGACAGATTTATTCGGGAAGAATAGAAACTCTTCGATCTTCACTGACCACAATACGCCTTTGAGCTAAAAGAGCAATTACCGCAGGGTAAAGCTCATGCTCAACTGCATGAATTTTCTCTTCTAGAGATTCCAACGTATCTGATTCAGAAATTTCTACCGCACGCTGCGCAATAATAGGACCCTTGTCGTAATCTTCGTTGGCAAAATGAACAGTAACACCCGTCACTTTAGTGCCAAAATCGAAGGCATCTTTGATAGCATGCGCTCCCTTAAACGAGGGAAGTAATGCAGGATGCAAGTTTACAACTTTATCAGGATATGCCAACAATACTTCTGCGGTAAGTTTGCGCATATACCCTGCCATAATTACGTATTCAGCACCTGAACGAACAAGTTCTGTTGCGATAATCTCGTTAGCGATACAAGGATCTTTATAAACCTCTTTATTTAAAGAAATGGTAGGAATGCCTGCCTCTTTTGCACGAATTAAGCCATATGCATCAGGACGAGAAGAAATAACAACGGTAATTTC
The DNA here is from genome assembly GCA_000434775.1 of Eggerthella sp. CAG:368. Taxonomy (GTDB): domain Bacteria; phylum Actinomycetota; class Coriobacteriia; order Coriobacteriales; family Eggerthellaceae; genus Anaerotardibacter. The sequence goes on along the minus strand of FR895488.1, from coordinate 87,075 downwards.
CGCGTTAAGGAGACCAAGCTCGATTTGATCAATAATAGCCTGAAGATTGCTCCCGCTTCCACTAATGAGAACCCCAATTTTGAGAGGCTGATCGGTAAAAGCAGTTTGGGTTGAAATAGATTCCGACATGCAATTCCTTACGCTTTAAACCCTAGCACATGGAAACTAACCATTCTGCAAGGCACTCTGTCTTTTTTAAATCTCTACGTTATTCTTCGGTTTCCTGGGTAAACGGCGCAAAAAGGTTCTCCTGATTAACATAGGTCACCTCTCCTACTCCGGGAACAATCTGACCGACAATAAAAGGAGTTTCGCCTTCCTGCTTCAAGATATCCATAATGTCGTCAACCTTCTGGGGATTAACAACTAAAACCATTCCAAGACCCATATTGAATGTTTTAAGTGCTTCATGCTCATTTAAACGAGCTGCGCGACAAACCCAAGGAATAATGGGTGCCATTGTCCATGTTCCAACATGAACTTCCGCATCAACATTTGCGGGAAGTGCACGATTAAGATTCTCCGTAATACCGCCACCTGTGATATGCGCCAAAGAACGAACTGCACCAGGAAGCTGACGCAGTACCGATCGAACAGGCTTAACGTAAATTCTCGTTGGTTCCAAGAGAGCATCTAATATGCTCTTTCCACCAAGTTCCTCTTTTTCTAAACGAAGTTCGTAGAGTGTTTTACCTTCCACACACACTTTACGTGCCAACGAATAACCATTCGAATGGATGCCAGAACTTGCAAGCCCAATGAGGACATCGCCTTCTTGGACCTTTGCTGGATCAAGCATTTCAGGGCGATCTACCACCCCAACACAAAAGCCAGAGAGATCATATTCATGAGGATCCATAACACCTGGATGCTCTGCCATTTCGCCACCAATAAGCGCACATCCACTCTGAACACAACCATCAGCAATACCAGAAACAATTTCTGCTACCGCTTCACTCTTGAGCTTTCCAACAGCAATGTAATCAAGAAAGAAGAGAGGTTCTGCTCCCGTAGCTAAAATATCGTTGACACACATTGCCACTAAGTCGATACCAACCGTGTCGTGCTTTCCCGCCAACTTAGCAAGCTGAATTTTAGTTCCTACGCCATCGGTACCAGAAACAAGGATTGGATCTGCCATCTGCTTTGCCACATTAAGCGAAAACAAACCACCAAATCCACCAATGTCGCCTCGAACCTCATCGCGATACGTACGATGAACGGCATCTTTAATAGCATCGACAGCTCGTGCACCCTCAGCGGTGTCTACCCCTGCTTCAGCATAGGTTGTAGAACCCTGAGTGGTCCAGCTAGGCCATTTAGTGTCAGCATCGAGAGCGTTAACTTGAATACGATCTGGCATGTTTTTCTCCTATGGTAACCAACAGTAAAACTAAAAATGTTCAATCGCAGTACAACCGAACGACAAAATAATAACCAATTGTGCACAGAGCCTCACGAAGTATTATGCAAGATTTTCGGGAAGAAAACTCTTCGCTTTGATGGAATCGGGTATTTCTACAGGATAATTGCCCGTGAAACACGCATCACAAAAGCCCTCGTGCTCACTGCAAACGGCATTGTGTAAACCTTGAACAGAAATGAAAGCCAACGAATCACAACCAATGAAGTCACACATTTCCTCATTGGTCATATTTGCCGCAATGAGCTGGTCTTGCGTATCGGTATCAATACCATAAAAACACGGCCAGCGAACTTCAGGGGAAACAATGCGAAGATGGACTTCTTTTGCACCGGCACTCTTGAGCATGTCAACGAGCTTCTTTGATGTGTTGCCACGAACAACAGAATCATCAATAACAATCAACCGTTTACCTGATATCACAGAAGAAAGAGGGTTAAGCTTTACACGAATTCCCATCTGGCGCATTTCGTTAGTGGGCTCAATGAAAGTCCGCCCAACATAGCGGTTCTTCACAATGCCATCGCTATACGGAATGCCACTTTCGATGGCATAACCCATAGCAGATGGTAGACCAGAATCAGGTACACCTAAAACTAAATCGGCCTCAACAGGTGCTTCTTGCGCAAGAATCCTGCCCATCGAACGACGAGATTGATATACGCTAATTCCATCCATTACCGAATCGGGTCGAGCAAAATACACATATTCAAACAAGCAGCTTGCACGCCGTTCAGGCTCCACTGCAATTTGTGAGGAAATTCCCTCAGAGTTAATTCGGATAATTTCTCCTGGGGCGACTTCCCGAACGTATTCAGCACCAACAATATCAAGACCACACGTTTCCGAAGAAACAACCCAACCACGATTATCAGGTAGCTTACCCAGAACAAGCGGACGAATTCCATTAGGGTCGCGAAATGCATACAGCGAATCAGGGCTTGAAAGCACCATAGCGTATGCGCCGCGCATCATTTTCATTGCCTTACGAATGCCATCACGCAAGGAATGTGTTGAACTAGTAACTTCGCCAATAATCTTTGCCGCAGCTTCAGAGTCAGTACCTGCACGGAGTGTTACACCATAATCAACCAGCTGAGCACGGAGTGAGTTGGTATTAACGAGTGTGCCATTGTGAGCCAAGGCAATTAACACTTCATCAATGGCAGAGATATGAGGTTGTGCTGCTTCCCACGATTCAACCCCACCACTTGTTGAATAACGAACATGACCAATAGCCACATGGCCTTTAAGAGCAGAAAGAGACGCCTCATCAAAAACCTGAGTTACCAAACCTAAATCTTTAAACGCTAAAACAGTTTCACCGTCACCAACTGCGATACCAGCTGATTCTTGTCCACGATGCTGAAGCGCCTGGAGACCAAAACAAGTCAAGCGAGCTACATCATCATTGGGGGCATATACCCCAAAAACCCCACACTCCTCTTCAAGAGTGTCAAAGGTATCCTGATAAAACGCAGAGGAAATCATGCAGCCTCCCTATACTGTTCTGCCACTATCGACAATTCTTCTTGATTTATACCTGTAGCTCCTTCGGTCGTTGAAGAAACGTAAGGATCATTCGTAACCGTGGTTTCAACAACTGCTGCAAAAATTACAGCACGACCATCAGTTTTGGTATATTCACACGTTGAAAGTAAAAGCGACTGTTTAATATCCGAGGCACTTAAAATAGTGCCCTTTTGTTCAACAACGCTCCTGTTGAATTTATCTTGGATGTAATTGAAGTAGTCAGCCTCTGTTCCAAAGCCTGTTTGAACAATGGCATCAGAACCCGTTGTTGCCACTACAGCAAACGATTTCAAACGATAGTTTCCCTTAGGAGTTAAAAGATATATATCGCGATGAGCATTAAACTCATCTTCGTTTTCCCATTGAGCTAATGCAGCGAACATTGAACCATCATTCATATTATGTCCATACAAGGCATTATTTCGATCACTTAAGTCTGCTTGGTTATTCACGTCAAGAAAAACTGTTCCCGCAGAAGCGAGCCAGCCCGTTGAACCATCAAAGGCCTTATGAAGATATTCCTCGTTATCATTACCTTTAACTACAGGATAATTCACTGGCGTACCAGGAATATAAATCCACGCAACTACATCTGGATTAATGTTTTCCAAAGCATCCCAGTCAACGGACAAATCAGCCAATGAAACATTGGAATTATCTGAGAGCGATACATGGGTTTCTAAATCAGAATATGCTTTCTGCTGTGCCCAATATTGATACACAATAGCCCCAAGAGCTACCACAGAACAAATAAGCACAACTACGGCTATAACAAAGACGACTTTCCATGCTTTGGATTTGTTCTTTTTGGAAGGAATGCTGTCAAAAGCCGCTGTGTTAAATTGACCAGATTGCGGGACATTTCGAAACGCTCCTTGAGAATACGTATTTCTCTGCGCGGTAAAGGACCGTTGCGGAACACGCTGAGAGCCTTGATAAGAGCGAGGTTGCCTCTCAGAAGGATCCTCGACGCGTGCATGAGCACCACGAACTTGATTAGACTTCTTTTTCATGTAGAGGCAAACCCTTCAACCTGTCCTGATATAAAAGACAACGCTTAGCGTAGCGTATCAAAAGCACTATCTATACTGCCAAAGCAGCCGTAAACATTAAAACCCTAAAACTCTTTAAGGCGCTTTTCAAGAGCTGCATTAATAATTCGCAGTGCCTTTACGCGTGCATAATACTTATCGTCGCTTTCCAAAAGCGTCCAAGGAGCATGTTCGGTAGAAGTTAAACGGAACATATCTTCTATTGCTGCTCGATACTGAGGCGTTTTGTCGCGATTGCGCCAATCATCATGGGTAATCTTCCAGGTTTTATCTGGATTGTTTTCACGTGCGATAAAACGCTCAAGTTGCACTTCAGGAGAAATATTTACCCAAAACTTGATAAGAATTGCACCCCAATTGACTAAATCTAACTCAAATTCGTTGATTTCATCATAAGCCGCAGCCCACTGAGAAGGACTCGCAAAGCCCTCGACACGCTCAACTAAAACACGACCATACCAACTACGATCGTAAATACCCACATGACCAGCTTTTGGCAAGCGAGTCCAATACCGCCATAGATGAGGATGCTCCAATTCGTATTTGGTAGGTGCAGGTGAAGGAAAAATACTATACGCACGAGCATCAAGCGCCTGAGCCACTCGCTTAATGTTACCCCCCTTACCAGCCGCATCCCAACCTTCATACATAATGATCATGGGAATGCGATTAATGTAGAGTTGAGGTTCAAGAGCAAAAAGTTTATTTTGCTCTTCCTTGAGCAGCTTCTTGTATTCGCTATGTTCAAGTTTGAGGGTATGATCAGCGGTTTCAAGCGAAGGACGATTATGAAGAATAGGAAAACGACTTCTTACAGGAGCCTGCATCAAAGAAAATTGCGCCTCTTTTTCGGCGCGCTCAATCATCGCTTTATTTTCTTCATCCGAACGAAACCGCTCGTCTTTAAAGTCAGGGGTCTTAACAAGCGTGTCCGAACGAGTTTCTGCCTTTTGTTCTGCCGCAATCGTGGCAGCGTTCTTTTTTAAACCAAGGCGTTTTTCCAAAACTTCAACCAACGTGCGAACAACTGTAAGATTAACCTTTCGCTTGTCACTGGCATTGAGCAAAACCCATTCGGAAGAACCAAAGTTGGTCTTTTTGAGCAGCTCATCATACATTTCATATGTATTTTTATAGTATTTAAGTTGTCTAAGATCTTCTTCCGAAACACGCCAACGCATTGTAGGATCAGCATGAAGCCCTTCCAATCGCTCACGCTGCGTTTCTTCAGAAATATGAAAAAAGAACTTTACTATCACATAGCCATCAGAAACCAACTGGCTTTCAAAGCTTTCAATAGAAGGAACCACGCGCAATACTCTACGCAATAGGTCATATTTTTCGGGCGTACGACCGCGTTTCTTTGCAGCAATGGCGCGATCAATCATGTATTGCGTTGCAAGGGTATACCATCCGCAATCAAAAAATGTCATGTTTCCACGCGTACCCAGTGCTTTCCAAAATTGCTGCATAGGTGGAAAAAATCCCGTCGCTCCAAAAGGTCCCTCAGGAATATGCATGGTTTCTTGCGTTCCATACCCCTTAGCTACATGAACTGACGTGCCACGCGCATCAAGATGGTAGACAAGGTCAGAAATTCTACTGCCTTTTCCAGCGCCCTTCCATCCTTCAAACAAAACAACAAGTCCAACCTCTTCGGAACGCGCTTTTTGTTGCAGCACGATTAAACGCGAAATGAGCGAATCATATTCGCTCCGATACTCTTCCTTTGACATTTTTGGTTCAGTCATATCGATAGATTCGAGCATAATCCCCCCGCTCTGCTCTGGATAGCACGACAAATCCATACCAGAGATGTTAAATAATGTATCTTCTTTAACTCTACTCCACATTTTCTACTGAGAGTATAGTTAAATGTTATGTCAGATTATCTACTAGGGCATTCTATAACTCAAAACCCTACAACAACGTGCTTATGGAAGCAGATAGACACAATTGTTTATGCGTCACTCAGGAGGAATCGTGCCACGTTACGGAATTATTGATCTCGGCTCTAATACCATTCGTCTCTGCATTTACGAAACTCCTTCAGAAAAAAAGAACGGTATAACACGCAAAGAAATACAAATACTTCTTAACTACAAAATCATGGCAGGCCTTGCCTCGTTTGTTAAGGAAGGAGCAATAACAAAGAAAGGAATCAAGAAAGCAATCAATACCATCAATGCTCATCTTCGTAGAGCATCGCATTTTGACTGTGAAGAAATCCATGTTTTTGCCACCGCAGTAATTCGAAACTGTTCAAATTCAAAAGATGCTGCACAGGCAATTTCTGAAGGATGCAATATTCCCGTAACTATCCTTTCTACATGGGATGAAGCACATCTTGGTTTCATAGGAGCTAACCTCGACAGACACCTTGATGAAGGAATACTGGTAGATATAGGTGGTGGCTCAACGGAACTCACTATTATTCACGAGGAAGAAAGTCAGACAAGTGTAAGTATTCCACAAGGTTCCCTTTCTTCCTACTCTTCAAACGTTTGCGGAATCGTTCCCACACAGGCAGAAATTAACGCTATTCGATTGAGTTTTATTGATTGCCTTCGCGAAAGCAATTTCGACCTTCCAAAACAAGACGAGCTCTTCGGCATCGGCGGCTCAATACGTTCCGCTGCTAAAGTTTACGGAGATGTATGTAATGAAGGAGAACGAACGGTTTATTTATTTCCCGAACATCTCGATAAAATTCTCGACCAGTACAAAACCTATCCTGATACTTTTCTGCATAAGGCTCTACAAACTATTCCCGATCGCATCCATACCTTTATTCCTGGATGCATTATCATCCGCGAGATATTCGCTATTACACGCGCAAAACGTCTCACCGTTTGCAAATCAGGAATTAGAGAAGGCTATCTCGTAGACAGAATTCTTAAGTAGGATTTACACAACATAAAGAATGGCAACAATCAGCCGTTTTTACTTACAAAACCTTATAATGTCATAAGGGGATTATCACTCTGGATGTTTCTAGAAGCTGATAACATACAGTAGTTATAAAGGGGATTACTTCGAATGGAAGCAAAGAAGATATCAGAAGAAACCGAATCTGGTTCAGGTGAATCCAAAAAAGAGAAGAACAACAGCGGCAGTAAATCATCCTCAAAAAAAGTTCTTCCGTATATGCAAAACCGCGAACTTTCCTGGTTGACATTTAATAAAAGAGTTCTGGATCAAGGCGAAGACCATAATGTTCCCTTACTTGAACGTTTAACCTTTGTCTCTATTTTCTCAAGTAACTTACAAGAGTTCTTCATGGTTCGTGTTGGCAGTTTGACCGATCTTTCATTGGTTAAGAAAGAACTTCGTGAAAACAAAACACTCATGACCCCTGACGAACAAATCAAAGCCATCCATGAGCATTGCCACGAGCTCTATCCTGAACAAGAGCGAATTTTTGAACGAATTCAAGAACAACTTGCCAAAGAAGGCATTCGCCAGCTCCAACCAAAAGATTTAAACGAGGAACAAGAATCATACCTGCGCACTTACTTGCATGATAAAGTTTCCCCTTTTCTTTCTCCGCAAATCATTAACGCGCGACACCCCTTCCCGCATTTAGAAAACGGCTCCTTGTATGTTCTACTCCGTCTTGATGAAGAGCACACACCAAACGAGTCTTCCTCTAAGAGCAAAAAGAAAGAAAAGAACGTAGGAGCAAACGATGCCACCTTCGGTCTTATTCCTCTTCCTCGCCAAGCAGAACGCATTATCGTTCTTCCAGGTGAAGGATTGCAGTTTATTTTGCTTGAAAACGCTTTAAAGCTGTTGGTCGAAGAAGTCTTTTCAATGTATGTCACCAAACGAGCAAGCGTCATCTGCGTTACTCGAAATGCTGATATCGATGCAAACGATGGTGTAGATGAAATAGACTATGACTATCGCGAACACATGAAGCGCATTCTTAAGAAACGCGCACGCCTTGCCCCTGTTCGCCTTGAAACCGACACCCCCCTTTCTGCCGTAACTGAAAAATTCCTGCTTAAACGTCTCAATCTTGAACCACATCAGGTATATGTGACCAAGGTTCCTCTTGACATGGGCTATGCATGGGCTTTAGGCGGGATGATTGATGAAGAGGTAGCGAAAAGGGTTACCAGTAAACCCTTCACACCTCAATGGCCCGCATGCCTAGATAAAAACCGCTCTATCATTGAGCAAATATGTGAACAAGATGTTTTACTTTCCTATCCTTATGAAAGTATGGATCCATTTGTCCAGCTACTCAGAGAAGCAGCCAATGACCCTTCTGTTTTGTCAATAAAAATCACCCTGTATCGCCTTGCGAGCCAATCACATTTAGCAGAGGCGCTTCTTGCTGCAGCCGAAAACGGAAAAGAAGTTACAGCGCTTTTTGAACTGCGCGCACGCTTCGATGAATCAAATAATATCGAATGGTCACAGCGCTTCGAACAGGCTGGAGCTCATGTAATTTACGGTTTCCATGACTTCAAAGTTCATTCAAAGATCTGCACCATTACCCGCCATAGCGAACAAGGCATTCAGCATATTACTCAGCTTGGCACTGGCAACTACAATGAAAAAACCTCGAAGCTCTACACTGACTTCTCCTTTATCACTACCAACGAAGGTATTGGTAAAGATGCTGCGGAATTCTTCCGCAATATGAGTCTAGAAAACACCTCGAATAATTACCAGAACATCTCGGTTGCTCCCTTGCAAATTAAACCTTTAATCCTTAAGAAAATTGATGAGCAAATCGAACTTGCCAAAAAGGGATTGCCCAACGGAGTTCTTTTTAAGACCAACTCAATAACCGACAAAGAGATTATTGATAAGATTGCTGAGTCGTCACAGGCTGGTGTTCATACCACGCTGTTTGTCCGCGGCATTTCTTGTATTGTTCCTGGCGTTGAAGGCTACACTGACAATGTTGAAGTTGTTTCTATTGTCGGTCGCCTTCTTGAACATAGTCGCATCTATGGTTTTGGTCCCCATGACGAAATGGAACTCTATCTTGCGAGTGCCGACCTTATGACACGCAATATGGATAAGCGTATCGAAATTGCATGGCCAATAACTGAAGATGCACTACGACAACAAATTCTTGAATATCTGGACATCTCCCTTTCTGACACAACTAAACTTAGAAAGCTTCAGAGCAACCTTGAATTCACTCCCCTTGAATACTTTGCAGAAGTAAACAAGGCGGGCGTAATTGATTCATTCGATTCACAAGAATATCTCATTAAAAAAGCTAAAAAGGACTATAAGGACTCTATCGAAAAACGCGAAGAGGAAAACAGAAAGCGTTCCGCCGTTGCTCAGGCTCAGCGCTTGCGTGATACTGAAACACTTCGCTACGCTGCCTCTGTTGCTACTCCCGTTCAAGTTGAAGCTATACTAACAAAAGCTGCTATCTCTGAACCATCCATTAAAACAGCAACCGAACCTGAACAACTAATCACAGTAGAAGAAACCGAAGTAACAGCAAAAAAGGAATCTAGCTTAGCCTCCAATAAGGAGTCAACCGTTTCTGAAATCGAAAAACCTGTAACGAACACTCAAGAAGTACAATCAAAAACTGCACCAAGTGCTTCAGCGGTAGAGAAAGCAGTTGTCTCTGCACCAGAACCCGTGCCCACAAATCAACATGTTGTAGCTGAGGTTCTTCCTGCTCAAGAAACACCTTCACAAGATGCTATCCAGCTAGTTGAAAAAAAGGAAAAGAAACCCGGCTTCTTCAAACGCTTAAAATTCCTATTCACAGGTCACTTCTAAGCCATTTCAAAACCCTGATACGATTGTACACACCCGAGCTCCCACAGAGTTTGGGTGTGTTTTTTTTAGAGACAAAATCCCTCCTGCATGCACAGAAGGGATTTTGAAAGCAAAGCTTGAAAGCAATATGGATTATCGAAACACTAAGGAAGAAGAAGCTGCGCAATCTGAACGGCGTTCAATGCAGCGCCCTTGCGAATTTGGTCAGCCACATTCCAGAACGCAATACCATGGTCAACAGAGTAATCTTTACGAATACGTCCAACATAAGCACCATCGGTTCCTGCCAATAAGCCAGGCATTGGATAAACCTTATTGTCTATATCATCCATAACCGTAATGCCGGGAGCAGCTTCAAGAGCCGCACGAGCCTGCTCAACAGTTACTTCAGATTCAAATTCAACATTGATAGACTCGCCGTGGCAGCGAAGAACAGGAACGCGAACACATGTCGCTGCAACCTGAATATTCTCATCTCCCATAATCTTCTTAGTTTCAACAATCATCTTCCATTCTTCTTTGGTAGAGGCATCATCAAGGAAGACATCAATATGAGGAATGCAGTTAAAAGCAATCTGGTGAGCGAACGCATCAATCGTAAGTTCTTCGCCTTCGAGAAACTGCTTAGTCTGCGCATAAAGTTCATCCATAGCGGCTGCACCAGCGCCTGAAGCAGCCTGATAAGTCGAAACGACAACACGCTTAATAGGAGAAATGTCGTACAACGGCTTCAAAGCGGCAACCATTTGAATGGTTGAGCAGTTAGGATTTGCGATAACTCCGTTATGCCACTTAATATCCTCGGGATTAACCTCTGGAACAATCAAAGGAACATCCTCATCCATGCGGAATGCACTCGAGTTATCAATCATTACCGCACCCGCTGCCACAACAGCTTCACGCATTGCCTTAGAAACAGATGCTCCAGCAGAGAAGAGTGCAATGTCTACCCCCTGAAAGCTCTCTGGAGTCATTTCCTGAACAACGAGCTCACCAGCAGGAACTTCGCCACATCCCTCAAACGGAAGGGTTTTTCCCGCAGAACGAGCTGAAGCTAATGCGCGAATTTCCGAAGCAGGAAAATCAAGATCATGAAGAACTTTAAGAAACTCACGACCAACCGCACCTGTAGCACCAGCTACAGCAACAACAGGATTTGCAGGTATTGTCTTTTCCCAAGTCATAGTATTTCCCTTCCAGTTAAATAGACAAGATCAAGGCTTGTCTACCTCGATCTACTTTCGTGTACTTTATCAAAATTCCAACCAAACAAAAAAGGCTCGAACGATCAAAAATCGCCCGAGCCTATAAGAAATTCTTGGAACGGTTTATCGACCCTTGTTCATTTTCGCAGCAATTTCCTCAGCGGAAAGCTGGGTTTCTTCAAAAACGCTATCCGAATCAAGACCGAAAGCGGTATGCAAACAACGAACTGCTGCTCCAACCTGGCTTGCTTCAACAACGACAGAAATACGAATAGGACTTGTTGAAATCATAATAATGTTAATCTGGTTCTCTGCCAACGCAGCAAAAGCACGAGCAGCAACACCAGGACTTGATTTCATCCCTGTACCAACCAAAGAAACCTTAGCAATGTTTTCGTCAAACAAAACCTCAGAAGCTCCAAGTTCATCAGAGATACGATCAACCGCTTTAAGAGCGTCTTCTTTTTGAGAGCTTGGGAAGGTAAAGCTGATATTCGCTTTACCGTCATTGGAAATATTCTGAATGATGAGATCGACAGAAACATTATTACCGGCAAGGGTTGAGAATACCTTAGCCGCAATTCCCGCTTCATCAGGAATACCACGAACGGTGATTTTCATTTCAGACGTATCATGAGCAATACCCGAAATTACTGCCTGTTCCATAGATGGAGCAACCTCCTTGATTAATGTTCCCTCTGCATCTGAAAAAGCAGAACGGGAATGAATAACTACGTTATATTTTCTCGCGAATTCAACAGCACGTGACTGTAAAACGCCAGCACCGCCACTTGAAAGCTCAAGCATATCATCATATGAAATAACATCGAGTTTACGAGCGCGAGGAGCAACGCGAGGATCCGCAGAATAAATTCCATCAACATCAGAATAAATTTCACAGACGTCGGCGCCAATTCCATGAGCAAGTGCAACTGCTGTAGTGTCAGAACCACCACGCCCAAGCGTAGTAATATCGCCCTCCATAGAAAGACCTTGAAAACCTGCAACTACAACAATCGCTCCACCTTTAAGTGCTTTGCGAATGCGATCAGCGGCAATATCTTCAATTTTCGCCCGCGAAAAGGCGTCATCAGTAGTAATACCGGCTTGCCAGCCCGTAAAACTCACCGCTTTATATCCGCGAGCCTGAATTGCCATCGCAAGTAGCGACATGCTTACCTGTTCACCCGTGGAAAGGAGCATATCCATTTCTCGAGGAGCAGGATGAGGATTAAGAGCAGCCGCAAGACCAACTAATTCGTCGGTTGTTTTTCCCATCGCAGAAACAACAGCAACAACATCATCGCCAGCCTGTTTCTTTTCAATTAAGCGTTTTGCTACCATCTGGATTCGTTCAGGAGAAGCAACTGATGTTCCGCCGAACTTTGCAACGACTAATGACATAATCTTCTTTCTTCCATAAAAAGTGCTTGTTTATGATAGCAAAAACAAGCACCTAGAAACTTCTATTAACCAATCATTTACGGTTATTTGCCCATTGGTTCTTGTAAACGAACAAATTACCCATTTTTAAGCATGATGGAATTCATTTTGTCAGCAGTACTTTCGCAAATATCAACACAATCTTCCATCATGTCAAACAAACTTGTCCAAACCACCACTCGCATGGGATTTTCACGATCAATGGTATGAAGCTTTCGTACGGCTTTCACATAAAATGCATCTGCCTCGTTTTCAATATCATTAACCTGGATAATGAGCTGTCTAAACTTTTTGGATTTCTTGCAATTTCTAAAATCCGCCATAGCTGCACAAAGCGCATCACAGGATTTCACAATCATTCTAGCGAAAGGCTCTGCATCATGATGCATAAAATGAATGTCATACATATAAAACCGTTGAATAACCTCTTCAATCTTATCAATCAGCGAATCCATGCTGTTAGTGATAGCAATAATGTCCTCCCTATCAATGGGAGTAACAAAGTCAGGCAAAATTGCATCGAATATTTTGTGACAAACAACGTCACCCTCATTTTCTAGAGCATGAGCACGTGGCAAATAAGCCTCAATATCCTCAGCCCTAGAAAAACCTTCAACCACTTCAAGCAAAAGCCTTGCTTGCTTGGCGGCAATTTCAGTCTGCCGTTCAAAGGCGTCAAAATAATTGAACTTTTTCTTGCTTGACTTCATTTTCATAGCTTAGCACCCTCCCTTTAAGCCACAAAACACGCACTAACAAAAGTAAGCAAAGACTCGTCTCTGCTCATCTTTAATGGTGGTTAGAGAGTTATGACCGGGCAAAACAAGAGTATCGTCTGGTAACTGCGATAGACGTTTGAGCGATGCGCGCATCTGAGCATCGCTACCACCTTCAAAATCAGTACGACCGATTGTGCCACAAAAAAGCGTATCACCAGACGCGAGAACAGACGCTCGTTCAATATACTTTCCGTCTTCAGAATTAAGAAGAAAGCATATTCCTCCAGGAGTATGACCTGGCGTTGCAATAACCTTCCATTTCATAGCTCCAACTGAAAACACATCTTTGTCTTTTAACTTCACATCAACACCACAGGATTCCGCCTTGATCGGACCGGGTGTATTGGGTTGGTTTTCTATTACCTTTGCGTCAATTTCAGATGCATAAACAAGCGCACCCGTTTTTTGCTTCAACTCTTTCAATGCACCAACGTGGTCACTGTGATGATGCGTACAGAAAATAGCATCAAGATTGCGCTCTCCTAAAGCGTCAATAATACGATCTGCATCGTCCGATGGATCAACAACAATAGTTCCTAAACCATCGGTAATGATGTAGGTGTTGTTCTGAATCATGCCAAGAATAAGCCAGTCGATATCAACACAAGCGCCTTCGATACTGAAACATTTAGGTCCTCGCTTAACTTCGATTTTCATACTCATTCCTTTCGAATATCAAAACAGTAACGAACTTTAACGTGATGATGGTTTACCCGGCATCATACGGCGAGCATCAAAGACGCCTTCAACTGATCTTAGTTTTTTCAGTATGCGCTCAATAGCGGCGGTTTCAGAAACTTGGAACAAGAAACGCATTTCAACCATTCCATCACGATGGGTCATAGAATTAACAGAGAGTACATTCGCCCCCTGTTCGGATAGCACAGTCGAAACGTCGCGCAATAGATTCATGCGATCAAGGGCTTCAATAAAAATCTCAACATTAAACGTCGTATTGGACGAAGGGGCCTGATCTTCCCAAAACACCTCAATGATGCGTTCAGGTTGCTGCATGAGATCTTGAGCATTGGGACAATCGCGTCGATGCACAGAAACACCTCGACCACGCGTCACAAAGCCAACAATATCATCTCCCGGAACAGGATTACAGCATCGAGAAAGACGAACTAAAACATCATCAATCCCCTTAACAACCACTCCATTAGAAGCATGAGCCTCATGCTTCTTTGGCCGCTTAACACTCGTAAGCATAGGAGGCATTTTGCCCGTAGCGGAAGCAGACATACCAATGCTTGGTTTTTCCGCGTCTTCCGTTCCTCGATCAACCAAAATCTTCAGAAGTCGGTTCGCCACATGCTGAGGGCTTTCTTTGTTGGTACCAATATTGACCAACATATCATCTGAGTCTTTGTATCCCATAGCATCAGCAACACGTTTGATAGCACGCATGCTCTGAGCAGAAGAAATACCCAGACCGTGTTTTCTCATTTCGCGCTGAAGTTTATCTTTTCCTGTTTGAAGATCATCAGAACGGCTGACTCGAGAAAAGTAAGAGCGGATCTTGGAACGTGCCGAGGGCGTTTTAACAATATTGAGCCAGTCACGTGAGGGTGTAGCGCTTTTTTGCGTGAGAATCTCAACCCTATCACCTAACTGAAGTTGATAACTCAGCGGAACAATAGAACCATTCACCTTAGCGCCCACACAATGATTGCCTACTTCGGTATGAATTGAATAGGCGAAATCTATAGGCGTAGAGCCATAACGCAAGCTCATCGCCTCACCCTTTGGCGTAAAAACGTATACCTCTTTGGGATCAAGATCGGTTTTGAGCGACTTCAAAAACTCACGAGAATCCTTAGTTTCATCCTGCCAGTCGACCATTTCTCTTAACCAAGCAATTTGCTTATCAAGAGCGGTATCTTTGCCTTTGCCACCTTTTTCCTTATAGCGCCAATGAGCAGCAACGCCATATTCGCTCATTCGATGCATTTCTTCGGTGCGAATCTGAACTTCAAGTGGACGGCCAGCAGGACCAATAACCGTTGTATGTAAGCTCTGATACATGTTGAATTTTGGCATGGCAATATAATCTTTAAAACGACCTGGCATAGGATGCCAAAGGCTATGAACTGCACCAAGCGCCGAATAGCAATCACGAACCGTAGTAACAATAATGCGAACTGCAATAAGATCGTAAATCTCAGAAAAGCCTTTGCCTTTCTTTGTCATCTTAGAATAGATGGAATACAAGTGTTTTGGACGACCCATAATCTGAGCCTCAACACCAATTTTTTCCATTTCACCATGCAAAATATGAATAATTTTTTTCAGGTATTCTTCCCGCTCTTTACGCGTTTCTGAAACCATGCGAGAAACTTGCTTAAACTTGTTAGGCTCAAGATAGAAAAACGATAAGTCTTCCAATTCCCATTTAATGGAACTAATACC
Organism: Eggerthella sp. CAG:368; assembly: GCA_000434775.1. Taxonomy (GTDB): domain Bacteria; phylum Actinomycetota; class Coriobacteriia; order Coriobacteriales; family Eggerthellaceae; genus Anaerotardibacter. Next base: position 71,462 of record FR895488.1, on the reverse strand, counting down.
TAAACGATGAGCAATAGGAGCATAAATTTCCAATGTTTCACGCGCTTTAAAAATGCGTCGATCTTCCTTTAGAGCCGAAAGCGTACGCATGTTATGAAGGCGGTCAGCCAACTTAATTACAATAACGCGAATATCTTTGTTCATCGCTATGAGCATTTTGCGGAATGTTTCAGCCTGCTCATCTGATAGACTTTCAACTTCGATTTTGGTGATCTTCGTAACACCATCAACCAAATCAGCAATGGACTGACCGAATTCTTCAGCCACTTCATCTTTAGTAGTAGAGGAATCTTCCACCGTATCATGCAGCAAAGCGGCACACAGAGTTTCAACATCCATATGTAAGTCTGCCAAAATAATTGCAACCTCAACGGGATGGATAACGAAGGGCTCACCTGATTTTCTTTTTTGTCCCTTATGCGCCTTACAAGCAAACTCAAACGCACGTTTAAGCGTATCAAGATCTTCATTTCCTAAATACTGAGAACTTAGATGTAAAAGCTCATTGAATCGTTCTTCTGGCGAAGCGCCCATTGGCGCAAGAGTAGATGCTTTAATTGTTGGATCTACTGGAGTAACAACAACTCCAGAGAGGGTTGTATTTGAAGAAGCAGTTCCCATGACGCACCCCCTTACTCAAACGGCAATAACGGTCTCTGAATCCGCTGCTGCAGTTGCATTTTTGTATTCTTAAAAACCCATGAAGAAAAGCTTTTGAAAATTTCGATTTCTTCCATGCCCTCACGATAGCGGGCACTGTCGAAAAGCTCCACTTTTCCTTTATAGTCTACGACATGAATAGCACAACCTACCTCTTCTTCGGAGGTTTTTTGTACCTCAATGAGTCCTAACTCAGAAAAAACCGTCACACCACATTTAACCTGCGAAGCGGTAATAGTAAAAGAGGGGAACAACTTTGTTGCCTGCTGCGCCACTTCCTCATACGAAATAGAAACGAAGTAATCTTTTTGTGATCTCTGTATACCACGAAGCTGTCGATAAATCTGCGCCATATCATCATGATTTGGCGTGAGATCATTAAGGATAGACTCATTAAGAACGCTGTCGTTTTTTGCGAAAAGTAAATGCACCGTTGCATCTTCCCCATCGCGACCTGCCCTACCGCTCATCTGATTGAATTCAACCTCGCTAAAAGGCAAGTGATACAAAACCACATGACGAACATTTGGAATATTAATTCCCTCCCCGAACGCGGAAGTCGCAATAAGTACCTGAAGTTCACCAGTACGGAAAAGCTCCTCGACCCGTTCGCGTTCTTCACGCGACAAACCAGCATTATAAAAACCAATCATCCAAGCAATTTGCGGCAATTGCTTTCTTAAGTCGCGCGCAATAGCAATAGATTCGAGACGAGAGTTGACATACACAATTGTTTTTTCTCCGCTTGCAGCAATATTAACCAAATAACGTAGTCGATGCTTCAAACCACGATGATCATCTATAGTCAAATTTTCACGAGCAGTGTCATCATATATGCAAGAAGAGATCCCTAAAATGGATTGAATGTCTTGAGCAATGTGTTCATCTGCTGATGCAGTAAGAGCAAGCGTTAAAGGATTACCAAGAGCTTCACGCGCTAATCCCAAGTTTGGATACGAGGCTCTAAACCCAGCCTTAGACAAAGCTACATGGTGCGCCTCATCAACAACCAGGAAAGAAAACACGTCTACGGCAACAAATTCATCAAGATGCGCTTCAAGATATTCAGGTGTTGTTAAAACAATATCAACAAGACCTTCACTTAAGCGCGTCATTACATTCAACCTATTATCGCGCGAAGTATCGCCAGTGAGCACTTCAACCTCAATACCGAACTTTCGAACAGACTCTTTGAGATGGAATGCCTGATCTGATATGAGGGCACGCAAAGGGTATACAAAAAGACTTGCTCGATGGTTTTTTAAAGCAAGTTCTACGGCAAACGTTTGAAAAACAAGCGACTTCCCTCTGCCCGTTCCCATAATTCCAAGCGTTGAAACTCCAGCATCTAAGGCGGTGAGTAACTCAATTTGAGCCTGATGCAACGTACCTTCACCAATAAAGGCGCGAAGTATTGCTCGACGAAGGCTCACGGGGTCATTATAGGCAAGCTCATTCCATGCCTTGCGCTCTTTACACGTCACATCAGCACTGACATCGCCCGTAAGATTAGGGCCTTGCTCTTCTTCCGAGGCCAGCGCTCCTGCTTCATCGTCATGAAACAATCCCTGGAGAAAGTCTTGATCTTCTTGACACGAGCACGCCGCCAAAGCAGAACACGCCGCAACGGGAACAAGCGAAGATACAATTGCTTTGACATTACGTCTGCCACGCCAAACATCAATTTGAAGTTCAAATACCGCATCAATAACGGAAGGACAAGCTTGCAGCTCTTTAATGGTACTGCAATGAAACATAATTCCCTCAAGGGAAGATTTCCCATCGCTAAAGGTGCAAGAGAGATGATTTTTATCGGCTCCTACCGCTCTGC
>FR895488.1:47779-68966 GCA_000434775.1 Eggerthella sp. CAG:368 | reverse complement strand
TCGGCTCCTACCGCTCTGCTGTAGGCAAGCGTAACAGAATGAGCCAAAAAACGTGGAATTTTATTTTCTTGTCCAAACGGAGCAAGCAGCTCAATTTTTTCAACATTTTCCTTGGTAAGCTCAGACAAATTAACACCTGCATCAACAGTGATGCGGGGAGAAAATTCTTCACTCGGAAGCTTATCCATATATCCACAAAGACGCTCAAAAAAGGCCGGTAAGTTATTTACGGGAAGGGTTACCCCAACCGCTGCTTCATGACCACCAAAACGCGTAAGTAAATCTTGGCAGGATTCTACCGCTTTAAAGAGATTAATCTCTCCTACACTGCGACCTGAACCGCGCGCTTCCCCACCATCGATAGTAAATAGAATAGAGGGAACACCGTAACGAGAAGCAAGACGCGAAGCAACAATGCCTTTAACGCCCTCATGCCAACCTTCACCTGAAACAATCAAGACACGTTCGTTGTTGTAGGTTTCCTCTGCCTTTTTAAGAGCAAGATCCGTGAGTTCAGACTCAATTGAACGTCGCATGGTGTTGGTTGCCTCGAGTTCTCGTGCAAGCGTGCTTGCCTCAAGAAAATCATCACACATGAGTAAATCAAGAGCTAACTGTGCATTTCCCATTCGTCCAGCAGCGTTAAGCCGCGGAACAATAGTGAAACTTAAATTGCTCGAGCTTAGAGCTGTATCACCAAAACCCGATTCGTTAAGCAAAGCAGCAAGACACGCTCTTGGGTTGTCGTTGATTATTTTGATTCCCTCAGAAACCAGGGCGCGATTCTCTCCCACCATTGGCATAAGGTCTGCCACGGTTCCAAGGGTTGCAAAGTCTATCAATTCCCGCCAAAAATGAGGCATCCCAAAACGAGAGCAAAGTGCCTGAATCACTTTTAAGGAAACACCCGCACCCGCCAAAATAGAACTAGGAGAATCTGAACATTTAGGATCAACTAAGGCAACGTTTTGAGGAACAAGGCCCGAAGGCTCATGGTGGTCAGTGACAATCAAGCTGACGCCCGCATCAGTTAAAAAGTGAGCCTCTTCCTTTGCTGATATACCATTATCAACCGTGATAACCACATCAGGTTCATACGTCAGAGCGCGAGCAATTGCGGCTTCCGTAAGACCATAACCTTCTTCGAATCGCAAGGGAATAAAAGGAACAACATCTCCGCCAACCTCACGCAAACCACGTGCCATGATAGTTGTTGCCGATATTCCATCAAGGTCAAAGTCACCGAAAACGAGAATTCTTTTATGATCTTTTACCGCCTGTTCAAGCTGAGAAACAACTGCTTCCATTCCTTCGATTTCATAAGGATTGTGCCAATCCTTATCGATACTGGCATTGAGAAATGATGTTGCTTTTTCAATCGTGTCGACACCACGAGCAACCAGAACAGTCGCGATGAACCGCGGTAGTTGAAAATGATCTTCTATGGTTTTTATCGCGGTCTCGTCCGCAGAAAGAATATTAATACGCGCTGACATGTGTCTACCAATCTCTTTTTCCTTAAGTATTGTCTCACAAACCCCAAGAAAAAAGAGCAGAGGCAAACAAATGAGAGCTAAGCGTTGAATTTCGCTTGTGTTTTCTCCAAGCCAACTTCCATCAAGGACAAAACAGCTTTAGATGCCTTATAGCAAACAGCATCAAAGTCATCTTTTGCTTCTTTGCGTGGTACCGACAAAACATAGTCAGGCACTTTCATCTTTCCTGGAGGTCGACCAACACCAACTCGAACGCGATAAAAATCGCGAGAACCAATTTTGTCGATAATTGAACGAAGACCATTATGACCCGCGTGCCCACCGCCCTTTTTCACACGTATGGACGTTGAGGGAATGTCGAGTTCGTCATGTACGACAATCAGATCATCAACACCAAGGCCATATTCTTTACAGAGACGAGAAACGGGACCCCCTGAAAGATTCATAAAGCTTTGAGGTTTTACAAGCAAAACCTCCACGCGCACACCGTTAAGGGTGATTTTACCCGAGCCCACAAGAGCACCACAGGTTGTTTTCCAGTACGTGACACCTAGTTCCTCGGCGAGCAAATCAACCGTTTCAAAACCAGCATTATGACGTGTATGAGCGTACTCTTCCCCTGGATTACCTAAGCCAATAATTGCGAACATCGTAATGAAATCCTACAGAGCAAACTCTGGATCGAACAAAGAGGCAACAGATTCGTTGGTATACACGTTCCTGATAGCACGAGCCAAAAGTGGAGCGACGGAAATAACCCTGATTTTGCCCGTACGACGCCCTTCAGGAATACGAATGGTATTGCAAACTACCACTTCATCAATCTGAGATTCCGCGATGCGTTCATATGCTGGACCAGAGAACACAGGATGAGAAGCACAAACATATACCTTATCGGCACCTTTTTCCTTAAGCGTTGCAACGGCGGCACAAAGCGTTCCCGCAGTGTCGATCATATCGTCGTTAACGATACAGGTTTTACCCGCAACATCTCCGATAAGCGCTGTGATTTCAGCCTTATTATGACCCGGACGGCCCTTATGCATAATCGCCAAATCCGACTCAAGCATATCGGAAAGCTTCTTAGCAGCTTTCGCACGACCAACATCAGGGCTGACGACACAAAGATTTTCTGACGTAAGACCCTTCTTCTTGAAGTAATCCGCAAAGATAGGTAAAGCAGTTAAGTGATCTACGGGAGTATCAAAGAAACCCTGAATCTGACCTTGGTGAAGATCAACCGTAATAACACGATTGATGCCTGAAACCGTCATGAGATTTGCTACCAACTTTGCGGTAATAGGCTCACGAGCGGCAGCTTTTCTGTCCTGACGAGCATAACCATAGCAAGGAACAACCGCATTAACAGTACGAGCCGAAGCACGTTTAGCGGCATCGGCCATAATGAGAAGCTCCATAATTGCTTCGTTGACATTTGGCGTAGAAGTTGACTGAACAATGAAAACATCCGCGCCTCGAACACTTTCAAGATAACGAGCGTAAATTTCACCGTTAGAAAACTTTTCCAACTTTACATTCCCTAGGGTAGTTCCAAGGGAAGAAGCGATCTCTTCAGCAAGTTCTGGACACGTTGAGCCAGAAAAGATTGCCAAGGTTTTTGTCATATTGCTCATGGTGATTCCTTTTACTCTCGTTCAATAGAACAGTTACTTCACACGTTGGATATCTTAATACGTTCCCATACAATACCTAAGCGGTATTTTCTACTCTTCCTTATTTTTTTCGTTCCAATGAGGGATTTCCGTTTGTCGAGCGCGGCCTAAACCTAATGCATACGCAGAAACATCTTTAGTTATTACCGAACCGGCGCCAATCAAAGCACCTTCGCCAATAGTTACCGGCGCAACGAGCATTACATCACTTCCAACAAAAACATCATCTTCAATGACAGTTGGCCATTTTTTCTCGCCGTCGTAGTTACAAGTAATAGTTCCAGCACCAATATTAATGTCTTTTCCAAGGGTGGCATCACCAATATAGGAAAGATGCGGAACCTTTGAACCCACGCCAATCGTTGATTTTTTTATTTCAACGTGCGTCCCCACCTTAGAACCATCACATAAATGCGTAAGTGGCCTCAAATAAGCACGGGGGCCCGTTGTTACTTCATTGTCGATAACCGTTTCAAGAGCAATGGTTTCCTCAATAGCACAATTCGACCCAACTATAGTATCGGTCAAACGAGAGTTAGGGCCAACAACCGTTCCCTTACCAATCGAGGTTTTACCAAACAAGAACGTCATGGGCAAAAGCTCAACATCTTGTTCGATGGTTACATCAGGACCAATCCAAGTAGTTCGAGGATCCATGATGGTAACGCCATTATTCATGTGGAAGGTATTAATTCTTTCCTGGAGAATCTGAGTGGCCTCTGCAAGCTGAACACGAGAATTAACTCCCAAGCATTCCCTTGGGTCTACAGCCTTCAAGGCAAGAACTTTCTTCCCTTTAGAACGAGCAATCGATACAACATCGGTAAGATAAAACTCGTTCTGAGCATTATCAGAGGAAACCTCATGCAATGCTTCAAAAAGAAATGCCGTATCAAAACAATAGAAACCCGAATTGCATTCCTTAATTACCATTTGGGCTTCTGAACAATCTTTCTGTTCAACAATACTGCAAATTTGACCATCAGAATCACGGACGATACGACCATAACCAAAGGGGTCTTCAACATCCATTGTCAGCACAACAACCGCAGCATTTTCTTTTTCTCGGACGGAAAAGAGTTTTTCGATAGTTTCAGAAGTAACTAAAGGCGAATCACCCGTAAGAACAACAAGAGATCCCGTTTTATCTTTAAAGGCAGGTTCGGCAACCTGAACCGCATGCGCAGTTCCGAGCTGCTCTTCCTGGATAACCGAAACCGTATCAGCAACCAAGGGTTCAACCGCTTCACGACCATGCCCGATAACACTAACGATCTGATTAACACCTGCCCCATGAGCTGCATCAATAACCCAACGAACAAGCGGCTTATTCATTATCTCGTGAGCAACTTTTGGTTTTAAGGACTTCATGCGAGTTCCTGCACCGGCGGCAAGAATAAGAGCTGAATGTTTCATATATGCCTTTCGTTTAATACCCGCAAGACAGTATATAACAACGACGCAAATCAATCGTAAAACTGAACGCCTTATACAAATATGAAAGCATAAAACTATTCAGAGAGAGACACGAGCGCAGTACAAAGAGCATCAAGCAAAACAATCGCATAATGCTGAGCCGAACGAGCCTCACCAGCATCTTCCCATGTATCACTAGGAATACGAATAGCGACACGCTCCGACGAGCGTTGAGCAACACGTAGCGCTTGCGAAAGACGAAGCGAGAGTGAGTTTTCTGGTTCAAATTCAACAACAGGAATCTGATCAATCGGAGTTTCATCCGCCGAAAGAATTTGAACAAACATCATTGCTTCATCAGGAGAAACCAATAAAGAATCAGCACTTGTAACCTGTGAGGTAGGATTGGTTGCCATAGCAAGATTAGACATACGAGCAGCAACCGAACGCGTAAACTGAGATGTTCCAAAAAGACACAGTAAGTTCTTCTCGAGCACTTCTGAAGCACGCGCAAAACCCAAATGAGGAATAGGACTAAACGAATCTTTATCTTTCCAAGAATGTTGAAGATTAGTTATTTCGCGAAACGTAAACGCCCCCGCGATGCCATCTGAAGGAAGACCCATATTGAGTTGGAATTTGCGAAGCGCATCTTCTGTGTGAACTCCAAAAATGCCATCACATTCACCACAGGAAAAGCCAAGAGCCGAAAGAGCCTTCTGCAAAAGAGCGACATCGTGCCCGTGAAAATAAGGAACACGAAGATATAACACACGGTCACCGAGTTCATAGGTGGCATCAACAAGACGAACCCAAACTTGCTCATCCACTTCTGAAGTTTCCGAAAGCCCCGAAGCACTTGCAAATGAACGCACTGCAGATGCAGTACGTTCATCATACGTGCCCGTAATATCATCATCAAAAAGATATCCTAAAGAAACAAGCTTTCGCTGAATATCTTCTACGGCGGCACCCGTATCATACAAAGTAATAGCTTCCATATTCCTCTTACTTCAAACGATCGACAAACCAATCAGCCATTGAAATAAGGATAGCACGTCCATTTGAAGGCTCGAGAACCTTCACTAAACGTTCTTTTGCCCGAGAAACCAAATCTTGAGCATAGGAGCGAGCATAATCGATGCTACCTGCATCTTTCATTATCTGAACCGCTTCCTCGAGGATTTCTGGATTCTTTTCCTTTGAAGAGAGAATTTCAATTAGGCGTTCGTTTTGAGGAGAATTGTGCAACGCATGAACGGCAACAAGGGTACGCTTGCCCTCGGTAATATCGCTTCGATAATCCTTTTCCTTGGCCTCTTTTGTGCCAACGAGATTCAAAAGGTCATCTTGAATCTGAAAAGCAAGACCAGTGTCTAAACCAAACGAACGAAGACCCTCAATAACCTCATCACTTGCACCGCCAACCATCGCACCAACAACAAGAGGAACGGCGCCAGAGTAATAGGCGGTTTTATGCATTGCCATTGCAAAATAATCGTCAGTGGTAATATCGTAGCGCCCATCACGAGCCCAACCAATATCAAGAGCCTGACCTTCAACGGTACTTTGAGCCATACCAACCAATTCGAGTGCAACACGCACCTTCATGGAATCATCGAGGTTCGGATCTCGCATCACAATACCATTAACAATTGAGAGAGCGAGATCTCCCGCATTGATAGCAAGACCTTCACCTTCCGTTAAATGCATGCAAGGTTCGCCGCGACGTAACTCCGCCTCGTCGGCAATATCATCATGAATAAGCGCAGCCGTGTGAAAATGCTCAATAGCAGCAGCGGAGGAATATGCACGAAATTCCTCTCCCCCAACAGCATTGCACGCAGCAACACAAATTAAGGGACGATGACGCTTGCCGCTGTTCTTGCTGTATTTCAACAAAGGACCATACAGGTAGGTTTCCATATCAGGATGAGAACCTCGAGGAATAAACGAGTTAATTATCTCACCTGCACGGTCTGCACAAGCATTGAGATACTTTTCAAACAACGAAGGTGAATCTTGATTTAAAAGCCCTTCGTTAGTATCAAGTTGTTGAGCAAGAAAATCTTCGAACAAACTTTGAGCACCACTGAAATTGGGAAGCTGATTACTACTGGTCATAAATTCGCTTTCGGATTGTACCGTTATCGCTATCTACACAGTTATACTTCTCAAAATAAAACTATGCAACACAAAAACAAAGAACTGGTAGGAGCGGAGGGACTCGAACCCTCAAGCCCGAAGGCGGCGGATTTTAAGTCCGCTGCGTATGCCAATTCCGCCACGCTCCCTTGGTGCTATCTTAGATACAGCTTTGACATCATAACAAATAATTAGAGGGTTCTTCAAGAAGAATACCGTGCAAAATATCTAATTCGCTCACCGTAAACGAATTCATTTTTGCAAGCTTAAGAACAACCGCAAGAATAAGCATTCCCGCAACAATTACGCTCGCCCTTTGCGGTTCAAGGCCAACAACCTGTTTGCGTTGTTCAAGCGGCATTAAAGCAAGTAAGTGATAAATCCGAAAAAGCACATCAAGCGAAACAACTGTCCCATGAACGACATCTGAATCGTATACTTCCATTTTTTTATCGACAGAAACAACACTCGTTGCCGTTCCGGCAACAGCCACTACTCTATCAAGGGAAGACGGAAGTTTTTTCAAGCATTCAATAAAATAAGGAGTCATTTCCTTTTCGATATATTCAGCAGCACAGGCAAGTTCTTTTGCACTGGGTGGATCAGACGGAAGAAAACGCTCAGTAATTCGGCGGCAACCAATATCAAACGAATGGCTAAAGAGTGGGTCACTCCCCGCTAAACCAAAAATTACCTCTGTCGACCCTCCGCCAATGTCTACTACCATTAATACTTCGTTATCAAAACAAGAAGAAGCCCCCTTAAAGGAAAGTGATGCTTCTTTCGTGCCTGAAATAACCGAAAGCTTTACTCCTAGCTCTTCAAGCCGAGAAATAAGCTCTGAGGAGTTTTTAGCATCACGAGTAGCACTTGTCGCAAACGCAATAATAGGCATGCGCGTAGAAGAATCCTCATTTGACGCCTTTGCACTCTCTTGGTCAATGAGGACAACATACTCCTTTATCTGATTTACAACGCGTTCAATAGCATCTTTCTGAAGAAGGGATGTTTTATCAACACCGACGCCTAGATTGGTTATTTCACAACGTCTCACTGTTTCAGTGAGTTTTCCATCAGCGACATCAGCAATTAAAAGACGGCAGGTTACCGTCCCAATATCAATAGCTGCACATTTCATATGCTTACTTTCCGTACCCAAAAACGAAATCTAAAACCCCCGAATACCAAGTATCAGGAGCGGGGATACTGCCCGCAGGAATGGAATAGGAAATAGATCCACTTGTGTCATTTACCTTGGAAGAAGGCTCTATGTTTTCAACGGTTGCAGTTTGTTCGTCAGCACGAATATATCCAAGCTTATATCGAGCATAGTCTTCTAAACCTGCATCCGTATTAAGGTAATCAATCTCTGACTTAAGAGACGCGTTTTGCTCTTCGAGCGCAGAATACTCAGCCTCAAGCTGTTGGAGCTGTCTAGACTCATCGTAATAGTCAGCTAAGGGCTGATAAAGCATAACGAAAGTAAAGAAGACACAACAGCCCGCGATCACAAAACGAGAAGCAATGGTGGAACTCATCCAAGAAAACAACGAAGACAAAGAAACACTTTTTGCTCTTTTTGAGTTACCAGAAGAAGAATCATTCTGCATTTTCGTCGAACGCTTTTGAGTCCTCCCCATACGCATTTCATAAAGAGCAGCTCTGCTTGTAGACTCTTCGTTTCGCGATTCCTTGGAAGAAATTGTTTTGTTAAATTCTCTTTCTGCTTTTGCCGAACGAGCGCGTTTCTTTAAACCCTGCATAAAGGTAGGTTCACTAGAAGCCTCTCTTGAACTCCTTGAGTTTCTTGAAGAAGCAAAACGCTGAGAGCCGTCCTGTGAAACTCGAGCAGAACGTCTCGGAGAAACTGAAGTAGACGACCTTCTTTGTGAAGAAGCATTCGCGTGCATCGAACGCGGTATCTGGCGTGCTTGTTGATTGCTTCTGTGATAACCATTTTGCTGAACAGAAATACGACCAGAACGATTTAAAGAAGCTTGATTAGAAAGACGCTCGCCTGTTGCAGATTTGCGTGAATACAACGAAGAATGAGATGAGGCATGTTGACCTTGGGCGTGAACAGCACGACGACGTGAAGCCCCGCGGGATTTCACCTCATCAAAAGAAAGAATATTTGCCTGTTCAGACACCAAATTACCCCTTGAGCATCGTAGTGTGATTAAGTAGTGCGTTTAATGCTTAGAGTAGACCCATGATAACACAGCATGCGATGAAATTGCGTCCCTCAACCAATGTTTTAGGGCTTTTCATAAAGTTTTTTCAGAAGAAAAAAAGGCCGCAAAATGCGACCTTTTTTACATTTTTTAGAGAAAAAACAACGATACCTACTCGTCTTCGAGGGCCTCTGCGATTTCGTCAGTGATATCCATTGCGTGATAAACGTTCTGTAAGTCTTCGAGCTCTTCAAGGCGATCAATCAAACGCATAACCTTTTTGGCATCAGATACGCTAACCGTTGCGGGAGTGGTTGGCTCCATAATGAACTCTGCACCCTTAGTAATAATGCCTGCTTCATTGAGCGCATTCTTTACAGCCATCAAATCTGCTGGGCTGGTATATACAATCCATTCATCGCCAGCATCTTCATAATCAGTTCCGCCTGCTTCAGCAACTGCCATCATGAATTCATCTTCATCAACAGCGTTCTCTTTATCGGCAACCTTTTTCTCTTCGCTCTTGATAACCTTTTCTACCAAGATCTGACCTTTGCGTTCAAACTGAAAGGCAACAGAGCCAGAGGTACCCAGATTTCCGCCATGATGCGTAAAAGCGGCGCGAACGTCAGCTGCAGTACGATTACGATTATCGGTCAAGGCTTCACAGTAAATTGCCACGCCACAAGGACCATAACCCTCATAAACAACCGATTCATAATTAGCAGCATCTTTGCCTGAGCCAAATGCTTTATCAATTGCGGTTTTAATTTTATCTTTAGGCAAGGAATAACTCTTTGCCTTATCGATTGCGGCAGCAAGAGAAGCGTTGTTGTCAGGATTAGGGTCGCCGCCCTCTTTAGCAGCTACCGTAATATTACGCGAAAGCTTAGAGAAAAGAGCTGAACGTTTTGCGTCCTGAGCTGCTTTACGATGCTTCGTTGTTGCCCATTTTGAATGTCCCGACATACAGACTTCCTTCCGATTTCACAATACCAACGCTAGATCTTATCACATCTAGCACTCTCCCTGCACAGGCAAGGATTCCAACCATAAAAAAGCTATTCCGAACCAAGCTGCTGCTCGATGACGTGCGCAATTGTTTCTGCAACTCTAAAAGCCTCTTCATGCGTTGCTGCTTCAACCATAACGCGAACAAGAGGCTCTGTACCACTCGGGCGAACAAGGATACGACCTGAGTCTCCTAACTTCTGTGCTTCTTGAGCAATTACCTCAGCTACTGCCTCATTGGACTCAACCGCATGTTTATCAAAAACCTTTACATTGATAAGTTCCTGAGGAAAACGTTTCATCACCGAAGCAACCTCTGAAACACAGCCACCCTTTCGTAGGCAGGCAGAAAGGAACTGACAAGCAGTAACCAATCCATCACCCGTAGAGTTATGCTTCAAAAAGATCATATGGCCACTTTGTTCACCGCCCAAAACATACTTCCCTTTACGCAGCTGCTCTAAAACATAGCGGTCACCAACTTGCGTTTGAATAACATCAATATCTGCCTGTTTCATGGCTTGCGTAAATCCCAAGTTGCACATAACAGTAGAAACAACGGTGTTACCAGATAAAAGGCCGCGCTCTTTAAGATCTATCGCACAAACCGCCTCTACAACATCACCATCAATCTCATTGCCTAGCTCATCAATAAACATAACGCGATCGGCATCTCCGTCATGAGCAATACCAATTTGAGCACCCGTTTTAGAAACAAGTTCCTTTAGAGGCTCAAGATGAGTTGAACCACATTCGACATTGATATCAGTGCCGGAAAAATCATCATTGATAACTTCAACCCTTGCACCTAAAGCCTCAAGAGCACAAGCGGTTGTGAGTGACGCGGCACCATGACCCGTATCAAGAGCAATCGTAAGGCCATCAAAAGTAATACCCTCAGACTTTACGGTATCGATCGCATGATTGATATACAGCTCACAGGCATTTTCCACCGGAACCGCTACTCCAACCTCAGCTCCACCAGGAAGCTCTGCAACAGGGGTTCCGCCTGAATATACAAACTCTTCAAGCTTGCTTTCCACTTCATCGGGAAGTTTAAATCCTTGTCCGTCGAAGAATTTAATACCGTTGTACTCAGGAGGATTATGAGAGGCAGAAATCACAACGCCACCATCTGCATAGAGCTCACGAGTTAAGAAAGCAACCCCTGGAGTGGGAATAATCCCTGCGCTAAGAACCGTACCGCCCTTACTCATGATTCCCGCATTGAGGGCTGCTTCGAGCATATCACCTGAAATGCGTGTGTCCTTGCCAACAACAATGGTTTTCCCAAGAAACTCGACAGCTGCCTGACCAAGTTTGAATGCTATATCTGCCGTAAGTTCAACATTTGCAACACCGCGCGCTCCGTCGGTGCCAAAAAGCTTTGCCATACTTTTACCTCACTATCTTCTATTTGCTTCATGCGCAAATAAACAATGTGCAAGTTGTTTTTGCATGAGTTGTTGCTAGTGATTGCCTCTATTTACATGCTCAGGCTTTAAGAGCACGACGCCACCACGACGCGCAATCTCTTCTTCGGTCATACGAGAATTAAGCTCAGCAGCAAACTCTTCCAGATCAATACCGTTACGCTCAAGGAGAACCAAAAGATGATATACAACGTCCCCTGCTTCATAGCGAAAATGGTCGAGGTTTGCATTGTATTCTTCACTCGTATGGTCGCGACCGCTAAGAGCCTGAATATCTTTTGCCGCAAGCGTAGTTTCATGTGCTTCTTCAACCAGTTTTTTTAGCAGTTTATCGAGATCGCCGGTAAGAAGACGATAGGTATAGCTCTCTTCCCCTGCGCTCCTGCGTTCATGAATTGTCTTAGCAAGAGAATCCAAGGCAGCACCAATTTGACTTGATGGAGGAGTTCGATCGTCTGAAAGATATGTTTTCATCAATACATCCTTACGTAAAATACCGAATACCAGAATAGCGCAGCGAAGACATCAATCCAAGATTAGATCGCTACATGAATGGTTATACGTCTTCTCCAAGCTTAGATACAATAGCTTCGCGAGAACGTATGACTTCATACTTCATACGTTCGATATCAATACTGAGATAGTCTCCTTCTTTATAAAGGACCGAACCATCAACCATCGTTAAAACGACGTCACTTCCTTCTGCGGAATACACCAAGTTACTCGACATAGAATCAACCGGAGTCATCCAGGGCGTATCGATATCTAGAACAATGAGGTCAGCACGAGCGCCAACCTGTATCATTCCGCAATCGTCTCGTCCTTGAGAAAACGCACCGCTGCGCGTAGCTATTTCAATCAGTTCCGAAGAGGATAGACCTCGAGGGTTCGAATCCTTCGCACGCTGCATGAGTGCCAAAAGATAGAGATCTTTAAACATGTTGTGGTTATTATTGCTTGCCACTCCATCAGTTCCCAACGAGACAACAATGCCCGCCTTTTTCATAGCCAACACATCAGCTATACCACTACCAAGCTTTGCATTCGATGCAGGACAGGTGGCAACAAAAACGTTACTTTCCGAAAGAATACGGTAGTCATCGTCATCCAACCAAACACAATGCGCAGCGGTAGTGGGAACATCAAATAAACCACATTTTTTCAGATACGCCACCGGGCTAAGCCCATGGCGTTCCTTGCAACCCTCCACTTCACCTTTTGTTTCGCTCACATGAACCTGCATACGAACACCTGCTTTTACGGCGGCATCCGCTAAACCATGAGCAATTTTTGGGGTGGAGGTATATTCGGCATGAAGATTGAAATCAATTAGAAGTCTGCCATCTGCAGCTTTATGGTAATCTCTGACTAGATGTTCATTGAGTTTACAAGCGTCAAGATCGGCATATTCTTTTTCTGGATCAAAACAAACAATTGAATGACCCAAATTAGCTTTTACCCCAGACTCAATAATCGCTTTTGCGCGCGCATCAGATTGGTAGTACATATCAGAAAAGGAAACCACCCCAAAACGGAGCATCTCGGCAATACCAAGCATCGTAGCAACGTAAGCATCGTTATCTTGAATATGATCCTCAAAAGGAAAGATAGAATCATTGAGCCAATGATCAAGATCAAGGTTTTCTCCGCGTCCGCGTAAAAGCGTCATAGGAACATGGGAATGAGCGTTGTAAAGCCCCGGTATTAAGAGTTTTCCTCGACCATCATATATCTCGTCATACACTCCGTGATTCACTTCGCGCGGATCATCCGTACCCACATACTCAATTGCCTTGTCTGAAACTCCCACGAACGCATGAGGAATGTAGCTTCCTTTTTCAGTTAATAAAGAAATGTCAGCAAATAAGAATGAACTCATGTTCTCCCCTTACAAAAACGCCCCCGAAAACGGGGGCGTTTAGTTTCACACAACATCAAACACAAATACAGTATTCCGTATTGATTTATTCAGTATCAGAGTTGCTAGAAGCTTCATCTTCTTCGCTCGTAATACCAAAGCCCAAATCAGAAGATCCCAATAATGCATCAAGCTCCTCAAGATTGCGCTGATAAGAGCGAGGTGGAAGGGCTTCACCAAGCATATCCTCGCCTTCGGTACTGAAGGTTGCGGGTTTGTCTCCACCAATAAGAACCGTGTCGTCTGGAGAAAAGACCATATCAAGCAACTGGCTCATATCGTCACGAGAAGCGGAGAGATCATCTTCGATAACTTTGGAAAGACCATGAGCTTCTAGACCCTGCTTGAGTTCCTCGATAGCTTTCGTTCCAATGCCTTCAATGCGCAACAGCTCATCTTCAGTATGACCAACCAAATCAGCTACCGTTTCAATACCTGCTTCACTGAATTTGTTTGCCCAACGCTGAGAAACGCCCAAGTCATCATAGATATAGAGTCGAGCCTCTTCGTCGGTGAGATTGTTAGCACGATAACCTGCAGTAATAGAGGCAAAGTAGCTCGCATAATCAGAACCAGCGCCCAAATAACCGTCGCCATCGAGAGACCAATCCTGTGGTTGAGGCAACAAGTCCTCGATTTCGCGCAAGGCTTCTGGTGCAGAATCTGGAAGACGATCGCCCTCAGGCTTACCAACAGGAATACCATGATAGGTAAGTCCAACATCATGATAGCGCTTGAGACCCGTACCAGCAGGAATAGGCTTACCGATAATAACGTTTTCCTTGAGACCCTGAAGCGTGTCAACCTTACCCTCAATAGCAGCGTCAGTCAAAACCTTGGTGGTTTCCTGGAATGATGCAGCGGAAAGGAATGAATCAGTTGCCAAAGATGCCTTAGTAATACCAAGAAGCAAAGGCTGCCCAACAGGAGGATTCTTGCCCTCAAGAACTAAGTCATTAGCAACCTTTTCGAATTCGAAACGGTTAACCTGACGTCCTGGGAGGTAATCGGAATCACCTGGATCGGTAACTGCAACCTTGCGGAGCATCTGGCGAGCAATAACCTCAATGTGCTTATCGTTAATATCTACACCCTGGGATACGTAAACATCCTGAACCTGATCAACGATGTAACGGAGCGTGGTGTTTGGATCAGTCAAGCGCAGTAAGTCATGAGGGTTAACTGAACCCTTAGTGAGCTGCTGACCAACCTGCACCTCACAACCATCAGTAACACCAGGTAAAAGCTGCGCGCGAGCAGAAACAACATACTCACGAATATTGCCTTCCTGATCATGAACCGTAAGCGTCTTACTGTTCTTGTCACCCGTAACCTGAAGAGTACCTGCGATTTCGGCAAGAACAGCCTGGCCTTTAGGCTTACGAGCCTCAAAAAGCTCGGTAACACGAGGAAGACCATGCGTGATGTCTTCACCTGCAACACCGCCCGTATGGAAGGTACGCATCGTAAGCTGGGTACCAGGTTCACCAATAGACTGAGCAGCGATAATACCAGCTGCAGTACCAATATTAACAGGACGAGAAGTTGCCAAGTCCCAACCGTAGCACTTCTGACAAATGCCATGTTCAGCATGACAGGTCATGACAGCGCGATGCTTAATGACTTTAACGCCCGCATCAGCAAGTTCTTGGAGTTGAGCAACAGAAGAAGGATACTCCCCTGCTTCCATGATTACTTCACCGGTGGTCTCGCTTACTGCAGGTGCAGCCAAGCAACGACCAACGAGAGAATCGTCAATTTCACCCTTAGCATTAAGGAGTGAACACTCAACACCATCAGTAGTACCGCAGTCGATTTCGCGAATAATAACGTCTTGAGCGACGTCGACCAAACGACGGGTCAAATAACCAGAGTCAGCAGTACGCAATGCCGTGTCCGCCAAGCCCTTACGAGCACCGTGGGTTGAAATAAAGTATTCCAAAACGGAAAGACCCTCGCGGAAGTTTGCCTTAATAGGACGGTCAATAATCTCACCCTTCGGGTCAGACATCAAACCACGCATACCAGCTAGCTGACGAATCTGCTTGATGTTACCACGAGCACCAGAGAAGGCCATCATGTAGATTGGATTGAACTTGTCGAAGTTATTGGCCATTGCTTCGCCAACTTCTTCATTAGCAGCATTCCAGATGTCAACAATCTGCTTATGGCGCTCTTCGTCAGACATAAGACCCATTTCATAGTCTTCGTCAATAGCAGCAACCTTTTCATCGGCGCGAGCAAGAATTTCACCCTTGTTAGGAGGAATAGTTGCGTCATAAACAGAAACGGTTACACCAGCGCGCGTTGCATAGTGGAAGCCAGCTTCCTTCAAGCCATCCAAGATAGGACCCATTTCGCTGGTGGTGTAATGATTACAGCAATCTTCAACCAAACGAGAAATCTCAGTCTTGTTCATTTCGTAGTTCAAGAAAGGATAATCGTCCGGCAACACAGCGTTGAACGTGATACGACCAACCGTAGTCTCAATACGCTCGCCCGCTTTATGCTCTTCAAAAACACCGAAGGCTGAAGCAACTTGAGTGTCCTTGGTAAGACGAACCCAGATCTTTGCCTGAAGGTCGAGCTCTGCACGAGCATCATAGGCGTTCATTGCATCATCGAAGTCGATAAACGCACGGCCTTCTCCAGGGAAATTATCGCGAGCTGCCGTTAGGTAGTACAGACCGATAATCATATCTTGAGTAGGAACGGTCAAAGGACGACCATGAGCAGGAGATTTAATATTGTTAGCCGAAAGCATCAAAACGCGTGCTTCTGCCTGAGCTTCATTACCCAATGGGACATGAACAGCCATTTGGTCACCGTCAAAGTCAGCGTTAAAGGCTGTACATACCAAAGGATGCAAACGAATTGCCTTACCTTCAACCAAAACAGGTTCAAACGCTTGAATACCCAAACGATGCAAGGTAGGAGCGCGGTTCAAAAGCACAGGATGCTCAGTGATAACCTGATCCAATACGTCCCAAACATAGCTTGCACCACGATCAACAGCACGCTTTGCAGCCTTGATGTTTGCCGCATATTCAAGTTCAACCAAACGCTTCATAACGAACGGCTTAAACAATTCAAGAGCCATTGCGGAAGGCAAACCGCACTGGTGAAGCTTAAGCTGAGGACCAACAACAATTACAGAACGACCAGAATAGTCAACGCGCTTACCCAAAAGGTTCTGACGGAAGCGACCTTGCTTGCCCTTGAGCATATCGGACAAAGATTTCAAAGGACGATTGCCAGGACCCGTTACCGGACGACCACGACGACCGTTGTCAAACAAACTATCTACTGCCTCTTGAAGCATGCGCTTTTCGTTGTTGACAATGATTTCTGGTGCACCGAGATCAAGGAGGCGCTTCAAACGATTATTACGGTTAATAACACGACGATACAGATCATTGAGGTCAGACGTTGCAAAACGACCACCATCAAGCTGAACCATAGGACGAAGATCAGGAGGAATAACAGGAATTACATCCAAGATCATGTCGGAAGGCTTGTTTGAAGAGTGCAAGAAAGCGTCTACGACCTTAAGACGTTTAATGGCCTTAGTGCGCTTTTGACCCTTACCTGTTGCAACGGTTTCACGAAGCTCGGTTGCAGTTGCTTCGAGATCAATCTCGTCAAGAAGATCACGAACAGCCTCAGCGCCCATACCACCCTTGAAGTAATCAGAGTAATTAAGGCGCATTTCACGATACAAAGCTTCATCAGGAACCAATTGCTTTGGCTCAATCTTCATGAACGCATCCAAAGCCTCAGTACGCAACGCCTTGCGCTCATTGAACTCTTCGAAAATGTCAGCGATTTCTTCCTCAACTTCTTCAGGAGTCATACGCTCATCTTCGTCGATATCATCAACAAATTCGTCCTCTTCAGGAATGTAGTTTACCGAGAGACGACGAGTTGCCTCGATCAAGCGATCGCGCTCAGCATCCAATTCTTCCAAATCAGCTGCCAATTCATCACGTAACTCTTCTGCGTCTTCTTCGCGAGCTTCTTTATCAACTTTGGTAATAATTGAACTGGCGAAATAAAGAACCTTTTCGAGTTCTTTAGGAGCAATGTCCAAAAGATAGCCTAAACGGGAAGGTGAACCCTTGAAATACCAAATATGAGAAACAGGAGCAGCGAGTTCAATATGACCCATACGCTCACGACGAACCTTAGAGCGAGTAACCTCTACACCGCATCGCTCGCACACAATACCCTTAAAGCGGATGCGCTTATATTTTCCGCAAGCGCACTCCCAATCCTTGGTTGGACCAAAGATCTTTTCACAGAACAGACCGTCTTTTTCAGGTTTTAAGGTGCGATAGTTGATTGTCTCAGGCTTCTTAACCTCACCACGAGACCAACCGCGTACGTCTTCAGCGCTCGCGAGAGAGATGCGGATAGCGTCAAAATTGTTTACATCAAATTCGCTCATTTACATCTCCTCTCCCTTACCGATAAGATCGATAGTGTCATCAGTTTCCTTTTCATCATCATTGAGAATATCGCCCAATTCAGCAGCGATTGATCCCAAAAGATCGTCTTCTTCTTCCTCTTTAGAGGAATCAAGAGGAGTACCGATCAATTCCTCAGTGCTGTTTTCAGCGTCGTGCAAAATGTCAATAGCCTCATGGGAATGACCCTCAAGTTCAACATTCAGACACAATGAACGCATTTCCTTAATAAGAACCTTAAAGGATTCAGGAACCTCAGGAGCAGGAATGGTTTCACCCTTAACGATTGCCTCGTAAGCCTTAACACGACCAGAAGTATCGTCAGATTTAATGGTCAGGATTTCCTGAAGTACGTTAGAAGCGCCGTAAGAGTACAACGCCCAAACTTCCATCTCACCAAAGCGCTGACCACCGAACTGAGCTTTACCACCCAAAGGCTGCTGAGTAATCAAGCTGTAAGGACCAGTTGAGCGAGCATGAATCTTGTCATCAACCAAGTGACCCAACTTCAAGATGTAAGACTGACCAACGGTGATAGGTTCACGGAACTTCTCGCCCGTACGACCATCAAAGAGCCAAGTTTTACCTGTACGTGAAAGCTGAGGAACAAACTCAACGCGAGCCTTATCGCCATATTTTTCACGATGAATATTAATAAGGTTACGGTTTGCCTTCTCGATTGCGTCAGAAATTTCTTTCTCAGTAGCACCGTCAAATACTGGAGTTGCTACATGCATTGGTCCTTCTACAACCTCATTGGTTTCCTCTTCATCAGACCAACCCCACTTAGCTGCCCAACCAAGATGGTTTTCAAGAAGCTGACCAACATTCATACGAGAAGGGACACCCAAGGGGTTCAAGATAACGTCAACGGGAGTACCGTCTGCCAAGTAAGGCATGTCTTCAACAGGAAGAATACGAGAAATAACACCCTTGTTACCATGACGACCAGAAAGTTTGTCGCCCTGCTGAATCTTACGCTTCTGAGCAACAAAAACACGAACAAGCTCGTTAACACCAGGCGCAAGCTCGTCACCATCAAGACGTGAGGAGCGAACAACATTAATTACGCGTCCGCCAGAACCATGAGGAACCTTTAAGGAAGTATCACGAACCTCACGAGCCTTCTCACCAAAGATTGCACGGAGCAAGCGCTCTTCAGCGGTAAGTTCAGTTTCGCCCTTAGGGGTTACCTTACCAACCAGAACATCACCAGGGAAAACCTCAGCACCAACGCGAATAATACCGTCAGCATCAAGATCAGAAATCATATCTTCAGAAATGTTAGGGATTTCGCGCGTGATTTCCTCAGGTCCAAGCTTAGTATCGCGTGCGTCGATTTCATACTCGGAAATATGAATAGAGGTAAGGAGATCTTCAGCTACAACACGCTCGGAAACAATGATAGCGTCCTCGTAGTTGTAGCCTTCCCACGGCATGTAAGCAACCATGAGGTTCTGTCCGAGTGAAAGCTCTGCCTTGTCACAAGAAGGACCATCAGCAAGAACATCGCCCTTGCAAACTTCATCACCCTTAGCAACAATTGGTTTGTGGTTCATGCAACCGCTCTGGTTAGAGCGCTGGAACTTAGGAATGAGGTATTCATCGTATTCGCCGTCTTCGCGCTCAACAATAATGGTTTGACCATCAACGTAGTCAACTACACCGCTGTTCTGAGCAACAAGAATCTCACCAGAGTCAACCGCAATACGATGCTCAATACCCGTACCAACCAAAGGTGCATTTGGACGAAGCAAAGGCACTGCCTGGCGCTGCATGTTCGATCCCATCAAAGCACGGTTTGCGTCGTCGTGTTCCAAGAAAGGAATCAAAGACGTAGCAACGGAGGTCATCTGACGAGGAGAAACATCCATATATTGAACATTCATTGGATTGACTTCGTCAGGCTCACCGAAAACACCATTGGCATCTTTAGTACGGCAGAGAACCTTAGTTGCTTTAACGAAGTTACCTTCATCATCAAAGTGACCAAACTCACGCGTTTCAAGATTGAAGGTTTCGTTTGCCTGGGCAATCGTGTATTTCTCTTCCTCATCAGCAGTGAGGTAGTCGATATCGTCGGTAACCTTTCCATCAACAATGCGACGGTAAGGAGTTTCAATAAAGCCGTAAGGGTTGATGCGTGCATAGGTTGCAAGCGAACCAATAAGACCAATGTTTGGACCTTCAGGAGTCTCAATAGGGCACATACGACCATAATGAGAGGTATGAACGTCGCGAACCTCAAAACCTGCACGTTCACGAGACAAACCGCCTGGACCTAACGCAGACAAGCGGCGCTTATGCGTAATACCAGCAGCAGGGTTTGACTGATCCATAAACTGAGAAAGCTGTGATGAACCAAAGAACTCTTTGATAGCAGCAACGATAGGACGAATGTTGATCAGGCTCTGTGGCGTGATATCGTCAGGTTCCTGCATGCTCATGCGCTCACGAACAACGCGCTCCATACGTGAAAGACCAATGCGGAACTGATTCT
The DNA here is from genome assembly GCA_000434775.1 of Eggerthella sp. CAG:368. Classification (GTDB taxonomy): domain Bacteria; phylum Actinomycetota; class Coriobacteriia; order Coriobacteriales; family Eggerthellaceae; genus Anaerotardibacter. Next base: position 48,734 of record FR895488.1, on the reverse strand, counting down.
GAATCAATTCGCCAACGGTACGAATGCGACGATTTCCAAAGTGGTCGATATCGTCAGTCGTTACACCTTCAGCACCATCATGAAGAGCAACGATATAGCGCATAGTTTCAATAATGTCTTCTTGCGTCAACGTAGAGTTGTTGTTTTCGGGATCAAATCCAAGCTTCTTGTTGATCTTATAGCGTCCCACCTTTGCAAGGTCGTAGCGCTGAGGATTGAAGAAAAGACCGTCAAGCAACGTACGAGCAGAATCAATTGTAGGAGGCTCGCCTGGACGGAAGCGACGATAGAGCTCAATGAGAGACTCTTCTTTGGTAGTTGCAGGGTCACGATCAAGCGTACGGATAACCATCTCGGATTCGCCCAGAATATCAATAATCTCTTCACGTGTTTCAGCAATACCAAGAGCACGCAACAAAAGAGTTGCAGGCTGCTTACGCTTGCGGTCAATGCGAACAGAAAGAATATCGCGCTTGTCGGTTTCAAATTCGAGCCAAGCACCACGAGAAGGAATAACTTTTGCGTTGTAGATAGTTTTGTCGGATGTTTTATCGCGCTCAGATGAGAAATACACACCAGGACTGCGAACCAACTGTGAAACAACAACGCGCTCAGTGCCATTGATAATAAAAGTACCGCGAGGAGTCATCAAAGGAAAATCTCCCATGAAAACTTCCTGCTCTTTAATTTCGCCCGTTTCTCGGTTAATGAAACGAATCTCAGCAGACAAAGGAGCCTGATACGAAACGTCTCGCTCCTTACACTCATCTACACTATACTTAGGTTCACCGAATTCATACTTTCCGAATTCGACACACATATCTTTAGTGTTGGATTCAATAGGACTAATGTCGGAAAAGGCATTTGCAAGGCCTTCTTCCATGAATTGCTTGAAGCTTTCCGTCTGGATAGCAATAAGATTTGGAACGTCCATGACGTCAGGGATCTTTGCGAA
>FR895488.1:44376-47746 GCA_000434775.1 Eggerthella sp. CAG:368 | reverse complement strand
CTGCGATTCCTATAACGGCTGGTGGAGTCGGGTTTTTTAGCTTGAACCACGAGTCAATTCCTCCTTCAATGGAACCTAGTTTTTTGCAAAAAGACACAATTTAAAAAGATACTGCGCAGAAACCCCCTAGTCAAGAAAAATTTTTTTAAATTATGTTTTGCTTATGTGTTTTTGCGCCTAAATCAGCTAAAAAAGCAGTAATTGGTAAGCCTTTTTCCAGCCTATCAAAGCAATAAAAACACCCGCTATTACTATTTCAGCCAATTGGTTGAAATGCTTACCTTATCCTCGCGTTTCCTATAGTCCAAGAGCGGTTTATAAAAAAGCCTGCCACCCAACACGAGCAGCAGGCTCTATAGCACTCAAACCAACTATCAAAGCATGAAACTATTTAGTTTCTTCGATAGGAATAGGTGTTTCATCAATTTCATCAAGATTATCGTCGTATACATAATGCTTTGTTTCGCGTGCAATCAAAGCCGAAAGACCAAGAACAGCAATTAAGTTTGGTATTGCCATCAAGGCATTTGTCATGTCAGAAATATCCCAAACAAAACCCGAAACACCAATAGCACCCAAGAAACAGATAAAAATGAAGATGATCTGGTACGGGCGAATGGCGTTCTTTCCGAAGAGGTAGGTAATGCAGCGATTGCCGTAATAAGACCAGCCAAGCATGGTCGAGTATGCAAACAAAACCAATCCAACACACAACACAAACGGCCCAACAACAGGAATCTGAGCAAACACCGTTGTTACTAACGCGGCCGAAGCTCCAACAAAACCGCCATCTACAAACGTAGCAGCAATCTCTGGATTAGCAAGAATGGAAGAAACCAAAGCAAGACCGGTCAGAGCACAAACGATTACCGTGTCCCAGAAAGTACCTGTCATAGAAATCAAAGCCTGACGAGCAGGGTTTCTAGTAACAGCAGCAGAGGCAACTAAAGGAGAAGAACCTAAACCAGATTCATTTGAAAACAAACCGCGAGCGCAGCCCATCTGAAGCGCAATCATGACAGAAGTACCAACTGCACCACCAAAAGCAGCTTGCGGCGTAAAGGCACACGTAGCAATAAGAACAAGTGCTTCGCCAAGGAATGGAGCATTCATGATAATGAGAATCAAGCAAGAAACAACATAGAAAATAGTCATAAAGGGAATGAGTTTCTCACATACGCGAGAAATAGACTTAATGCCACCCAAAATAACAATCGCCACAAAAAGCACTACCAATAAGCCAACAATAACTTGCAAGAGAGACGTTTCGAATAAGCCAAACACCGAGAACGTATCGGTAGCAATGGAAACATCACCCGCGACTGAAACAATCGCCTCAGAAAGCGAATTTGCCTGAACAGCAGCACCAATCCCAAAGGAAGCAATTGCAGCAAAAAGAGCAAATAAAACCGCAAGCACCTTACCAAGTTTCTTCCTTTTAAAACCACGCTGCAGAGCATACATTGCACCGCCAAGCATATTGCCATTGTGATCCTTTACACGATACTTTACTGCGATAAGGGTTTCAGAATACTTAGTCGCAATACCGAAAACACCCGTAAGCCACATCCACAAAAGAGCTCCAGGTCCGCCCGCAATTAAAGCCGTTGCAACACCAATAATATTTCCGGTACCAATAGTAGCAGCAAGTGAGGTGGTTAACGCCTGGAAAGGACTTACGTCACCCGATCCTTCGTCTTTAGAAACAGAGAGCTTAATACCCTTGATGAGCTTACGCTGAATAAACCTTGTCCTAAATGTCATAAACACATGAGTTCCTAATAAAAGGAGAATCATGATAGGACCCCAAACAAAACCATCAAGGGTCGACACAACATCCTCAATCCAACTCGCACTGCCTGAGCCAGCCTCAGCTAAACCAGATCCCAAGCTAACAAAAGGATTGACGAAAAACTGATACAAAAAATCTTCCATTTCGTTCACCTTAACACCCGCAGCTTACAACAATGTGCGGCTCCGATCTTGGTCTTTGCCGCAAAATAAACGAAACACTTTTGTCGACTAAAGTGTTTTTGGTATTGTAAAGGTGTCAATGTAACTGAATTGTTAACAAACGAATCAAATTCTGTAAACGGAAAACGGCCGTCCAAAAATGGACGGCCGCGCACAAAGCCTCGCTAAAATAAAACAAGCCTAACAAAAATCATAAAGATCTTTGGTTGCTTCCTTAAATTCCTCGTAGATGTCTTGGGCTACTCCTTCATCAACAAGCAACTCAAAAGCGCAGGGCTGACCATCTTCATCAAGCTCAGTAACTTCAAGAATAAGAACTTCCCCCGATGCTCCAGTCTGTGTTTCTTCGTCTACAGGAAAGAAGAAACCATAACGCTGATCTTCGTGAAGAATTAACCCGAGAAACTCTAGGGTTACCTGTTCTCCTTTTTCATCTTCAAAGGTTAAAACCATCCCCTCTTCTATGGGTGGTGCAAAATTTGGCGCGCTTCCCTGTCTCATTTCTTCTTCCTTCGATAGTGGTAGTTAACTTGCTGTTTGTTTCCGCCTTTAGAGCTACTTTTCTTCTTAGCGGTTGACGAACTTGTCTCTTCCGACACGCTCGTGGTTTCTTTTTCATCTGTTTTAAGCGTTTCAACTACAGAGACTAAAGAAGCCATGCCTGAAGCGCCTTCGGCTGCCAACAACGGTGTGGATGCAAACGTAAAACGCGTGATAGACGACCCATATTTCTTTTGGAGCTTTGCGTATTTTGGCTCACGCGATTTCCACAGCGAGAACAATGGCGTAGCAACGGCAATGGAAGAATAGGAACCAGCAATCAGACCAACCGCCATTGCAAAAGCGAAGTCTTTTAGCGTTTCTCCGCCAAAGAGCAACATACCTAAAACGGGAATGAAAGAGGTGAGCGTTGTGTTAATAGTACGCACAAACACCTGGTTAAGAGAATGATTTGCCATACTCATAAAGGTGCACTTTACCTTGGATTCTTTCATGTTGTCGTTAATTCGATGGAACACAACAACGGTGTCATAGAGCGAATAACCCAGAATAGTCAACAATGCCGCAATAGTATTTGGAGTTATTTCACGACCAAACAACGCGTAAACACCAACAACGATAACTAAGTCGTGGATAAGCGCCAAAACCGCCATAAGCCCCATCTTATATTCAAAGCGGAAGGCGATGTAGACAATGATGAGCAAAATAGAAACAAGAAATGCAATAAGCGATGATTGAATGACCCCAGCACCCCAATCGGGACCAATCGTACTTACCTCATAACTTGACGTTGAAAGATTCAGATCATTTGCCACTGCTGTAGCAACCGAAGCAGCATCTTCAGCAGATGTTGAAGTGGTTCGAATCAAAAAGCCTTCAGTTCCATCAGAATTCG
>FR895488.1:34886-44343 GCA_000434775.1 Eggerthella sp. CAG:368 | reverse complement strand
CGTTTGAACAACCGCGTCTGGCTCACCCGCTTCAGTAAAGGCATCACGCATCTGTTCGATAGTTATATCTCCCGTGTTATGGAACGAAACTGAAGTACCGCCAACAAACTCAATACCAAAATCGAGCCCTTTAAAGCCGACAGTTGCAATAGAGGCAAGGACCAAAAAAGCAGAAACAGAAAGAAGAACTTTCCGCGCTCCCATAAAATTGATGTCTTTCTTTATAAAGCGACCCTTGAGTCCTTCAAGAATTTGAGAAGGACTGCGGCGCGCACCTTCAGTAGATGCTCCCTTGTCAGGATTTGCGTCCTGCAAAAGTTCCCCATACGCCTCGGCAGCAACTTGACTGTCTTTAATACCCCAAAAACCAGGATGCTTCGAAATAGAGTGCGGCGCAAGCAAACGAACGAGCGGAGCTTTAAGAATAAGCATCATAACGATGTCGCAAATAATACCAAGAGCGAGGGTTAAACCAAAACCCTTAACGGAAGCAGAAGCTAGGAAGAACAACGTAAGCGCCGAAACAAGCGTTACTAAGTCAGCATCAATAGAAGTTTCGATAGCGTGGCGAACACCCGTAAGAGATGCAGCTTTTACACTGCGACCCATACGTATTTCTTCCCTAAATCTCTCCAGAACCAAAATGGAGGAGTCTGCTGCCATACCGATAGTCAATACAATACCCGCAACACCTGCAAGCGACAGTGAGAAAAGCCCGAACGCGGAAAGTGTGGCAAGTAAACCAAGATAGAGAACAGCAAAAACAAGCATCGCGGCTGCAGTAAGAACACCCAAGCCATGATAGAAGAACAACAAATACAAAATAACAAGAAGCAAGCCAAGGAGAGCAACAATTACACCACTCTTAAGAGCATCTTGGCCGAGCGTCGGCCCAACAACCTGACTCTGTTCGTATTGGAAACTCACAGGAAGTGAGCCACTCTCTAGAACTGTTTGTAAACTCTGGGCTTCTTCGAGAGTATAACCGCCTGTAATTGAAACTTCACCGGTAGTTATTTCAGACTGAACAGCAGGAGCGGACTGAATCTGACCATCAAGCACAATTACAATTTGACCCTTGGTAGGTGCGAGTTCTTTAGTTGCTTGGGCAAAAGCAGCGGAACCTTCACTGTCAAGCGTTAAGTTGACAGCATAATCAGTGCCCGTTTCCGAAGCCTTGTCAACCGTTACGCGGGTAATATTCTCACCGGTAATAAGTGGGGTGTAAGTGCCACTCTGCACTGAGCGATAAGTTACCTGATCGGAGGCAAAAGAGTTCCCAAAGTCATCAGTATATTTTTGCTGCTGGACATAGGTGCCATTTTTAATGGCAGCCTGATCCTCGGGATTAGTAAATGAATCTGCTCGAGCAAACTCCAACTTACCAGTTTTACCGATAGTTGAAAGAGCTGTTTCAGTATCAGATAAACCAGGAATTTGGACAAGAATCTGATTGGATCCCTGAACCTGAACTGTGGCTTCAGAAGCACCTAGGGCATTAACACGAGACTCAATGATCGCGCGAGACTTTTCCATATCATCAGAGGTGACATCTTCACCATCTGTACTGTTAGCACTCAAAACAACCGAAAGACCGCCTTGAATATCCAGGCCCTGGTTAACCTTTTCCTGAGGCGGCATGAACATAAAAACTGAACCAAGAACTAACATGGTTGTTAAGATCAAAAGCCAGATATTCCTGCGATCAGCGTTAGTGCGCGTAGGTTTACCTTTCTTTTTCTTCTTGTCGGAATCTATCACAACAAATCCTTATCTATTTTCACTTCATATTTGCCAAAATTAAATACTTACACAGCGCACCAACGCACAAGCCGTCAGAGCACAGACGCTACACATATTAACGCTAAAAAAGTAAACCTGATTGAATTCCACGCAATATCATAACCAAAGACAAATCAATAGTCTCGAGCGGCAGGAGAATGCATCCATCCCTGATAAAACTCTTCATACGATTCCGCCAAAATAGCTTCTCGAGCTCGTCTCATAAGATCAAGCAAGAAGAACAAATTATGCGTGCTCAAAAGGACACTCCCGAGCATTTCATTTTGCTTTACAAGATGACGAATATACGAGCGACTATGCGTTTGACAAACAGGGCATTTGCACTGCGGATCAAGAGGCGAAAAATCATGAATATATTTCGCATTGCGCATATTCATGCGCCCCGCCGATGAAAACGCCGTTCCCATACGCGCCGTTCGAGTTGGCAAAACACAATCGAACATGTCAACTCCTTCACGCACCGCACGAACAAGCGTAGTGGGGTTTCCTACCCCCATAACATAACGCGGTTTATTTTCAGGAAGAGCACGGGCAACTTGCCCAAGGGTCTCAAACATTACCTCATGGCTTTCGCCTACCGAATAGCCACCAATGCCAAATCCTTTGAAGTCCTTATGCCCCCGCGCGACGCTCTCGTTGCTTATGTCAAGCAAACGCTCAACTGATTCAAGACGCAGATCAAGATTCATGCCACCCTGACAAATACCAAACAAAGCCTGATCTTCGCGTGTATGGGCAGCAAGACACCGTTTTGCCCAGTTTGCTGATAAGTCAACGGCTCTTTGCACAAACTGGCGCGTTGCAGGATAAGGAGGACACTGATCAAGCTGCATGATGATGTCGGCACCAAGCTTTTGCTGAATATCCATATTGGTTTCTGGCGTCCACCTTACCCGCGAACCATCATAAACAGACGCAAACGTAACTCCATCATCATCAAGCTTGCGCGTATCCGCGAGCGAAAAGATCTGAAACCCGCCCGAATCGGTAAGAATCGGACCGTCATAGCTCATAAACGAATGCAAGCCACCCGCCTCTGCAATCAGGTCTTCTCCTGGACGCAAAGAAAGATGATACGTATTTGAAAGAATAATTTGTGCCCCAATATCTTTTAAGGTTTGAGGCGTAATACCCTTGACGGTAGCGCTCGTGCCAACAGGCATAAAAAGAGGTGTTCTCACTACCCCGTGTTTTGTTTCAAATTCCGCCGCTCGAGCATAACCGCTCTGAGCTTTAACCGTAAAATCAAATAAAGCCATTCGTTTACTCACATTCTGGAAGCTTCTCAACAAAACCAAGCAACTCTTTTAATGAACCGTGCTTGACTGACTGGATATTAAAATTGTTAGGATTAAGAAGGCAATCGGTAACCAAAAAAGCATCGAGCCCAAGACCCATGCAGGCAAGATCTTCCTGTGTATTGTTGCCAACCATCAAAATCTTTTCAGGTTCAAGATGAATTTGATCAACATTTTCCTGGTAATACTCAAGACGAGGCTTCGTACTTGTTGAATTATCGTAGGTAGTGATGCGATCGAAGAAGTCAGGAGAACAACCCGCCCAAGAAAGACGTTGTTCTACTGCAATACGCGGAAAAAGCGGCATGGTAGTAAGGTAGAGTGGATACTTCTTTTCCTTTAGAATTTCTAAAACTTCAGCCGCTTCAGGCCGCGGAACGATATGTTCACCAATTTCGTTGAAATCAGTTTGATAGTATTCAGTAATAAGTGGTTCCATTTCTTCTTGGGATTCATTTGTCCGTGTGCAAAATGCACCCCAAAAACGGTCAATATTGTAACCGCCCACTCCTTCAGTCATACTCCGAACACCTGCACCAAGCGCTTTAAGAAAAACCTCAGGATCATATCCCCTGCGTGAAACGAATGAACTTACGCCACTGAAGTATTGATGTAGGAATAGATCCATATCAAGATCAAGAAGAGTGCCGTCAAGATCAAAGAAAACGGCCTTATAATCGCATTTTTGCATAATGGAGAGTCCTCTATTCATTATGTGTAAACAGTTTTCAGGTGTTAGTATAGGTCACGATTCAAAAGAGAAAAGATAAGCTTATGAAATTATTACTTCATGCTTGCTGTGGTCCTTGCTCTCTTGAGCCTGTCAGGCATCTTCTCGAAGAAGGTCATGACCTAACCATTGCATACATGAATTCAAATATTGAACCCAAAGAAGAATACGAACATCGTCTTTCAACGCTTTTAGCATGGGCCAAACAAGAAGGTATTCCCGTTACTGAAGGGCCTTATTGTAATTCACAGTGGAATGAAAAAATCGCTTCCGCTTGGAATGAAACAGCCCCACGAAAGATTCGCTGTCAAGAATGCTACCGCTTCCGCTTTGAAGAACTCGCACGTTATGCACATGAGCATCACTTTGAAGCCATCGGAACAACGCTTTCGGTAAGTCCGTATCAGTTTACGAGCCTTATAAAAGAAGAGCTGGAACGCTCCGCAAAGCTTTATCCTGAATTGACAGTGCTTTTTCGCGATTATCGAAGCGATTATCCAGAAGCGACAAGACGAAGCCGTGAACTGGGCATGTACCGACAAAATTATTGCGGCTGTACGTTTTCCAACAAAGAAGCACAACAAGAACGAGAAGAAAGAAAAGCTGCACGAAAAGCAAAGAAAGCAGCTGAAAGGGCGGCAAAACTAGCCATGCTAAAAACTGAGGACTTTGACTACGATCTTCCTGAACACTGTATCGCACAAGAACCTGCACCCATTCGCGATACATGCAAAATGCTTGTGATGAATAGAAAAACAGGCGCTCTTCAGGATAAGATCTTTCGAGATATTTACGATTACCTCAAACCGGGAGATTTGCTTGTTGCAAATGAAACGCGCGTTATGCCTGCTCGTCTTCTTGGAACAAAGCATGAAACAGGGGGCGCTGCTGAAGTTTTCCTCCTTCGAGAACGTTTCGATCGTGAGCCCAAAAAAGACTCGAGCGCCATTTGGGAAGTTCTCGTTCGTCCCGGAAAGCGCCTGAAACCAGGAGCACTCGTAGATTTCACGAACGCTGAAGGCGAAATAATCTTGTCGGCAGAAATCATCGATTGGATTGAGGACGCAGAAAAAGGTGAGCGCCTCGCTCGCTTGAGCACTCCTCTCTCTTCCCTAGATGATGCCCTCCATCAGGTCGGACATACCCCCCTTCCTCCCTACATCAAAAACTATGCAGGTGATGAAGAACTTTACCAAACCGTTTTTTCCCAGGAAGAACGAAGCGCTGCCGCACCTACTGCAGGTCTCCACTTTACACCCGAGCTCATTGAAGCGATCAAGGCAAAAGGTGTTGGTTTCGAAACGGTGCATCTTGAAGTTGGACTTGATACATTCCGTATTGTTGACGAAGAAGACCCCCACAATCACCAAATTCATACCGAACGATATACCGTTCCTGAAAAAACTGTACAGGCAATTGCGAAAACAAAGGCTCAAAATGGACGCGTTATTGCCGTTGGCACCACAAGCGTAAGAAGTCTTGAGAGTGCTTGGGACTCAGACAAACAGTGCCTTATTCCGCGCGATCGAGAAAAAACGAGCCTTTTCATCCTTCCAGGATATGAATTCAAAGTAGTTGATGCGCTCATCACAAATTTCCATGTTCCTCGCTCAACCCTCATGATGCTTGTATCCGCTTTTTCCACCCGAGACAACATCATGGCAGCCTACAAACATGCCATTAAACGGCATTATCGACTTCTTTCTTTTGGCGATGCCATGTTTATTCAATAGAAAGGTTTTACATGGATAAAGAAATGCGTGTGGCGGTACTCATTGATGCCGAAAATATATCAAGTAAGTACGCTAGTACCATCCTGCAAGAAGCATCCAGCTTAGGAAATATCATTTATAAACGTATTTACGGCAATTGGACCACCCCTGTTCTCAGCTCCTGGAAAAAGCAGCTGCTCGAAAATGCCATTCAACCCATTCAACAATACAGCAACACAACAGGAAAAAACTCATCTGATTCGGCACTCATTATCGATGCAATGGATCTGCTTTACCAAAAACGCCTTGACGCTTTTTGTATTGTTTCTTCCGACAGCGATTTCACCCGTCTTGCTTCTCGTCTACGCGAAGATGAAATGTTTGTCCTAGGTATGGGAGAGCAGAAAACCCCTCGATCGTTTATTTCTGCATGCAATAAGTTTTCATACCTTGATCTTCTTTATAAAGATAGAAGCGCCACATCGGAAAAGAAAAAGAAGAAGAGATCAAAAACACAAAACAATACCCAACCAGTCGATACCCCGAAACACGCTCCCACAAAAACAACCGAAGAGCTAGCACTTACCGAAGATGCCTCTGAAACCTTTTCCTCAACAGACTGGGGAGATGGATCAAGCATTGAAGTAGTAACCGAAACACTCCGCGAGTTATCCGAAGAGTTTTGCGGAGACGATGGCTGGATTTTATCAGCTCGCTTAGGGGGATTGCTTTTAAAACGTTTGCCAGACTTCGACACTCGAAATTTTGGATTCAAAAAATTTGTCCCCTTTATAGAGTCCCTTCGCACGTTTGAAAGTAAAACTATTACTTCCGAAGGAGACCAGGGCGTAAAAACAATATATTTCAGACTCATAGAGGAATAAGGTGCTTATTTAAATACCTCTTCCATCACGCTGATTACTTTCGGAATTGCCTCTTCACTAAGACCACTATAGCTCATAAGAAACCTCGCCCTCCCTGACGAGGTTTCTTTATTTTTCGCCATAGTAGCATCGAGATAAAACTCTGACAATGAGACAATATTGACACCTCGTTTTTGCAGTTCAAGCGCCAATCGTTGCTCTTGTTCCTTTGTTTCTACATGCATAACAAAATGGATTCCTGAGTCTTGTGAGTATAAAGAAATACGCGATGAAAAAGAGCTTTTCATAAGCTCGGAAATAAGCTTATTGCGCAATGCTCGATAGTAATTCCTCATCCTATTAACATGACGCTCATAGTCACCCTGCTCGATAAAGCGTGCCAGAGCAAGCTGATCGACAGCACTTACTGTACAGGAATAAAAACTGAGAGTTTTATCAAATCGTTCCTTTAAAGCATGTGGTAAAACCATATACCCCAATCGAAATGCGGGTCCGAGTGTTTTAGAGAAGGTATTGGTATATATCACACGACCTTGTTTATCAATACTTTGCAAGGATGGAATGGGACGACCGGTAAGCCTGAACTCACTATCAAAATCATCTTCAATTAGATAGCGATCACCTTCACTCGCCCACGCAAGCAGTTCATAACGTCTACTGATCGGCGTTATAAGCCCCGTGGGGAACTGATGTGATGGCATTACATGCATAACCGACACATCACTTCCGTAAAGTGCTTCTGTTACCACTCCTTTATCGTCAAGAGGAAGACATACCAGATTAACCCTGTTTGCACGATACAACTGCTGCAGCCTTGGATAGCCTGGGTTTTCAATTCCATACGTATGCATTTGACCAAGAAGCTGAATGATCATATTGTCTAATATCTGAGACCCCGCTCCAATAACAATGCATTCAGGGTCAACCTCCATTCCACGAAAGGAATACAGATAATTCGCTAGAACTTCCCTTAAACGCCTAGATCCCGCCGTATCAGAATTTCCAATAAGAACCTGCTCAGACTCGCACGATAGAGCATCTCGAATACTTTTAGACCAACTTCCATACGGAAATCTCCCCCGTGCAACCTCTGACCCCGTTAGATCGGCAAAGAAAGACGGTTTTTCTTCTCGTTTTTCACTCTTGGATTCCCGAAAAAGCGCGCCCTGAAACTTGTTTTTCAAAGAGGGTTCAAAGCTGTTTTGTCGATGTCTTTGAGTAGTTAACGTTGGTTCTGGTAATACACTATTTGCGTAGTACCCTTTTCGCTCTTTTGAAATAACGTAGCCCTCTGCAATAAGCTGAGTATAAGCCCCTTCAACCGTAATAAGGCTCACGCCTAAATGACGCGAAAAAGCACGTTTCGAGGGAAGTTTTTCCCCGGGCGCAATTATTCCCTGTTCTATATCACGCTTTATCTCTTTATAGAGATATTCATAAAGCGGCTCTTCTTTTCTTTCATTAAAGGAATAAGTAAGCACCTACATCTGACCTTATCTAAACTGGTTATATTCTGGTTATATAAATAATTAGCTTTTTGATTATATCGACAATACCAGCGAAACGATATCTTCTTTCCCAATACATTGCAGAAAGGAACAAAATGACAGACGAAAATCGTATTCAACTTAATCGCTCTCTTGCGCAGATGCTTAAAGGTGGCGTAATTATGGATGTCACCACCCCTGAACAAGCGCATATTGCCGAAGAAGCAGGTGCCTGTGCCGTAATGGCGCTTGAGCGCATCCCTGCCGATATTCGCGCAGCAGGCGGCGTTTCCAGAATGAGCGACCCAAAGATGATTAAGGGTATTCAAGAAGCAGTCAGTATTCCCGTAATGGCGAAGTGCCGCATCGGTCACTTTATGGAGGCAAGAATTCTTGAAGCTCTCGAAATTGACTATATTGACGAAAGTGAAGTCCTCTCCCCTGCCGATGACACGTACCACATCGACAAAACCACATTCAAAGCTCCTTTCGTATGCGGCGCTCGCGATCTTGGTGAAGCCCTAAGACGAATCGCCGAGGGTGCTACCATGATTCGAACCAAGGGTGAACCTGGCACGGGAGATGTCGTTCAGGCAGTACGTCACATGCGCCTTATCAACAAACAAATTCGCCACGTTGTTTCCCTTCGTGAAGACGAGCTCTTCGAAGAAGCCAAGCAGCTCCAGGTTCCGTATGAGCTTATTTCATACGTTCACAAAGAAGGTAAACTTCCCGTTGTTAACTTTGCAGCAGGCGGAATTGCCACACCAGCAGATGCCGCACTTATGATGCATTTGGGTGCGGAGGGTGTTTTCGTTGGCTCTGGTATTTTCAAATCTGGCAATCCAGCAAAGCGAGCTCAGGCTATTGTTAAAGCAGTGACCAACTACAAAGATGCTTCTTTAATCGCAGAACTTTCTGAAGACCTTGGAGAAGCAATGGTTGGCATTAATGAAGATGAAATTCAGTTGATCATGGAGGAACGAGGACAGTAATATGACTGTCGCTATTCTTGCACTACAAGGCGCCTTCATAGAGCACCAAAAAAAGATTGAATCCCTCGGTCATAACTGCATCGAGCTTCGCTGCAAGGAAGATCTCAATAAGCCCTTTGACAGGCTTATTCTTCCTGGTGGGGAAAGCACTACGCAGGGAAAACTGTTGCGTGAACTGGAAATGTTTACACCGATCCAGCATATGATTGAGAACGGAATGCCCGTTTTAGGAACCTGCGCAGGCTTAATCCTTTTAGCGGAAACTATCGATGGCGAAAGTCATTATTTGGGAACGCTTCCTGTTACCGTAAAAAGAAACGCTTATGGAAGACAGCTTGGTAGTTTTTACACCGAAGGAATATTTGGCGATTGGGAAGACGTACCCATGACCTTTATACGAGCACCCTATATTGCATCAGCATCAAAAGACTGCACGGTGCTTGCAACAATCGAGGGAAACATAGTGGGTGTTCGATATCAAAACCAAATTGGTATCTCGTTTCATCCCGAGCTTAATGAAGATTCGCGTATTCATGAATTGTTTTTGT
>FR895488.1:28158-34853 GCA_000434775.1 Eggerthella sp. CAG:368 | reverse complement strand
AAATACCTACAAGTTTATATTTGAAGTTATTTTGGTGGTAATCGTTTTTACAACAAAAGACCATCGAACTCTTTAGTTCGATGGTCTTTATACTTCATTGCATCATCTGTTTATTTCAAGAAAAATTCAGTTCCTATACCAGATTCCTAATACAAAAACTATGGATTTATGATCTCGCTCAAAAATCATACCAAAGAAGCCGCAGCTTGCTTACATTGCTCAGCTGCCTCGTCGTCGGGATAATCCTTTGCAATTACCGTTCCAACAACATTTACGCCTGCTTCCTCTGCTCGCTGCTCCCAATACTCCATCCATTCACCGTTGTTCCAGTCATATGAACCAAAAAGAACCACCTTCTTTCCATCAAGCGCGGGTTCAACTTCGTCATACATTGGCTCAAATTCAGTATCTTCAAGCTCTTCATCGCCCATTGCCGGACAACCAAAAGCAAAAGCATCATAGTCACTCACATCAGATGAAGAAAAATTGGAACACTGAATCAAAGAGGCCTCTCCTCCCGCATTCGTTACCCCTTCTTCAAACAAATCAGCCATCGCCTCAGTATTTCCCGTGCCACTCCAGTAAACGATTGCTACTTTACTCATGTGCCTAAACTCCTTTTTCGTAATTCGAAGGAAATGTTTTTGATAGCTTCTTGATAGCTTAATAAGATTTCCTTCCTTAAGTTAACCATGTCTAACTTAATAGGAAAGAGAGTTTCTGGTCAATACTTACAAAGAAAAAACCGACCAACGGTTCGGCATGCTTAAGAAAAGTTGTAGTAAGAATTCTTATTGGAGTTTGGCCCTGCGCGCTTTCCAATCAGGCATAACTTTAGTCATTAACGCATGAAACTCCTTGCCATGATTAGGCTCCAGAAAATGACAGAGTTCATGTACGACAACATATTCTAGGCATTCGGGAGGATAAAGAGCTAAGCGCGTGTTAATGCAAACTCTCCCTGTTGATGGTTGACAACTCCCCCAACGGCTTTTCATATTTCTATAAGCAAGCGTTGTCACCGTAACCCCTAAGATAGAAGTCCACTCCTCCACCAAGGGTGGAACACAGCTTTGGATAATTTCTTTCCACTGGTTTTGCTCTTCCTTGTTTGCTGTTTCCGCATAAGCCATAGGCGAAGAAAGAACTTCCTTTCGTTTGAAGCGAATCCATTCAAGATGATTCCTGAGAAAGATATCTATTTCCTTCTTTGAGGTATAGGTTGGAGCACTAATAAGCATGCGACCAGTAGGGTATATTCTTAACCTAATCGAAGATGTGCGTTTGCGCTGCAACTCAAAAGTCAAACCTTCGTATACAAGTGTTTCACTCACTATCTCTACCCACTTCAGTCGCATCCCTATATGTCGATCATATTGTAGCTACCAGCTAAGAATTATTGCATCTTTGCAGTGAAATAAAAAAGCGATGCCCCTCAAAATGAGGGGCATCTTTTTCATTGCGTCTTTAGAACCAACGTAGATAAGTGAAGTACTGAACAAGGGGTTCTACGAAGGTATCTGGTGCACAATGCGAGTTAACGTAATTTCTCTTCCACATCTTTGAGCATTTGCTCTGCACAAGAGCATCCTTGAGGATCCGAAGAAGTAGAGCATCCATGAGAGCATCCGCCACAACCATCGCATCCAATATGTTTTCCAGCTCGACGGGATCGGATCATGCTGACAATAATTGCCGTAACAATTACAAGAAGAATCAACCCAACAACCGCTGTTCCAGCTGTCATTATTCACTCCTCCAATCACCAATCAAACCAACAAACAAAAATCTAATTATTAAGCAGCGTCGACTGCGCGCTCACCCTTAACATTCTTCCATTTATTTGGACGGAAGAGCAAGTAAAGGAATGCAGCGAACAGAACAATTGCAACAACGGTAAAGACATTGAAGGTAACTTCTCCAGTAAACAATCCCGCGAACTGAAATACCCACAAAGAAATCACCCAAGCGGTACCGATCTGGAAGGCAACCTGAGCCCAGAACCACTTCTTGGAATTATGCTCACGGGCCGCAGCGGTAAGAGCTGCAAAACAAGGAACCGCAATAAGGTTGAATGCCAAGAATGCATAGCCTGCAGCATAGCCATAGCTCGAAGCAAAGTTGGTGTACCAACTTGCATCTTCAGATGCAAACAAGATACCGAGAGTTGCAACGATGTCTTCCTTAGCGGCCAAGCCAGACAAGGAAGCTGCTGCTGCCTGCCAATCACCGAAGCCTTGTGGAACAAATACCCAAGCGAATGCATTACCAATAGCTGCCAAAATGGAGTACGAAGTATCAGATACTGCGCAGAAGATACCATCTTCCCAACCATAAGTAGAAACAAACCAAATAAGGATACATGCGAGAAGCAAGATGGTGCATGCTTTCTTAATAAACGCCCAAGCGCGTTCCCAAGTACTACGTAAAACAGCACCAGGAGTTGGCAAGTGGTAAGCAGGCAATTCCATAATGAACGGAGCAGCCTCACCAGCAAAGAAACGGGTCTTCTTTAAAATAACACCTGAACATAAAACCGTTGCGATACCCAAGAAATAGGCACTCGGAGCAACCCACCATGCACCGCCAAAGATTGCACCTGCGAACAAGGCGATAACAGGCAACTTAGCACCACAGGGAATGAAGGTTACCGTCATAACAGTCATACGACGATCCGCCTGATTCTCGATTGTACGTGAAGCCATAATGCCAGGAACACCACAACCAGAACCGATAAGCAGAGGAATAAAGGACTTACCCGAAAGACCAAAGCGACGGAAAATACGATCCAAAATAAAGGCGACACGTGCAAGATAGCCGCAACTTTCAAGAATAGCAAGCATAAAGAACAGAATGAGCATCTGCGGAACGAAGCCTAAAACTGCACCGACACCAGCAACGATACCATCAAGAATAAGAGCCTGCAGCCAATCAACACAGTCAATAGAAGCGAGAGCGTCTTCCACCAAGACTGGAATACCCGTTACCCAAATACCATACTGTGTAGGATCAGGTTCGCTTCCTTCGAGTTCTTCAGCATATGTTGCTGCGTCAACTTCACTTTCCTCGCCATCTGCATTTACATAGGTGGCAACAATACCTGCTTCTTCGGCCTGATCAGCAAAATCTTCTGCTTCAGGATCGAGTCCTTGCTCAATTGCTGCAGCTTCAAAAGCAGCAATGGCTTCTTGGTCACCCTGGTAAGGAGCAAGTGTTTCAAGAGATTCCTCATACGTTGCCGCATCAACCTCAATAACTTCATCCTCGCCGGTATCTTCATCATATGCCTCGTAGGTGCCAATCAACCCTGCAGCCTCAGCATCTTTAAGGAAGGTTTCAGAGGAAGGATCAAGCCCTTCAGCTTCAGCCGCCTCTTCGAAAGCAGCAACATTTTCGGAAGCTTCTTCAAATGCCTCGTTTTCTTCATCAAACTGTTCCTGACCAGGACCAAGGAACCAACCATCACCAAACACACCATCATTAGCCCAGTCGGTTGCTACCGTACCAACCGTAGTAACGGAGATGTAGTAAACAAGAAACATCACAACAACAAAGATTGGCAAAGCTAAGAAACGATTTGTTACAACGCGGTCAATCTTGTCTGAAGTAGTTAATTGCGAAGCAGAATTCTTATCGCGGCAATGATCAATGATATTACCAATAAAGGTATAACGATCATTAATAACAGCACTTTCAGTGTCGTCGTCGCATTCTTTTTCTGCTTTAGAAATAATATCGCTCACATCGGAAGCGCCAGGAAGGGATTCGACAATCTTTTTGTCCTGTTCAAGCAGCTTTACCGCATAAAAGCGACTAAGATTCTCAGGAACCGAATCACCAAGACGACCCTGAATTGCATGTACTGCCTCTTCTACAGGAGCAGAGAAGGTGATTGGCTTTGGCAAAGATGCTGAACCAATGGATTTGAGGCAGTTGACAACCTCATCAATACCTTCATTCTTAAGAGCAGAAATCTCAACAACATTACAGCCAAGTTCGTTTGCGAGCTGATCAACATAGATTTCATCGCCTCGCTTACGAACAACATCCATCATGTTTACCGCAATAACCATCGGAATACCCATTTCCAAAAGCTGGGTAGTCAAATATAGATTGCGCTCAAGATTGCTGCCGTCAACAATGTTCAAAATTGCATCAGGTTTTTCTTCAATGATAAAGTTACGGGCAACAACCTCTTCCAACGTATAAGGAGAAAGAGAATAGATGCCTGGAAGGTCGGTGATCTCAATAGACTTATCAGCCTTGAGCTTACCGCCCTTCTTCTCAACCGTAACACCAGGCCAGTTACCACAATACTGGTTTGAGCCTGTCAGAGCATTGAAGAGAGTGGTTTTGCCACAGTTCGGGTTGCCAACTAGTGCAACTCTCATATCATCCTCCATTCAGTGTTAACTATAGTTAACTCCGGTACAAAAACAATGCTGCTAAACGCAGCAAGCATACACTTTTCACTGTTCGCTAAGAAACTTCAATAAGCTCTGCATCGCCTTTACGAATAGAAAGTTCATAACCACGAATGGTTACCTCTACAGGGTCACCTAAAGGTGCAACCTTGCGCACAAAAATAGTGCAACCCTTCGTAACACCCATGTCCATAATGCGACGTTTCACAGCTCCTTCGCCATGAAGCTTAACTACCTGAACCGTTTCTCCAGTTCGTACATCACGTAAAGTTTTCACTCTACCCCCTTTCAAAATTAAGAGACTAAAGCAAACCCCTAAATAACAATGTTGCGTGCCAATTCAGAAGACAAAGCAACGCGAGATCCTTTTACATTCACGATGACATTTCCCGCAATACGAGAAACAACCGTAACACTCTCGCCTGGAACAAAGCCAAGATTCTCCAAATGACGATTCAGATCGTCCGAACCATCAAGATGTTTAACGTGGTATACGCCATTCTTCTTTACTTCTGATAAAACCATGACTTCATCCCCCATTTCTGACCTATTTGGATCCTAAAATAATAGGTCATTTGAGTTCACTTTGGTTAACTTATGAAGGCAATGTTATCTTTAGGTAACTTTTAGGTCAAGAATAAAAATGTATTTTTTTACCTACTGAAACAATGCCAAGACAAACGGTCTTGTATTGATGTGAAAGAGCCTATAGGAACGCTTATTCGTATAGAGTCAACCAATATATATTCAGCTTTTGGTTTTATTAGTTACAGTATTTGGCGCAGTTTTACGCCTATATACCGCCAGTCATTCTTTTAGTAACGTAGATCACTTAGAGCAAGTATTTTGCTGGAAACGTTTTATACATCAATAAGAGGACGCACGAACAAACCAAAGCATCAAAGTTTAGCAATAGCGTTGCGTCCTCCTATCACATCCACAAAGAGATAACGACATCTCTTTCATTTGGACGATTCCGTACCACTCTTAATATTTTCAGGAAGAGACTCAGCGAAAAAGCTTTCGAGTGCTTCAGGCGATACATCTTCTTCACTAAGAGAAAATCCATATGCACGAGCCAAAGACAACGCCTGCTCTTCCCGAAGCTCTGCACGTGAAAAACGCTGGGCCTGCCTCAGATACGACGACTCGAGTAAAAGCGTTCGAGAAATATAGCCAACAAGAGTTGGGTCAGTATTAGATATTTGAAGCATCGAAACCATAGTTTCGGGATCCATCTTCAAGAGCAAAGACCCATCTATTTCAGTTGCATTTGATAAGGTTGATTCGAGCAATTCTGCTGAAGCTTCAGGATCCTTTTCGCCTGAAGTATTCAAAATGGTTCTACGAATAGCTGCCGCAAGCACCATAAACATTCTTACTAAATAATCCTGATGCAGCATATAATCACATCCACTTCTTTTTACTTTTTTACTATAAAGCTATAGTCATCCTCATTGTGTTCGTTTGTCCACCCTAGAAAAGAAATGGAAAACCTATCACCGTTTCCCCGTTGGTCTCATTAATCCCAAGTGATCATACGCACGATCAGTTGCCTGACGTCCTTTTGGTGTTCGAATAAGCAACCCCTGTTGCATAAGATAAGGCTCATACACATCTTCTAATGTTTCAGGGTCTTCAGAAAGAGCAGAAGACAACGTTGACAAACCTACTGGCCTCCCCGCAAACTGCTGGCACAACAGCTCAAGTATTCGATTATCCACTGAATCGAGACCCAAAGAATCCACCTCGAA
Source organism: Eggerthella sp. CAG:368 (assembly GCA_000434775.1). Taxonomy (GTDB): domain Bacteria; phylum Actinomycetota; class Coriobacteriia; order Coriobacteriales; family Eggerthellaceae; genus Anaerotardibacter. The sequence goes on along the minus strand of FR895488.1, from coordinate 28,675 downwards.
AAAGCTTAGGGCTTGAGCAGCGCAATCTTCGTCAATCACTCCATCCCCCTTCACCTGAGCCCAATCTCGAACACGCCTTAAAAGACGGTTTGCCAAACGGGGGGTCCCTCTGCTTCTCCGAGCAATTTCCAAGGCTCCTTCAACATCAATATCAACGTTAAGAATACGTGCTGAACGAATGATAATCTGAGAAAGCTCTTTGGGAGAGTAATAATCGAGTCTAAAAGCAATACCGAATCGGTCACGAAGGGGGCCAGTAAGCAAGCCCGTACGTGTTGTTGCCCCAATAAGAGTAAAGCGCGGTAAATCAAGGCGAATAGAACGAGCAGCCGGACCTTTACCCACAACAATATCGAGAGCGAAATCCTCTAAAGCGGGATAGAGAACTTCTTCAACCATCCGATTAAGACGATGAATCTCATCAATAAAAAGAACATCACCTTCCTCTAAATTAGTAAGAATCGCAGCAAGGTCCCCTGTGCGCTCAATCGCTGGTCCACTGGTTGTTTTTATCTGA
>FR895488.1:22730-28139 GCA_000434775.1 Eggerthella sp. CAG:368 | reverse complement strand
GAACTCCAACCTCATTCGCAACAACACTTGCTAAGGTTGTTTTTCCGAGCCCAGGAGGTCCCGAAAACAGAATATGATCGACCACATCATGTCGATGCTTTGCCGCCTGGATTAAAATCGACAAACTGTCTTTGATTTTTTCTTGACCTAAATACTCACCAAGACGCGTTGGCCTCAAACTACGATCAAGAACAAGATCTTCCTCTTTAAGCTCAACAGAACAATCACGCTCTGCAGCCTGCGAGGCATTCTTTTCCGAATAAGCTTCAAAAAGTACGTTTTCTATTTCAAAATCCTGTGACACTTATTCCCCTAAACGCTTAAGTGCATATTGAAGAAGAGATGCTTCAGTGGATAATTCAGGTGCGCCCTTCAAAGCAAGCTCCGCTTCGGCCGAAGTAAAGCCCATAGACAACAGAGCCTCAAGTGCTCCGGCTCTAGCAAAAGAAGTTTGCCTCGAGCTTCCAAGAGCCAATGAATCATCTTCACTAAATTGATCTTTCAATTCTAATGCAATACGTGAGGCCATTTTTTTGCCAACACCTGGAGCTTGTTGAATAACAGAAATATTTTGCGTCGCAATAGCAGTTATTAACTCTTTTGGTTCACAGGTAGATAAAAGCGAAAGCGCCGCCTTAGGTCCAACGCCAGAAACCGCAACAAAACGTTCGAAAAGATTTTTCTCTTCAGCGGAAAGAAAACCGAAAAGAATGCAGCTGTCCTCTCTGATTTGAAGACGAGTAAGTATTTGAACCGTTGACCCTAATTCAGGGAGTTTTGAAATTGATGTAGTTGCCATTTGTATTTCGTATCCAACCCCAGAAACATCAACAATTACCGAATTGAGGCTTTTTGAAATTAGTTGACCCTTTACACAAGCAATCATCGTTGTTCCCTTCGGATTCTATTTCCAACACCAATATGTGTCGAAAAGCAAATAGCAGCTGCTAGCGCATCAGCAGAATGGTCAGGAGATGGAATTCGGTCCAACGACAAAAGATGCTTAACCATATATTGAACCTGATCCTTTTCTGCGCTGCCTGTACCAACAACTGCAAGTTTAATTTGACTCGGCGAGTATTCTTCATAATGAATATCATTATTCGCGCAAGCCGCCAGCGCAGCACCACGAGCCTGACCCGTAGCAAACGCGCTTTGGGCATTAGAGCCAAACCACACCGTTTCAACTCCAACACAACTTGGCTGATAACGAGCAACCACGGCACTCATTTGCTGATAGATCTTTTGAAGACGCTGCGGAAGCGGCTTATCATTCTTTGTTTCAATGCAGCCATATGCCATGCACGACAAGCGAGACCCCCGCTGCAAAACAAGACCCCAGCCTGTATGAGCAAGGCCAGGGTCTATGCCTAAAATTACTGTTTCGGCAGCCATTCAAAAGCCTTTCATATCAAACACTTGTTCGTATGATACCACAAAGCTTCAGGGCAGGATTTTATCTATTGATTAATTGTAAACTTCCATGCGCAGCTACACGTGTCATCAGTTATATCGGGATAACAGCTCACGCATTCACATTCAATTCGATCATCAATTGCCCGTGCAAACCCCTGATACTCAATTAGTCCCACTCGTTTACAAGGATGGAACTCCATGCCCTTGCGCGAACGAGCTGCTTGAACCCTACATACATCAACGCGATAAATAAGCGAATCGCCTTCCCAAACAATACTTGTCTGATTAGCTAATGTGCTATATCCGACAATCAACGCCTTCTCAAGACCCTTTAAGCCTGGGTGTTCTTCCATGTGATAGTACTTTTTTAAGCGACGTGCTTCGGCTGGAGAATATCGGCGCCAAGCTTCTGCATCGTAATCCATTGCCTTATCCATGCCGATAGCCTCTTCGAGCGTTTGAAACCAAACGCCATCCATCGCCACGATGTTTTTAGAGCTCAATTCCAAAAGATCAACAAGTTCTTCTTTTGAGAGTTCAAGCAGCTTTTCTTTCATAGTTAAATCCTTATCCAAATCACGAAAAACAAAAACACGTCTTAACAACAATGTCGCGTTCAGCAATACATTAAAGCCTCATCACGCAATCATGCAGCCCAACTACCAAATAGAACGACCTGCATCAACATACAAAGGGAAACCCGTAATCAGCTCAGTGCAATCACTCGCTAAGAAAACAGCAGCGGCAGCAATATCTTCGGGTTCTCCAACTTTTCTTTCATGCGGAATCATTTTGGTAATTGCCTCATAGGCACGAGGATTTGCCAACGTATCTTCCGTCATACCAGTATTGATATAACCAGGGCAAATACAGTTGACACGAATGTTAAACCGCGCCCACTCAAAAGCCAGACCACGTGTCATTTGAAGAACGCCAGCCTTAGCTGCCATGTAAGGAGCCATACGAGAAGACCCAACACGAGCCACAACAGAAGAAAGATTAATAATGTTTCCTTTTTTCTGCTCAATCATCACCTGGGCAACTTTTTTCGAAAGGAAAAATACTGCTTTTAAATCGGTATCCATTACTGTATCGAACTCTTCTTCATCACAATCAACTGCCAGACACGTCATTCCAACGCCCGCATTATTGACAAGAATATCAATACGTCCAAAGGTGGAAACGGTATCCTGAATTATTTGGTCGACTAATTCAGAATCACGAACATCCCCTACGTAAGTTATTACATCAACCCCAAATTGATTTAGGATATCCTTTCTGGTTTGATCAAGTTCCCTCTCGAGGATATCAACAAGCGCAAGTTTGCAGCCATACCCCGCATATGCCCATGCGATTCCCCTTCCTATACCTCGAGCAGCCCCCGTTACAATGGCTACCTTGTTTTCGAGATCGAAAATAGGTACTCCTGCAACCTGACTCGCCTGCTTATTCATAGAATTCCCCTTATCCTATTTTTCCTCAAGCTTAAGAAGTCAGCACTTTACCCCACAGAAACAAATCACCATTACTTCTTAAACGTTAGGAATAAACAAAAAGCCCGTAAATTAAGTTTCAAAACTGCACACAATTACAAACCGATGGATTTGAAATACGCTAGCCACTTTTCAAAAGACTCATCACTGATAGCATGCTCCATTTGGCATGCTTCCTCTTCGGCGTCTTCTTGATCTAAACCAATGGCTTCAACTAAAAATTTGGTAAGCATGGTGTGACGCTCCAAAACAGCCTGACCATACTCATACCCCTCTTCAGTAAGAGTAATATCACCATAAAACGGCTGATTGAGCATTCCTGAAGCTTTTAAGCTTGCCACTGCCTTAGAGACAGAGGCTTTCGAAACACCGAGTTTAGCAGCTATATCAACAGAGCGTACTGGCAGAGTAGAAGTACCTCCAAGCATAACGATAGCTTCGAGATAATCCTCGTGCGACATAGACACTTTTTCCACTACAGCTCCCTTCCTTAGCGCTCACCTTAAACAATGTTTATATTAAGTAAAGCTAAATTAACAATCTATCGAGCGTAGTATACTTACGCTGTTAATGTTACCTCATGAAAGATAATCTTATGTCTACAAATCGATACATTGATACACGCGGACAATGCACTAATCCTGTTACGTTTACCGAAGCTGTTGTGCAGGGCTTAGCAGATGGTGGCGGACTTTTTGTTCCTGAAAATCTTCCCCACTTTTCACTAGAAGAAATACTTTCGTTGTCTAATCTCACTTATGCGGAGCGCGCCGCAAGCATTTATCGTGCTTTCAATATTGATATTGATGACAAGACTATCTCCACGCTTATGGAAAAAGCTTATGGGGATCAGTTTGATTCAGAAGACATATGCCCTATTACATCGCTCGACAACAAAACTCATGTTTTAGAGCTTTGGCATGGTCCAACCAGTGCGTTTAAAGATATGGCTCTTCAATGCCTCCCTCTCTTCTTTGCTCAAAGTGCCGCGCAACTACGCAAGACAGGCAGCATTGATAACAATTTTCTCATCCTGGTTGCAACCTCGGGCGATACAGGAAAAGCAGCGCTTGAAGGCTTCAAAGATAAAGAAGGCGTTAAGATTGCCGTTCTTTATCCCGATGGCGGCGTAAGCGATATCCAACATAAACAAATGGCAACTCAAGCAGGTGACAACGTTGAGGTTTGGGCTGTCAAAGGTAACTTCGACGACTGCCAAACAGGCGTTAAAAATGTTTTTAACGATGAAAAATTTAACAAATCTCTTCTTGACGACAAACGCTATGCTCTGTCGAGCGCAAATTCAATCAACTGGGGCAGGCTTTTACCTCAGGTTGTTTACTATATCTCCAGTTATGGAAAACTGGTAAACGACGGAAAGCTTAATGCGGGCGAAGTACTTGATGTGTGTGTTCCTACAGGAAACTTCGGTAATATTTTAGCTGCATGGTATGCAAAGCAAATGGGAACTCCTCTTGGAAAACTCTTCTGCGCAAGCAACGAAAATCGCGTATTAACCGACTTCATTAACACGGGGGAATACTCTATTAGTGATCGAGAATTTGTCCTTACCCCTTCCCCTTCGATGGACATCTTAATTTCCTCAAACATGGAGCGCCAGCTTTTTGAATTAACAGGGCGCGACGGCAACACTATTTCTCAATGGATGACCGACCTCAAGGAAAAAGGTTCTTTCAAAATTGATACTCTCACTCTTCAAAAGTTGCAGGAAGATTTTGCATCTGATTCCATTGACAATGACACCTGTCTTAAAACTATTAGCAACGTCCTCAAGAACTACAATTACCTCATTGATCCGCATACCGCTGTTGCAATGAAAGTTGCCGAGAACCTGCGTAGAGACAATCAAGTACTTATTGCCTCTACAGCTCATTGGGCAAAATTTGGCGAAAATGTATACCGCGGTCTTCATGCTATTGCAACTGACGAACCCCTACCGGCAGAGATCAGCGCTTTGTCTGGCTGTGAACTCAATGAACTCATCGCCAATGAAACAAGCACTCACAATATCCCCAAAGGACTCGCCGAACTTGATTCTCTAAACATCCGTTTTGAAACCGTTATCGAGAGTTCAACCAGCTCCATTGAATCTTCGGTAAAAACCTTCCTAGATGAGTAATTGTTTGTTTTTTACTGCGTAACTACACTCCCGTTATCTTTACGTCTATCTGAAATTTCAGACATTGATCGGAAGAAAATGGGAGTGTTTTTATTATCTCAAACGCCTCTGTGTCTTTTTTCATGAGGTCTTCATCATGACGCACATTAGCAAAATCGCATGAGTCTCCTTGAACACAAGCGAATCTACTGACGCTATGTTCCTTGCTCTCTCCGTTCAAAATCATGGTAGGTAGCTCACTTTTTTCACACTGCATACTGCTAATTTGTTCTCGTCCTTCAGTCGCATCACCAACAAACCGATGCAAGCATCCATAGCACACATCCATATCCGAAAAACAAAGTGCATGACATACAGGAC
>FR895488.1:1264-22700 GCA_000434775.1 Eggerthella sp. CAG:368 | reverse complement strand
GTTCCGTGATTCATTGTTTGATCTTTTGTTAACATCTTTCAACCCTCTTTTCTATATTGTTTAGTGGTAACAATAATTCGATCCCCTACCTCTAACCATGTATCATCTCCCTTTCCGCCACTCCAGCGTTCCAGGACCCCATACGCTTTTCCTTCACGGCACAAACGAAAAGGCGGAACATCCTTATAAGAAGCAACTACAAAACCCTTCCGATCGAAAAACGCAACATGTATTGATCTGTCAAGAAAAAACGTATGGATTGATTTACAGGGAATAATAACCAAAACTACTTCTTCACCCTTAAAGCTAAACAGCCCTTTCAAACGGTCGAAATAATTCGCCGCAAAGCAAAGCGGAATATCACTCCTTGTCATCCCCCTCCTCCTTCGTTATCAAAACCATTGATCCAGCATTAATCGAATAAGTCTCTACAAACAACCAATGCAGCAAACCAGTCTCCTTCACAAAAGAAGCTTTACAACGTACTCCGCTCTCAATACACATCCATCCTTTTTCTTCCAAAAAGTCTTTAATCCGAAAAAAAGCATCTGTGGGATCTTGAGGCATAGTAAAACAGAGAGATCTTTCATCCTTACCCACATACACATTCTCGTAACCCGACAAATCAAGGCACTCCTCCACAAAAGCACCCGACGGTTCATTCTTAAAATCGGCAAAAAGAGAGTCGGGATATTGTTCAATAACGGATTCAAAAGACTGATTTTCTACAAGTACCGCCTCTGCTATATTTCCAGACACTTTTTGAGCTGGCAGTTGTTTAGAGCCAAAAAAATAGTCAAACAATACGCACATCAATACTAAAAACAGCAGTATCCCCATCGCTTTAGCGACACGAGAATAATGAAACGATCGCATCATATAATCGCCCCTGGCTTATAACAGTCAATCACTATCTGAGATTGATGAGTCATTCGTGGGAAAGAAACACCAAAGGCGGAGTTCAGAGTACCAGCGCCAAAAAGAGTTGGCAAAAAAGAAAGCGTCCCCGTAAATGTCACGAGTCCACCTTCAACTCCAGATGAAGAAACAAACACATCGACATATTCTGTATCGCATACCTCTTCTATACTGCTCTGAATTTTTGCGCAGGAATTAGACATACCTTGTCCGTAACCAGGGGAACTTGCATATGCGCATGTGGCATCTTTAAAGTTACGATCAAACGAAGCACATTCACCAAAAAACAAAAGAGTATTCACTGCAATCAATGCAACGACGAGCATTACAGGAAAACAAACCACAAATTCAATAGTCATTTGCCCTTTGAGTCTTTTTTTAAACTTAGCAGTATCAATTCTCGAATTAACAACTAACTTCATTCCCACTGCCTCCATCCCGTAACTGTTGCAGCAAGATTCCTTAAAGACTCAATTCCTGATGAAAAAAGATTGCGAGCTTCATCAGCAATAAAACCAGGAAGCGTAATAGTGATAGGAATAGTTATCGCACCTTCAAATATTTCGATACTTGCAATTTCAAATCCCTGAGAAAACTCATCAAGAAACCGCGATCCGCTCTCCTCTATACCGTCAAGAGCATCCCCAAAAATATTTCCTCCAGCTAGAAGTGAAGTGGAAGCGAAATGTTTCACTGAAAGCAGTTTTGCTGAAAAGGAGTCCTCACCCATCGACAAAACATGCTCTGAGTTAATTAATACCGGTTTCGGCGATGAGAGGTCCGCTGGCTCAAGTCCGACAGAAATCACCATCTCCTCTAAACGACTTGATGCCCAATCACCCAATTTACTCTCACTCATAAAAGGAATGGCGTTGAGTGCTTTTTGAATACCTACTAGCAGTGCATCATAACCATCGGTATATGCAGAAAGAAAAGACGACCAAACATCAAAAAGAATACGCAGGGGTCCAAAAGCAGGAGCTTCCTCTTCAGAGACCCCATCAAAAAAAGAACTGATAATGGTCTTTTTTCGTCTGAAGACTCTTTTACTAATACCGCAGAGGAGAGCGCAACACAGGGACCAAGATTGCCAGAATCTGCGATGAATAAGGAAGCTAAATGAGAAAAGGATGATTGTGAATCTTGGTTAACTGCTAAACACACAACACCAAATTTTCCTGGAGGAGAAACTTTTATCCTTTGATTACATGCCTGATCAAAAGCTTCTTTTAAATACCCTAGAAGATCATTGGTAATTCCTTTAACCTTTTTCGCCGATGGAGAAAATTCTTTTTTAGCTTTTTGATACTCTTCTGCCTCTTTGGCAACAACAAGATAATGATATTCGAAACCGTTTTCTATATTGGTTGAAGCAGAAGCAACACTCCCCATACTGCTCACCTTAAAATCGCATGCTGTGCAAGTTTCATATGACCCTTTTTCCAGTTGCTGGATGGATCCGGTTCCCATCCTTTCTTGTCCATTTAGCCCCGGACAACCTCCCCACGCATGCATCATTTCTTTTCCAGAACTGTTCCCGATAGGATAGATGGATTCTGTGTAAAGAACTGTTTCTCTCATTTCGTTAGTGTTTTTTGGCAAAAGAGGAAAATAAGCCTCGAAAGATTCGTCTGTTTCATATACATATCCTTTTTGAATTTCTTGAATAGCAAACTCGTAAAAACGTTTACGTAAAGCAGAATTCGATTGCTCTGCGACGGAATTGCCACCCGGTTCTTCTTGCTGTGCTCTTTTTTCGTAATAAACCTTCGCCCTATCTAAGGCAGCAGAAAAAGACCATGTTTCCACCGAAGAGAAGAACGGGTTTTCTGATCCTGTCATCCCAGCAAGATGTTCGGCTCTTTCATACATACAATAGTCCGTCTGACTACCACTATCGTGAAGAAACGCTCGCTCTTTGCTTGCTCGTCCCTTCTTTGCTGCCTCTTCGGCTTTTTCTCCCTGTTCCTTTAGCTCATCACTTTTGCTTTCAATTCTCTTTTGAGCATCATCACTTTTATCGAAAACCAGCGATCCGTCATCTTCTCCTTCCCAAGGAACCAAAAGAGCAACACCCGAATATTCCCCTCCACGGGGCAAAGACGAATTCGCCTGAAACACGCTCTGCGCTTTTGTTAGTGCCAAAAAAGGAAGAACGGACTGAAATTTATCAAGAGAATGTTGCGCCTTTTCAGCAAAACTATCTCGAGCATCTTTTATCTTTTCAGCTGCCTTGAAAAAAGCCTCCGCGAAACTTACTGTCACGGGAGTACATAAACAGACAACTCCAAGCGCTAATGTTGAAATAAACATTAGAGACAAACTCAAAACCGTAGCATCACATAAAGCAACAACGATATAAAACTCGGCAACAACATTTTCTGCTGCTAGGGCTGCAGCATCGGCAACCTCCTGAACATCAGCAGAAGCAGAATTAACCTCATATACTCGTGCAGCAGTAAAAAGCAAGCAAATAGTGATAAGAAGAGCGAGAACCATTCCGGCCGTACTAAATCCTCCTTCTTTATCCCAGAAGAAATCGATAAATCCTCGAAATTTCATTCTTTTTCTCATCTTTACTCCCACTGCTTAACCCAATTAGCAGGATTGTTTCCTACCACATTTGAAGACACCCAATCATTTTTCGGAGAAAACTCAGCCTCGACTTTTATTTCAAAGAATCCGTCACTATCAGTAAGTCCTATACTCCGTGACATAAAATCAACAAGAGGGAGAGGTTTGACTTTATTAACGATTTGAACACCAACGCGGTTACTAGTCTCATCTCCCGTCAAAGAGACCTTCCAGGAACAACCTTGAGAATGAACATGAAAATGATCTTCCTCGGGAATTGAACTTAATCTCGTTAGCACGTATTCCTCATAAGGATCTTTCCCTTCACTCAATACCGGAGTTTTTGTAGCTAGCAATCGACATCCCTCAGCTGCGGCATTTTTCATCACAATTCGATCAAACAGAAGAATTGAAGGCTGTAAAAGCAAAAGAAGAAGAATAAAAAGGACAGGAATTAAAGCAGCAGCCTCAATCGTAGCCTGCCCTTTTGTTCCTTCTCGCTTATCAAGGACTTTTACCCGTTTACGCATAGACCTAATACAAAAAAACATCTCGTAAAACTCCCCCCGATCCCAAAAGATGATGAGAAGCCCCCATGAGTAGATGTTGAATTATTGTCCCGTCTCTTAAGAAATCTGAATAAACCCCCAAGGCAATAACTAAGGAAAGAAACGCAACAAAAACAACTGCATATTCAACTGTCCCCTGGCCAGACTGGCGCAACATCTTTTTATTGCTAGAGCCCATTGATACCCGAGGAAATTGCATCCCATAATTCTTGGATTTTTGGTCTGAAAATCGTAATAGCCAAAATAGCAATCACCACTAGAACGCCAACCAAAATCGCGTATTCTGTCGTTCCCTGTCCGACGTACTTTTTGCCTTTCAACCTGGCATTTTCTAGTGCTAACCCAATAATTCCGCAATAAGAATTTTCCAATTCACGCCATTTTTCAATACACTTTTTCTTCACACGTACTATGCTTTCCATTTTGTCCTCCTTCTATCGTCTTTACATTCCGTTCATCAAATCCAGCAAGATTGGTCCCATAATTAAAATGAGCATCGCTGGCAGAATCAGCGTTCCTACAGGAAGAAGCATCTTTACCGGAGCTTTAGCAATACGTTCTTCAAGTGTCGTTTTTCTTACCGAACGCGCTTCCGAAGCTATTAAACTTAAAGACTCTGACAGCGAAGAACCAAAACGCAAGGACCGGTTAATGCTTTCAATAGCTCGAAAAAATAATGAGGAATCATAGGTTTCAGCTAGGCTTTTAAGCGCTTCACTTCGTATAAGTAATCCGTGTTCCCATTGACTTTGAGCACGTGAAAAAGACTCCTTTAAGCTTCCTTCGAAATATGCGGTGTACAGCTTTGCTGACCTATCAAACGAAAGACCACTCTGTAATCCCAAAATTATTACTTCTATCATTTGCGCCAGCTGACGCTCAACGCATTGAGAGCGCAACTGACTTTCCGATTTAAGAGCACGTGTCGGCAAGAGAAAACCAAAGAAGAATAAGAGCACAGCGAGAAGAAGAGCTAAAATATCCGAAAACAAGGCTCCTGCAAACAGGCCAACAATAAAGCCAAAAAATGAGAGTGTTAACCTTATAGAGAAAATTCCCTTTTCATTGACAATACCCAACAACCCAGACTTCTGAATAAGAGTCTCTTTATTGTTTAAGCCTAAAGCCCAAGGAAAAAGTGAAGTTCCCTTTATAAGATTTACGTGATCATCTGAAAAAAGAACCATCTTCTGAATAATCCAATAATTCAACCCTCTACTTTCGACAAAGATACTCCTTGCAGACAAAAACGACTCACAACCCACTCGCTTTTTAATTTGAGTTGATATTCTTTTCCGATTCCTCCAAGAAATAATCTCCATCCCACCAATCGCGCCCGCAACACCGCCAAAAGAAAGGGCTGAATAAAGAAAAAGATCAACCATTTACATCACATCCACTCTTAACATCTTCCTCACAAGGAAAATGCCGAGTAGTTGCATGAAAAGAGCAACTGCGAGAAGAATTACCCCTGCTACACTCTCGAAAAACGGAGCAAGAAATCCTTCAGAAATGATTGAGAATAAAGCAATCAGGGCAAAAGGCATAATCGTAACAATTTGTGCTGATAACTTAGCCTGGGCGGTTTGAGTTCGAAGCGTCCGCTTAAGTTCGATTTCATCACAAACCGATTCTCGAGCAGCTTCAAGAACCTGTTCGATGCTACTACCAGTCTTGTGTTGTATTTCAAGAGCGGCAGCCAAAAAGACCAGTTCCTGTTCCTCTGACTCTCTTTTTATACACTCAAGCGCATCGTCAAATGTCCCACCCGTATTTAAAACGCTTACCACTTTTTCAAAAAGCTCTCGTAGCGGCCCTTGTGTATCATTCACCAACTGCTCAAAAACTTGCGGAAGAGAATACCCAGCAAAGAAACACGTTTTCATAGTCTGCAATGCTTCAGGTATCGCTTCACGTATTTTCTCTTTCCTCTCTTCTTCCTTTCTTCTGCTGAGCATTCCAAGAAAGAGAGCGAGACAAACAAAAGCCGATATACCAACAAAGAATGAACCAGAAACGACAAATCCAAAAATCAAACAGGTGAAAAATACTGATATCACTAAACTTAAAAGGGATTCTGAACAGGTAAAATAACCTAAAGATCCAAGAATTCCTACATAGCGATTGATCCATTTCTTAATAGAGAAGCTTCGAAGAAGAAACTTTGAAAAAGGTTCAAAGAAAATAACCCCATTACGCATCACATGCGCAGTAACAGAAGAAGGTAAACCACCAACTAATACTTTGCTTTTTCTTTTTCGATGACGTAAACCATTAATTGCTTCACTTGCGAGTATTCCAACACAGGTAAAACCCCCCAAAAGAGCAATTACGATAACGATGTGGCTCGTTTCCATGAATCAACCTCCTCTTGCGTAGCCATACCAAGAGGAACTAGCTCATCAATCCAAGCAGGAACAGAGTTCCACGTTCCTATCTTTTCAATCGGATCCCATTTGTAAAAAGACTGAATTATACATTTCCTACGAACCGTGTCATAGGAATAGCCAACCAGTTCGCTTACAAAACGCTTCCCACTAACACTACGTGCAGTTTGAATAACAATATCGAGCGCAGTGGCGATTTGATTCTCAATAACCTCAACAGGAAGTTCCGCACCATAACGAACCATCATCGTTAAGCGCGAAATTGCTTCTGCGGGAGAGTTTGCATGCAATGTCGTAAGTGATCCATCATGACCGGTATTCATAGCCTGAAGCATATCAAGAGCCTCAGATCCCCGACATTCACCTACAACAATTCGATCAGGCCTCATTCTTAAGGAATTGATGACAAGATCTTTTATTGTTACCTCACCAACTCCTTCAACATTTTGAGGGCGTGCTTCCAAACGAACGACATGAGGATGTTCAGAAAACCGTAATTCTGCTGAATCCTCAATTGTTACGATACGCTCAGAGAGCGGTATTTGGGTTGAAAGGGCGTTCAATAAGGTTGTTTTCCCGCTTCCTGTTCCCCCAGAAACAGCGATATTACACCTTTTTCTAACCGCCCACTTCATCAAGGATTTAATTTCATTATCGAAAGAGCCCATATTTTCAAGCTCCTCGAGCGAATAAATTTTGCTACGAAACTTTCTTATAGTGACAACAGGTCCATCAAGCGCAAGAGGAGGAATAATCACGTTTACGCGATGCCCCTCAGGTAGACGAGCATTAACCATAGGAGAAGACTCGTCCACCCTTCTTCCTAACGGGCTGATAATCTTATCGATCAAAGCATAAACTTGCGCATCAGAAGCAAAAACGGAATCCGACTCAAACAGTCTTCCTTCCCTTTCGTAGAAAAACGAGTGAGAACCGTTAACCATGATTTCAGTAATATCTTCGTTATCTAGCAAACTTTCAAGCGGACCAAGCCCAAATATTGAATCCAAATATCGTTCGACAAATTTTTCACAATCAGCATTGGTATACAACCATGGCTCTTTGCTAATTACCCGTTCGCAGGCTATCTTTATTTCGCTCTTAGCCTGCTGGGGGCTCTGCTCAATCAATTTCCCCAAAAGAACAGGGGGCAATAGTTGCTGTACGTTTCTTTTCATCCTTTCATACGAAGCTGCTTCATTTAATTGTTCAGTATTGCTTTTATCAACATATTCACTACCTTCGATAACGGAGGAGGCTTTTTCTACTCTTGCGGTTAAAGACATGCTGCTCTCCTCTTTCTTCTTATTAAACGAAAGGTTTTCGATCTATCTGAAGCAGACGTATTACTTGTCTCGCTCTTCTTTTTCAATGGAATAATTTCCTGAGCAAACTCCTTTAACCCCTCATAAAAAACATTCCTTCCTCTCGTTAGTTCCCTTGGTAATCCCGCAGCCAATAGCTCTCCAACTTCCTTTCCTCCATCCTTGAGTTCATGAACATGAACGCCCTTCAAAGCACAGGAAACGTCAATAGAAGTCAAAAGAGCTTGCCTTGAGCATCTATTCAAAGCAAAGACAAAGTTTTGAGTGGCAATTCCACAACGCGCACAAAGCGAAAGTGCATGGGAACAAGAACGAACCGAAGAGGGTCTTTGATCAATAAGGAAGAGTGACTTATCAGAATTCTCGAGTAATTGGGCGTGTAAATCACACCAGAAAGCTCCCGTGTTTACAATAATAACTTCATACTGGCTTCTTAAAAGCACCAGAAGTTCCGAAACCTGTTTACTTGCAACCTCGCTATACTCGAGATTTTTTGGCGATGCAATAAGGGAAGGTAAGGCATCGTGATTCATAACCTCATGTATTCTTTCCGGGTTTTCAATAATATCCTGAACGGTAGTTTGATCATTTAAACCCAGCAAGAAGGCCATATCGCCAAATTGAAAATCTGCATCAAGGATTACCGTTTTAAAACCTAAATCAACAGCAGCTAATCCTAGCATTGCAGATATGGTACTTTTCCCAGAACCACCACTTCCGCTAAAAACTGAAAGAACGCACCCTTTTTGCTCCTCTTTCAGTAATACCGAGGCTTTCTTTAGCCTATCCCCTTTATCAGCCATAGGTTCTGATTTCTTATTACAGGTATTTCTTAGAACCTCAGAATCCCCCAATTTCATTTGTTCACGAAGCAAAGAAATGTCTTTTTTAGCTTCTTGTCTTTTTTCCAATGAAAGCCGAGGGAAAACATTAGGGGATTCCTCTAGGTCTAATTCATCTTTTTTCTCTCCTAAAGAACAATTCACAGCTCTTAATTTCTCTTCCTGGCTTTGATTTATCTCGTTATGAGGCTTACTTTTATCTCCTTCTGATTCTTCGCTCAACAAAAACGATCGTGCCTTCTGATCCCGTTTTACTTCTTCATACTGATTGTTCTTTTTGGTTGTTTTTAGAGAGGAATAAGCGTGCATAAATCCTGTTTTATTCAAGGGTTTTACACTCGCTGCTCGACATCGACTCAGCACCGATCCAGTCATATCAAATGTAACGTAATAAACGTCAACAAAAGGATTGTCTTTTCTTAAAGCAGCAGCAAGATTGATTCCCGCTACCGTATCGCTTGAAACAACCCAAACAACTTTTAGTTCCTTATTTGAAAAAACAGCTAACCGTGCCTTTTGAGCGTCACAGCACACTCCAAGCCATGACTGCTCCTCGAGTCTTTCATCTGGCAACCCAATTAAAAACGGATGCAGAAGCGATTCAGTATCTAGACATAGCAATGCTTTTTTATTCATTTTTCTCCCCTTTATTACTCTCAAAGGCCGGCAACGTGAAATAGATATCCATTGACTGAGAGGCGGTTTCATATTCCTGCGCCTTGAGGCGGTTACATATTCCTGCGCCTTTTCAGGAGAAACGGCTAATGTTACCCAACTCACACTCGCCTTGGATCCTTTTTCACCTTCCGAGGCGTTGGTTGCCAAAACCAAAACTTTCTTACCAAGACAGGTGGTCTGAGTTCCTGTAGCGTACACATCAACATAATTTCCAGGAGACAATGAGCCACCAACAGCCTGAACGTCTTTTGCAGGAACAGAGAGAGCAACCAAACCCTCAGGTACTTCTATCTCAACGACATCGGATCTAAATCGCTTCTCGGAGACAACCTCACCTTTCACTACAAGAGAAGAGACTTGCTTTCCCCATGCACTATCCGCATTAACAAGCGCCTCATCTGGCAAAAGATCACTTAGCCATACCTTGAGTTCTACGTTTGAATTGTTGAGCGTTTCGCCAGGGTAAATATCCTTTTTCGCGACGAAAACTTCAATTTGCTCTCCCCCATACTTCTCCATCGCTTCCATGCGCGCAGAGTCTGCCTGCGTCCTAACCGACGAGACATAAACCAGAAGACAGACAACGCAGAGTAAACCGCTCAGCAAACCACCTATTATTGAGGACTTCTTCACACAACCCCCTTCTCTCGTTGTCAAAAAAGAATGAAGGAGAGTTTTAACTAAAAATTCGAAAATGCTTAATTTTTATTTCAAAATAATTTGAAATAAATTTAAAAAATGTCTTGCATGCAGATACTTGTTATGCGAAAATAACTTTCGCACTCGAAAGGGCGATTGGCGCAGCGGGAGCGCAGGTGCCTTACAAGCACAAGGTCGGGGGTTCAAATCCCTCATCGCCCACCATTTGAAATTACGCCCTCTCTGATTGATCTCTATTCGGAGAGGGTTTTTTGTTTTCTCATAACTCGAGTATTAGGTTCATCGACAAAACAGGTTCTTCACCTTCTAAAATATCGATGACCATTCTTTTGAGAGTTTGGGGCGCTTAGCTCAGCGGGAGAGCGCTTCCTTCACACGGAAGAGGTCGCTGGTTCGAACCCAGTAGCGCCCACCATTTTCTAATTTATCTGGCATTATTCACCTAAGATATACAAATCCCAAAACTTCATATTTCTATGAATAAGTTTTATCTTCCTTTCCCCTTTACAATAAACGCGATCCCATAAACGTCGTTTTCGTATCAAAGGGGAACAATGGATTACTCATACACACCTGACCAAGAATTATTCATTGAAAGTGCAAAAGAATTCGCTGAGAAGTATTTCGATGACGAAGCGGTAAAGAAAGCGTACGAGGAAGATCATCATATTAGTCTCGAAGCAGCCATGACATATCGAGAACTCGGCTTCATGCATTTGGGTCTGCCCGAAGAAGTCGGAGGTATTCCATGTAGCAAACTAACTCAGATCATTCTTACCGAAAAACTCCACGAGTTTACCGGAACCGCTCTTCCTTTCACAACGGACACTAATTCAATTACTGACGTCATTGATTTTGGATCTGAAGACCAACAGAAGCTTATTATGGATGCAATCGAGAATATCGAAAGTACCTGTGTAGCTTGCACGGCGATCTCAGAACCCGCTGCAGGCTCAGACAACAACGCCATGACTTGTACTGCAGTCAAACAGCCTGATGGTGCCTATCTCCTCAATGGCCAGAAAACATGGGTAACCCTTGGTGGCTTGTCTATTTACACCATCGTCGTTGCAAAAGACGAAGATCCTTCTTACGAAAATGACAAGTATTCTCTCTGGCTTGTTCCCAATAATATCGAGGGCTATACCATCGGACATCTCGATAAAGTTGGTCAACAGACCATTCCTTTTGTAGACTGCTTCTTTGACAATGTTGTACTTACTGAAGACATGCGTATTGGTAAAGCAGGTGAAGGTTGGAAGCTTCTCATGAAGAAACTTGAGTTTGAACGCTGTCTCGTTGTTGCTCAAGCTCTAGGTCAAGCACAAGCAGCAATGAACGACGCTGGCGCCTATTGTTCAGAGAGAATCGCCTTTAAAAAAACCCATTGGAAAAATCGGAGCGATCCAAGATCACCTTGTAGCAATGGAGAACATTCTCCAGAATGTTCGTGCTCGCCTCTATCAAGTTGTTTCAATGCTAGATAGAGAAGAGTCGACTCGTCTCGAATCCGCCCTTCTAAAGAGCTACGCCTGCCAGAATCTCACCGACGTTGCCGACCATGCCCTTTCTATTTATGCCGCTATTGGCTACACCAAAGAAATTAGAGCTGGCAGAATATGGAATGATCTCCGTGGCTACGAAATGGCTGGAGGAACAACAGAAGTTATGGATTATATCGCAGGACGACAGCTGGTTAAGAAATATGCTAAATAGCTTCTTGCAAAAAAATGAGGCTGGAAGTTTTATCATCCAGCCTCAACTTTAAAATTCAGTTTACCTATATTCAAATATAGGTAGTTAAAAGGATTTACCGCCGCACCATTCAACTCAACTTGAAAATGCAAATGTGCGCCAAATGAATTACCAATCTACTGACCTTTAGAGACCGACTGACCCGCAGAGACAGTTAAAGCGCTATGGTGCATGTATTTAGTAATAAGACCATTACCGTGACTAATTACCACCCAGTTACCAGCACTGCTACTCCAGCCCACAATCATAACAATACCATCTGCAGCGGCATAGGTTGGCGTTCCTGTTGCGGCTGCCAAGTCAATGCCTTTATGAAAAGCGCCATCAAAATCACGATAGCCAAACCCGGATGAAAGCGTGCCTCCTGAACATGGATTAGTAAACATACCATTGCCTGAAACAACATTACCCGAAGAATGTGTAGTGTAATTTCCTCTGCCACTTGCAGCTGCTGCAGCTTCTTCAGCCTTTTTAGCCGCTTCAGCCCGAGCTTCTTCAGCAGGAGCTTCTTTAACCTTAGGCTCTTCTCCCTTTGCCTCTGCCTTAGGAGCAGCTATACTAAAGCAGCCCTCGTTTATTTAAATCAATAAGTGCCTCAACGAGTTTTTCATTGTCCTTAGTAGTCAATCTACCAATATGACCAACTCTAAAAACAACGTCCGCTAAATCTCCGCCATTTGGACAAACCCAAATCCCATATTCATCTTTTAAATGAAGAAATACATCGTTTGCGGAAACATTTAGAGGATGAAGTGGAGTTACCGCATTGGACATAGATTCAGAAAAAACTTCCAGCGGAAGATTTGCAATTCTTGAACGAAAATCTTTAGCGATAGTACTTACCTCACCAATAGCAAATTCAATTCCGCCATTTTTTACAACCTCTTGAAGCCTCTTGCTAATCTGCAATAAAACGCTTACTGCGGGTGTGAAAGGAGTTTGTCCGCGTTCGCCATTTTTAAGCGCGTTTTTTAAATCAAGATACATACATTTAGAATTCATTTTTTCAACTCTTTCTAGAGCAGAAGGAGAAAGAAGTACCGCCGATACTCCAGGATGACACGCAAGTGCTTTTTGCGAACCAACAATCATTGCTCCAATATTGGCGTTATTCATGCTAATAGGGTCAGCCATAAACGCACTAATGGCATCAACTATCAAAAAGAGGTTATTCTTCTTGCAAAATGAACTAATTAAATCAAGATCGTATAAAACGCCTGTTGAAGTCTCATGCAAATTAACAATAAAGGAGGTGTACTTTGAGCCGTCGTACTCAGATAATGTCTCCCCTGTTAGCGCGCATCCAGAATTAAGCTTAATTTGATCATACGGAATTTGATGCAACTCACACAGTTCAACAAACCTATGACCAAAACTACCACCATTTACCACTAGTACTTTATCTTCTGAAGAGAGCAAATTCATAACGGAAGATTCCATAGCTGCCGTACCTGAACCAGTCAAAAAAACCGCGCGTGAACGCACAGGAGCATCGGCCAATTCAAGAATCATCCGCTCATTGTTAAGCATTATTTCTGAAAACTCCGCGGTGCGAAAATAGGGAACCTGTTCACCAGCAACAGCTAGAACATCTTCACTTTCCATAACAGGACCAACAGTAAAATTCAGCATAGCAACGCACCTATCTATAACGCTAACAATAATTCACAAAACCAAGGAGGCAATGCATTCATGAAGTAATGTGTTCCTAGTTCTTGGATTGAGCCACTCATTGCAAATTGCAGCTAGCCAACCCCAAAACACGTCCTATATCTCAAAAAAGTCTTTCTTTTCTTCAAAATCCTGCATAACCTGAGCAATCTGGCTAGAAACTTTTCTTTCAATGTAGTAATCGAAACGACCGTTTTCAATTGCCTTAACAAAACTTACCAACATATAGCGAATTCCCTCGCCATCAAGCTGGTAGAAATATCTTTTGTTTTCTCTCGTGTCTTCAAATCTGACTTCAAAATAATCAGTTTTCCACCACGGCGAAGGAACATACACATAGCCTTCAGTCCCTGAAACAACCAAAGAACCCTCTGACTTTGCACCAACCGCAACCTTAATAGAAGCTGTAGCAGAAGGATACAGGAAGTCCATTTTTGTAAACACGTCAAACTGCTTAGCGTCCTGCAGAGGACGAGTAACAATTCTTTTGGAACAATAATCCGTTCCCAGCAACTGAAAAATAGGAAGCAAAGCGGTTGGCCCCCAAAAATGTAAACTACCCCACATGGAGTTGTTGGCAACTTTATCAAGATTAATATCCAACAAGCTAGTACACGTTGCATCAGCAGACAAAACTTCACCTATTTTTCCCGATTTAATTAAAAGCAAAAGCCTGTTATATGCCGTTGAATAAGCGGTTTTTACCGCATCCATCAAAATGCACTCATTTAATCCTGCAATACTATAAAGCTCATGCAACTGACCAGCATCAAGCACTATAGGAGACTCGCATAAAACATGCTTCCCTTTTTCAAGCGCTTTTTTAATCTGCTCATAATGAACAGAAGGATGCGAAACAAGATAAACAGCATCTATTTCATCGAGCAGTGCATCATAACTTTCCGCAGCAATAATATTATTTTTTACGGCTTCCGTTTTAATAGCTTCATCTTCAGAGAAAACAGCTGTTACTTCTAGGCCATTTACCAGACTTGCCTCATTTTTTACTTTATTGAGAACTCTGCCTTCGCCAACTAAGCCAAACTTCAAAGAACGCTCTTGAGAACGCAACTCCGTGCTTGAAACACCTTGGGTTCTATCAAGATACACTACCTCACAGTATTCCTTGAGATAGTCAAAATACCCTTCCCAGTCCGATCCAACGGTGAAGATATCAACGTCATATCGTTTTATGTCGTCAATTTTTTGACCAACATATTCTTCAACAATAATCTCGTCTGCAATACCAAGATTCTTTACCGCTTCCAAACGTTCCATCAGAGGCTGCTTGACATTAATTTTTCCTCGCGTTTTATCAAAATCGTCCGAGGTTACCCCAACAATCAAATAATCACCTAAAGCTTTTGCTCTTTCCAAAAGTCTCACATGCCCGTAATGGAGCAAATCATATGTGCCATAGGTAATTACTTTTTTCATTGTTATCCAATCATCGCCGTGCGGCTACCGTGCTGCTGTATAGCTGTATGACTTCCTTATTTCGCAAAAGCAGGATGAAGCTTATCTTTATCACTCAGAACAATTTTCGACACATCAAACTCCGCATCGCCCTGCAAAGCTGGCCATTCAATACCAATTGCAGGATCGTTCCACATAAGACCGCCTTCATCATTTGGATGATAAATATCATCGCACTTGTAGCAGAATTCAGCAGTATCGCTCAAAACTAAAAAGCCATGAGCAAACCCACGGGGAATAAAGAACTGACGTTTGTTTTCTGCAGAAAGAACAACGCCCTCCCACTTGCCATACGTTGGGCTTCCTTCACGTAGATCAACCGCTACGTCAAATACTTCTCCTGAAACCACACGGACAAGTTTGGATTGTGGGTGATTGATTTGGAAGTGAAGTCCGCGCAACACGCCCTTAGTAGAGCTTGACTGGTTGTCTTGCACAAAGTCAACGTCAATACTACCGGCTACAAAATCTGGTTTTTTATACGTTTCCATAAAGTAACCGCGGTCATCCCCGTAGGATTTCACATCAACCACTATTACGCCCTCAATCGAAGTTTGCGTAAAAGTAAAGTTACCGCTTTGGGTAGTATCTCCTGCTGCCACGTTGGTCTCCTATTCCTACAAAAGCGTGATCATTTTCAACCACGCGATAAACGCGCTTAATAAACGCTTTAAACGCTTAATAATTCCTATAAACAAAAAGCTACCAGATTTATGTAACCTGGTAGCTAAATCTTACACTATCGTACCTGTCCATTAAGGCACCAAGCGGCAATATACACGTATCTTTTACTGCCCCTGTTTTGCGTATTTTGCTTCAGTAGCTTCCTTTTCTGCTTCCCACCAGCTGCGATTTTCTTTATACCATTCAATGGTATTAGCTAAGCCTTGCGCAAAGTTGGTATGCTTTGGCATCCAGCCTAGTTCTGTGCGAAGCTTTGTTGAATCAATTGCATAACGGCGGTCATGACCAGGACGATCTTTTACCCAATCAAAATCATCTGAAGCCTTACCCATACCTTCAAGAATTTCATGCAAAACATCGATGTTGTTTTTCTCACCATCGGCACCAATAAGGTAAGTTTCACCAATACGGCCCTTAGTAAGAATTGCCCATACTGCGCTGGAGTGATCTTCGGTGTGAATCCAGTCACGAACATTTAAACCGTCACCGTAAAGTTTAGGGCGAATACCACACAAAATATTGGTTATCTGACGGGGAATAAACTTTTCAATGTGCTGGCGAGGACCATAATTGTTTGAACAATTTGAAATGGTTGCACGCACTCCGTAGGTTCTGCACCATGCACGAACAAGCATGTCCGAGCTTGCCTTAGTTGAACTATAAGGGCTTGATGGATGATAAGGAGTTTCTTCAGTAAAACGAGCTGGATCATCAAGCGCTAAATCGCCATATACCTCGTCAGTTGAAATATGATGGAAGCGAACCTCATATTTACGAGCAGCCTGAAGCAACTGATACGTACCATATACGTTAGTGCGTACGAAAGGCTCTGGGTCTGCAATTGAGTTGTCATTGTGCGACTCTGCAGCAAAATGAACAATTGCATCTACACCGGGAACAATTTTGTCGAGCAAGTCAGCATCGCAGATATCGCCATGAACAAAAGTCATGCGGTCTTCCGGAATGCCTGCAAGATTTTCTTTATTTCCCGCATAGGTAAGAGCATCAAGCACCGTCACGTGAACATTAGGCTGATTATCCACTACCCAATGAACAAAGTTCGAACCAATAAAGCCCGCGCCGCCAGTAACAATTATCTTTTCAGGAATAAACTCTTCAGCCATTATTAGCCTTCCAACTCAGGGAGATTTTCTAAGTACGTTTTAAGCGCATCCTGCCAATTGCGCATTTCGTTTCCAACCGTAGCTTTCAAGTGTACATTTTCTAGCGAAGAAAATGCTGGCCTGCTTGCGCTTGCTGGATTCATTTCTTTATATTCTTTGCTCGTGCAACGGTTTACTTTGCAATTCAGGCCTGCGCCTTGCATGATTGCAGCAGAAAAATCTGCCCAAGAGCACGTGCCTTCATTGGTGCAGTGGTAAATACCATAGTGTTCAGTTAATGCAACTTTCAAGATTTCATACGCCAAGTCATTAGCAGAAGTTGGGTTGCCTAGCTGGTCATTTACTACGAAAATTTCATCTTTGGTTTTACCAAGAGAAAGCATTGTTTTAACAAAGTTCTTTCCCACATAACCATAGAGCCAAGCAGTACGAACAATGAAGTACTTGGAGCAGTTTTCCTTAGTTGCCTGCTCACCTGCTAGTTTTGACCTGCCATAAGCAGAAAGTGGACCGGTTGGATCGTTTTCTGCTCTAGGAACAGAGTCTGTTCCTGGGAAAACATAATCCGTTGAAATCTGAACAAACTTTGCACCCTGTTTTTCACATTCACGTGCAAGATTCTCTGGCCCTTGAGCGTTAACTTTAAATGCAGCTTCTTCCTGCGCTTCACAACCATCAACGTTTGTCATTGCTGCGCAGTTAATCACTAAGTCATATTCATGCTGAGCCATCCAAGATGAAACAGCAACGCCATCCGTAATGTCCAACGCGTCGTAATCAACACAGTCTACCTGAGCATTTTCGTACTCAGCAGGAATTGGTCCAATTTCTGCCATGCCCGTTTCAATTAAACGCTTAAGCTCGCTTCCTAACTGACCTTTAGAGCCCGTAACAAGAATTCGCATTTATGCACGCTCCTTATGAGGAACAATTTTTCCTTCAGCCACTTTCAAAAGATGCTTACCGTAAACCGACTTGCCATATTTTTGAGCAGCCTCAATAAGCTGTTCTTTTGAAATCCAACCATTCTGGAAAGCAATTTCTTCAATTACCGAAACCGACAAACCTTGACTGCGTTCTACCGCACGAACAAATTCACTGGCTTCAAACAATGATTCCATAGTGCCGGTATCAAGCCATGCATAACCACGGCCAAGTGTTACTACGTTTAAAGTACCGTCTTGTAAATACATTTGGTTGAGCGTAGTAATTTCAAGTTCACCACGGGCAGATGGTTTAACCTGCTTTGCAAATTCGCAAACACGACTGTCATAGAAATACAAGCCAGTAACTGCGTAGTTAGACTTTGGATGCTCTGGTTTTTCTTCAATAGAAATAGCATTGAAGTCTTCGTCAAATTCAACTACACCAAAACGCTCTGGATCGTCCACATGGTAGCCGAAGACCGTTGCACCACCTTTTGTTTCAGCATCTTCAACAGCACGGCGCAAATGCCTACCCAAACCGTTGCCGTAGAAAATATTGTCACCTAATACAAGTGCACAAGAATCACCGTTGATAAACTCTTCGCCAATAATGAAGGCCTGAGCTAAGCCATCTGGAGAAGGTTGCTCGGCATATGACAAGTTAACACCGTAGTCAGAACCATCTTTGAGCAAGCGCTCAAAATTAGGAAGATCTGTTGGGGTTGAAATAATAAGAATATCTTTAATACCCGCCATCATAAGAACTGAAAGCGGATAGTAAATCATAGGCTTATCATAAACAGGCAAAAGCTGTTTACTGGTAACAGTGGTAAGTGGATACAGGCGCGTACCCGAACCACCTGCAAGAATAATGCCCTTCATGAGGCCTCCTTAGTGCGGAGCAGGCGCTGCCGCCACGCAATCCAATACAGTGAATCATTTTTATAAATCGTATATAATCGTATGGTTAATTTTATAATAATGTTTCACTCTACCAGAAAGCCTAGTATGTTCGATAAAATAACGGCATTTTTCCAGCAAAACAAATTTGTTATTCAGTCTGCATTATTAACAGTAATTGTTTTACTCAGCTCCGTGTTCTTTTATAAATTTAATTCAATTGCCGTAGGTTACTCATCAAGAATGATTTTATTCCTTGGTATTTTATCTGCAGTCTTACTTTTCTTATTCTGCCTTTTATATAAATACTTCTCTAAAAAAGAAAGTTCGAAAACTCTTCCTCGGTTTTATTTAATCATCTTATTGCTAATGGGAACCATGTATAGTGCAGTTTTTCTTCCCGGAACTGCTCCCGACGAACCATACCATTATGAGTCCTCTTTTTATTATTCAAACCTTATAACTGGACATACCAATGAAGACTCACTGCTCGTAATGCGTGAAACCGACATTAAATTCGAAAACGATGCCCTAACAACAGTTATGGACAAAAAGAGCTATCAGTCGGTTCGTCAAGCTCTCACAGACAGCTCATCAAACGACTTTGAAACAACTTCAATTGATGGACAAACAAAAAGCCTTCCACAAACAAGGATTTTTTCTGCCATAGGTATTTCTCTTGGACAACTTTTTGGTCTAAACGGAACTCTAACTTTTTATTTAGGCCGTTTATTTAATTTCATGTGCTTTGCATTACTTGCATTTGCTGCCTACAAAATAACCCCTGTTGGCAAAATGCTTTTTGCAGCAATTACACTCCTACCAATGACGTTACATATAACAAGCTCTTATTCTTACGATGCTACTATCATCGGATTAAGCTTGTTGTTGATTGCCCTTTGCTTAAAAGGCATCTATTCGGAACAAAAATGTTCTCAAAAACTCCTTGTTGCTATTCCGGTTGTGACCTTTTTCCTTGCTCCATGCAAGGTTCTTTATGCCTTATCCGCTCTTCTTGTATTCTTGATACCTAATGCAAATTTCTCTTCTAAGAAATTTGCATACATCTATAAATTCGGGTTAATGGGATTAGCCTTATTTGCAGTATGTATTTTTAAACTTCCAGATTTACTCAATATGGCTGGCGTTTCTTCAGCTAGTGCCGACCCAACATCTGATGGACTCGCGTATAGGGGAGAAGAATCTGGTCATTACCATGCCTTATCAACTCTCATAAGTAATCCTTTAAGCGCCTTATTCATTTTTGTGAACACCATTAACCAAAAGTTCGATTTTTACCTCAACACTTTCCTTGGCGGATTCCTTGGTTGGTTCCAACCTGAAATTAGAACGCCCTGGTTCTTTATTCTTCTTTTTCTTGGAATTCTTTTTTATACCGCAAGAAAATCCGATATTGACTCGATTATCCCATCAAAGAAAACAAAGACTGTCTTTGCAATCCTTTCGTTCTTAATGTATACAGCTGTAGTTATGTCTATGCTTTTAGGTTGGACTTTTGATACAGAGCTTGCCGCCGAAGGTGTTCAAGGCAGATACTTCTTGCCTTTTGCGCCACTGATCTTCTTGTTGCTCAGAACAAAAAACACGCAAAGAAGCGAAGATTCTTCCCCTATTATTCTTCTTACCTTATTTGCGTTAAATGCAATGAATTTGATTTACATTTGGGCAGCGATGGCACGGTGCTAAATTTAGTTGCGGAATTGTTTAAATCGCATTGTTTTACGCCTGACAAGGTTCGCTTGCCCAAATCATCGAAAACATCATTTAAGAACCGTTTTGTTACGCTTGACGATAACGCCACTTCAGGAACGACTTAATCGATTCGCAAAACCACAGGTCGTAACTTTAGTCACTCCGCGTTTCCACCGAGGTTCGTAGCGAATGACTTAAGACGGGATGCTTCGGGGACACTCATAGGCTCAATGATGCTAGACTCTCGCTCAGCATCGCAACGATAAAACGAATTGAAATGATGAATAAATCGATAAAGATGAACGACTCCCTTCGCCAACAAAAGAAGCGTACGCATCAAGCGGAAAATCCTTCTGAAGCCACAGAACCGTCAATCAATCGGATACTTCGCTTTGCATCTATTTCAATTGCGGCCCAGGGCCAGCTCCATGTGCTTAGAATTTAGAGCAAACATCTTACTCCTGCTCTAAACGCGGAAATGATTACAGAATGTGTTTCTTGTGACGAGAAGAGTGGAGAGTCAGTTTTTTGAAAACGGGAACTTTCACACCAAGTTCCTAGGCGACTGCAATTCTCGTACTCAGCAAAACCTTCAAGAATAGAAACTCTAGAGTATAGTCACGCATTCCATCATCATCCAGCAGGGAGGAAGGTCATACTCGTCCCCGTACGTACTCTCAAAGTGCTCGCTCTTTTTTCGCTATCGAGTACTCTTAGCAAGCATATCCTTCGTTAATTCGGAACAGACGAACGCTTCGCTTTCCCCCGCGGCAAAATAGGTAAGCCGACTTCCCAAGAACACCTCAATCCTGACGATGACTTAGAACATCAGGAGGCATAGTCTTCTGCTGAATTCATAGATTCGCATCACCTTGTCGAATGCCGAACCTTCGCGGAAAACCGTCTTGCGCTGCCTGAAACGGTTTTATATAGGAGCTAACATACAGAGCCTGTAGTAGTCGATAGTCTCTAAAGTCATTTAACTCGTCAATATTGCTGTAGCAGAGCCCCTTCCCCTCCGTCAGCAAATCAATCTGGTCGTCTACGAAAAACCACATCTTGATGCATTTCATGCTTCATCCTCTGGACACAAAAAGAGCTGGAGTTGTACGCATCGAAGAGAGGCTCTCCAGCTTTAGTACAGCTTGTTCCACTCGCCTTACAAGGTTAAATCAAGAAGCGCATTGCAACTGAACGGCGGGATGGGCTAGCCAAGCAGGAAGCCCTCGCGCCC
>FR895488.1:0-1259 GCA_000434775.1 Eggerthella sp. CAG:368 | reverse complement strand
AAGCAGGAAGCCCTCGCGCCCGATGCTCTTGTTCTTGGTGAACTCAATCAGGTTTGCGGAAGAGAAATCGACGTCATCGGGAAGTTCATTTTCGACGATTATGACTTGGCAGCTTCCGCACCGGTCAAGCATATAGGAAAGCATCGAGCTCTTCATCCCTTCGGCGATGCCTTCTTGCTCACTTTCTTTCAGGGATAGAATCGGCGAGTCGAGGATGAGCATTCGCGGTGCATGCTTCCCGTGCTCGTCTAGATATTTCATTAGCTCGAATGCAAACACCGAATTGAGGAAGCCCCTATAGCCTTTCCCTTCGAACTTCTTGTCTTTTCCGTTCACGGTCACATCGAAAGTTCCACGATTGAGACCAGCTAGCTTGAAATCGGGATAGCCGCATCGCTTAATCGCCAAGGAAACGCGATTACTCAATTCATTGAAAACATCGTCTCTAAACAGCTTTTTTGCATCATATTTTGGAGCATCTACCTCTCGCTGGAGCTCGAGATAGATGTCTTGCCCGTACTCTCTGTCAAGGGATTCGAGGATTTCGATTTCTGCTTTGAGCGAACTCGCCGTTTTATACGCTTCTAGCTTTTCGCTCAGATTGTCATGCCTTGGCTTCAAAACGTCTTCGATTTGGGCTATGAGCTCGTCTCGCTGTTCCTCTAATTTGGCCAGTTCAATAAGTCCTTCTTCGAAATCTCGATGTGTTTCATTTAAAACAGATTCAAGGTCTTGCAGCTGAGCGACGACCTTGACCTTCTCGGCTTCGCAGGCCTCTTCGTACGAAACGCACTCTTCGGCGGGAATTTTCCCATCGCAAAACGGACACCTCTCAACGTTGCTATCCGACTGATTGCTGCCATCTATAATGAAATCAAGCCTATCGATATCCGATTCGTATTGTGATTTCAACTGACCGTAGCGTTCTTCCAGGGAACCGAGTTGGCTGATTTTGGACTGCGCTTGGACGATGCCCACGAGAATCGATTTCGCTTTTTGCTCGGTGCTGCTGAGTTCTTCGGAGACGTCGGCAAGCTCCTGAGCCAAGGCCATTTCATCGATCGGATCCGTTGGAAGGGCCTCCAATTCAGATTGAATTTCTTTGATTCTTTTGGAAAGGGGTGCCCTTCTTTGAGCGATGTAAGATCGCACGGCCTCCGATTTCGCTTTCGCGATTTCCTTGTCTTCGAACTGCGATTCCTCTAATCCACCCTCGTAGGCGAGGTATGCAAGGGCGTTAATGTTTAGCGTTATGCTGC
>FR895487.1:103353-103575 GCA_000434775.1 Eggerthella sp. CAG:368 | reverse complement strand
CTAGGATGGCCGCACAAAGCTCCTGCGCATTGTCGAACTCCTCAGAGCCCAGGCGCTTATAGGCGCCTTTCTCTAGCACACGGAAGGCATAGGCCAGCATCCAGTAGATGTTACGTACGGGAATCACAGGCGCACTACTTTATGGCATCACGCAGGCGGACAGACCAGTCGGCCACCTTGGCAGGCTCGTCGAACCAGTACTCCTCAAGCAGTGGCACCAAC
>FR895487.1:103061-103328 GCA_000434775.1 Eggerthella sp. CAG:368 | reverse complement strand
AAGTCAACAATTTGAGCTAGGCGTTCAGGCGCCGCCTCGCGGATACCGCAGAAGTAGCTGTGGCCAATCTTAAAGCCGCGACCCAGCGAGTCGTCTGAAGCAATAGCGTCGTTAAGCTGCCCCACCACGGCAATCAAATGATCAAAACGATCGCTAGCCAAACTATCGCGGTAGGCTCGGAAGCCATCAGACTCGAAACAGGGTGCGATCTCGTAGAAAGCGAAGCGGCGACGCAGTGCGTAGTCCATCATGGCAAGGCTACGATCG
>FR895487.1:94479-103039 GCA_000434775.1 Eggerthella sp. CAG:368 | reverse complement strand
CGTGTTCATCATGCCGATGAGATAGAGATTTGCGGGCACGCTGAACTGCTCGTTGGCATAGAGCAATTGCAGGGGAACGCCCCGCTTGTCAGGCTCTACCAGCATGAACAGCTCGCCGAAGATCTTCGACAGGTTGCCACGATTGATTTCGTCGATGACGAAGAAGTAATCGTTGTCGGGGTCGTCAGCGGCGAGCTTGCAGAAGTCGTAGAAGGCTCCAGTCTTAAGCTCAAAGCCGTCCTGGCTGGGGCGATAGCCCATGATGAAATCCTCATAGGAGTAGCTTTGGTGGAATTGCACCAGCTTCACGCGCTCGGAGTCCTTGCAGCCCATGATGGAGTACGCCAGGCGCTTAGCCATGAAGGTTTTGCCCACGCCGGGAGCGCCCTGCAGGATGACGTTCTTCTTCACGTGCAGAAGTTGACTCAAGCGGTCGTACTCAGCCTCGGACAAATAGACCTCCTCCAGGAAGTCTTCCTTAGAGTAAAGCGGCAGGTCTTCGATTGACGGCTTCTCGGGAGGCTCCATAATGTCAAACAATGCCTCAAGATCCTGAACGTAATCAGTGTAAGGCGTTATATCGGTTAGCGTCTTCACGGCGGCTTTGCCAGGATGTTTCCAAATGCCTTTATGGGTCCATTTAACTTTACGAATGTTCTTATATTCGTTGGGTCGATTCTCATCGAACTCGTAACCACCAGAAACAACGCCGCGTCCGATAACCTCCTTGCGGCCTTTTTTGGCATAGATAATGTCACCGGGTTTCATCTCATGGCAGAACTGCCAGAGGGCGAGCGAAGAATCGCGATGGGTGCCTGACCCTTCGTTGGGAAACGCCTCAATGAGTGCAGCTCGTAAATCATCGCGCGCGTCAAATTGCTCAACAGACCCGATGCGGCTCCAACCAATCCCAACCACGCCTTCGCTGTAGAGCTCTTCCCAGCGAGAGGCTTCTGCGCCAGGGGAAACAATCCAGTAGCGCACGTCTTCGACTTCGGGATCATCTCCAATGGAAGCCTTGCTGGCTTCTTCCTCGGCTTTCTTTTCGGCTCTCCGCCGTTCGTTTTCCTCTTCTGAGACCTTCCAGGCCTCGTAGGAAAACTCTGGGAAGTTCGCATACTCGTGACCGCCAGTCTTCAAGCAGGAACCTGCAAGTTCGCGCATGCGCAAGTAGCCTGCAGCGTCGGGCAAGTTGTTCTTCATGGAAGCCGTAGACCAAGCGCACTCGTCGTCCAATCCATTGCGATCAACGATGAACCAGCGGTTACGCGAATCCAGGCTCACATAGAAATACGGGCGAGCCCAGAACAAGGCCATAGTCAGGTTCCACTTTACACGGTTTATTTTGCGCGCCTCGTCATAGGCGACAATGAAGCGCCTACGATTGTTGCCGCTTTGGTCGTCTGCATAGGCAAGCGCGGCCTCAAACGCCTCCCACAAGTTGGAAATGTCGTTCTCACCACGGTCGGGCACGAAAAGATAGAACGTAGCAGAGAGAT
Source organism: Eggerthella sp. CAG:368 (assembly GCA_000434775.1). GTDB lineage: Bacteria > Actinomycetota > Coriobacteriia > Coriobacteriales > Eggerthellaceae > Anaerotardibacter. Next base: position 101,540 of record FR895487.1, on the reverse strand, counting down.
TGTTCACCACGGGCACGCCATCAAACGCCTCGGGCACAGGCGCCGTGACTCCGAACTCTTCTTTGAATCCGGTCAGAATTTTGCGGCGCGTTTCGTTAGTGATTCCTTTGTTGAAAAGGCCGAAGACCGTAAATGGATCCATTTCGGTGAGCACGCCGCTGTCGAGCTTTGGCAGGTGCACACCCTGCGTATCAAAAGCCTGCTTAACTTTGGCAATAAGTTCTGCTTGACAGTTTTTATAGCTCTTAAGAATGTCGGCGAACTCGCTGTAGTAGCGCGTCCAACCTTCGTAGTTTGTATCTGCCATCTTCGTATCCTTTGGAGAAGATCCTAACTGTGATACGTATTATCCCACACGCTCTCAAAACCCCTCATGGAAGTTGAGATGCCTCCGCTTGGGAACAGCGTAAGTTGGGGGATTTCAGCAAAAAGGTAACTACCAAGAATGCTGACGGTGCTTTAAATGAGACATTTACGAACTCTGCCGAGCGTGGGGTTGTTAGCCAACTCGATTATTTCGATCATGACATCACTAACGAAGCAAGCGTAAATGGGTATTACGTTGTACGCCCGAACGATTTCGTGTACAACCCCCGTATTTCTGCCACCGCGCCATGTGGGCCAATTAATAGAAATCGCCTGAACAGGGCGGGTGTCATGTCGCCTCTATATACGGTATTTTCTATTGATGACGGTGTTTGCAAGACGTATCTTGAACACTATTTCAAAACACCTAGATGGCATGACTTCATGTTTCTTGAGGGTAATTCGGGCGCACGATCAGATAGGTTCTCCATTTCCGACTCGTTGTTCTTTGAGATGCCGATTTGGTGCCCGTCTTTAGCCGAGCAGGAAGCAATTGCGCAGCAACTAGAATTGGCTGACAGCCTCATCACCCTTCATCAGTGACAGCAATAAGACGCTAGTGGCATTCTGCAATCCAGCGGCAAATAGGAAAAACCGCCGATTCTGCTGTTATGAATCGGCGGTTTTGAAACACCCGAGCGATATTTTTGCTGCAAAAATTAGACGAACATCTTATCTAGGAGCGACTTCTTTGTGTTCTTCAATAGCTCAAGCTTACGCTGATGAAGGGTGATGAGGAAATCGAGGTTGTTAAAAAACTCACCAAGCCGGCTCTGCTCATTAGAACTTGGAACAAGTGCGATGGTTTCGTTAATTGCTTCTTTAGACAAACTGGGTAACCCAGTCGATTCGTCCTTGGATTTCCAATCAACATTCAAAAACGAGCAGTGAGCAAATTCAAGGTCAACGTCTGATTTTGGAATCGCATAAAACAGCGTGTCAACCGTCCAAAATGGAGCCTTAAGCAAATACGGTTTGTCGATTGTTCCCTTCCTGCCGATACCAACAGCTTCCTGCCGATACCAACAGCATCGCGGTCGTAAGACAAAGCCTCATCAACGCTCGTCATAAAACCGCCAGTTCCATAGACGGGAATAGGGCCTTCTTCGAGGTGCTTGTAATCCTTACCACTGCAAACATCAACGATATCCGAGAACTTACGCTGTTCCCAAGTGGAGACGCTTCTATAAACACATAGCGCCGATCAATAAGCAAGCGATCGCTTGCTTAGAGTTCTTCCTTCAGCACTTCCTCAACTTCAAACTCACCCATGAGAAGATACCTGCGAAGCAAGGCATCGGAAAGACGCATCACATCCTTTCCCTTAACTCGCTGATTAAGCGCTTCAGATAAGCCCTCTTTTACAGCCTCATGATTGATCTGGTTTAAGACAGCGGTGTATCGCCCATATGCGTCAAGGTCACTTTCGGTTGGACAGGAATGGCGAAGCTTGCGGACATTTTCTGGATCCATTCTGAGTATGCCTATTACCTTAAGAAGAGTCTCCTCCTCTTTGGCGTTCTTTGCTTCGTTTAGATAGTCGCTGAAAAGCCAGCCATCTCGTACCTCGAATGTTCCAGCCTGAATAGATTGGATTAGCCGATCGGCAAGTATTTGATCGTCTTCCTTAAGGTAAGGAAATTGCGAATGAAGCTCATCGAGAGCTTTTTCTTGAGCTTCGGTCGGCGCATTTTCTGTCACAGCATTTATATAATCGTGAAATTTTTTGTTGATATAGTCGGCATCTATTTTTTCAGTCGAGAGCGTCATTACATGCACGTCTATATCATAAGGAACATAATCGCCTTTTTCGTGCTCTCGTGAATCTACCTCTTCGTAGCGCTTCACCAACTTTTGCAGAGTTTCAGGGGTCAAAGAGCACGTCTCGTTCATGATTTCTCCTGTCTCCCTGTTCAGCTCGAATACCTCAAGTGCGCCTGTCTCGGGATCAATAGAGGTCATCTCAGAGTTCTCGAAACTAAAGCCCTGTGCACGAGCAGCAGTTAAATTCCGAATTAGCTCATTCATTGCTTTGACGAACTTCGCCCGAATAACTTTGTCTTCGGGGAGTCTTGAGAAATCGCCATAGCCCGAGCTTTCAAACAGGGACTGTATTTCCTCAAATGCCGCATTCATCTTGGCTACATGTATCGTAAGCGGGACCACAACTACGTCAACCTTTTCGCCACCAGAGTATTTTCTAATAGCAAATTCAATATTTCGCTTCATGGAATGAGGCTTACGGAAATAGCGAATGATGCCGAACGGCTTGTCGTCATCAAGCAAACGATTTGTGCGGCTGAATGCTTGGATTATTGCTTCATGCTTCAGATATTTGTCTAAATAAAGAGTCCGAACCCACGCTGAATCATATCCCGTTAAAAGCTGGTCAACAACAATAACCAGATCGATGCACTCCTGAGGCTTAAATTCGATATTTCGATAAACGCCTTTATGGGCGAGACGATTCATTACATCAACTTTAAAGTCCGCATAGGTCTTAATATCGTAACGCTTAGAAAAGGTCGCATTATAGAAAGCCAGGATGTCGGTCAAGCCAGCGATTTTACCAAGACCATTCACGCCATAATCTTCACTAGGATCAAATATTGCTGCGACTTTGAGATTCGGCATTAATTCGCGCACAAGATTGAAATAGGCAACCGCCTCAGCAATTGACGAAGTTGCAAGAAGAGCATGAAACTTCGAGTTAAAAGACGTTTCGGTCCAGGACTTTTTAATATCCCCGACAACAGCACGTCGATAGGCGTCAGTATCATATTGTGCCGAGCGAACATAGTCTTCGATACCCGGTTTTTCGGGCTCGCCGGTTTCCTCATCCAAGGGATAGCACATAGCAACATCATGCATAAAGCGCTCGTAAACTTTTGCTTTACGCTCGTCTGCAAACACTTCCGCTGCATCTTTGGCCTTTGCTTTTTCCAGAGCGACCGCTTCGCGCAAGGCCTCTTCGTCGAATGACCCGAGCTGACGAAGATCGAACTCAAGCACACTGCCATCATGAATGCCGTTGGCAATGGTGTACTTAGCAATGTTGTCACCAAATATATCTTTAGTAGTCAGCTCGCCTTTTGCGTTAAAGGACCCAATGGGCGTTCCTGTAAATCCAAAAAAAATGGCATACGGCAACGCAGCCTTCACCTGCGACATCATTTCTCCGAATTGCGAGCGATGGCATTCGTCTACGATAATGACAATGCGTTGATTGGCCAGCCTCTCCAGTTCAAAACTTGTTGCATCTTTCGCGACATTCGCAAGCTTATTGATAGTGGTAACAAAAAGGCGTTTTCCGTTTTTGGCATTGACTAATTGCGCCTTAAGGGATTCCGAACTCGATGCTTCATTAATATCAACAATGCCGCCGCTAAATCGCTCGTACTCAAGCTTGGTTTGCTCGTTTAAATCCAGACGGTCAACAACCAGAAGTGTACGGTCTGCCATGCCTAAGCTAGCAAGATGAGTGCAAGCTTTGTAGCTCGTAAGAGTTTTACCTGAGCCTGTAGTGTGCCAAATATAACCGCCAAGTTGATTCTTAGTTTTCCAGCCACTTCGCGCTTTTTCAGAAACACGGGCTTCAATTTTGTCCACGGCATGCATCTGGTACGGACGCATAACCAGAAGGTTGTGGTTAGCATGCTCTGCAATCGTGTAGAACGAAACCATTTTGTGAGCCATCGGAATAGAAAGTAAGCGCGAGCCAATCTCTTCCCAATTGTTAATGGCAACATTGTTTTCGCCAGCATAATTAAACATGAATTTGGTATTAAGACCTTCATGCTCGTGAACATATTGCTCGCCGGGGTTGGCAAAATATTTTGTCTCTTCCGGCGTCATTGCAACAAACAGTTGAACGGTTGAGAAGAAGCCTGAAAAAACGCCTTTGTACAAATAGTTACGAACCTGTCCATAGGCTTGAGAAAGGGGAGTATTCGAACGCTTAAGCTCAATATGGATAACGGGAAGGCCGTTTATCAACAGCATTAAATCGCCACGTTGTGCGGGATAAACGTCATTAGTTGTTTTGAATTGGGGCTGGCGCGCAATTTGATAACGATTTTTGCCCCCACCGACCGCTCTTTTATTGAAAATCTGAATGGTGATTGTTTTGCCTAAATGTTCGAAATCATCTCTGTTGTCACGAACAAGAGGGAGACTTTCCCCTAGAAGCAGGCCATTTGCTTTAAAGGGGGTATCACATGCTCTGATTTTAGCCAGCAGCTGCTCCATCTCGCTATCCGTAAGCGGATAGCCATTAAGCCGGTCACGAGAATTATTGGTCTCGTTGAGATAGTTTTTCCAGTTGTCCACTAAGTCTGTTTCATCTGGGTTGAATAGAACGCCATCGACCCAACCTTTTTTCTCAACAAGAAGGTTAGTTAGCGCATCTTCGAAGTCCTTTTCAAGATTGAAGGCCATAGGATAAATCCTTACACGAACATTTTTTCAAGGAGCGATTTCTTGACATTTTTCAGCAGTTCCAACTTACGCTGATGAAGGGTGATAAGGTCGTCGAGCTTGGCAAAGAATCGGCCGATTTCTTTTTGCTCTCTACTGCCTGGAATAGTGACTTCTGCACTCAGTAAGTCCTTGTTGTAAAGTCGCTTAATCGTGCTGCCTTCTAAGCCCCATTCAATTTGCGAGTATAAAGGCTTGAGAAACGTATCGTTCAATCTATGATCGTGTTCGAGCCAAACAATGTTTGAGTCTTGAAAATACGCCTTTTCACCTTGGTATTCAACAACTCGCCCAATACTTCCTGCAGCAGATATCAATAACGTGCCCGGGGTTGGATACGGATAGGTACGCTTGAAGTAGTCAAACAGCTCATTGGAGATGAAGGCATCTGGATCCGCACCAAAAGTTCCAATTTTAAAGAACGGAACATCGCCCTGCTCCGAGGTTTGCTCTTTGTAGATGCGCTTGCACATCGCAACCGAACCAAATTCTCCCAACTTACGCTGTTCCCAAGGGTCAGTAAAGCCTTCGAAGCGAATTTCGGGATAGAGTGCACCTGGCTTCGGGAACATTTTGTCCAGCATCGATTTTTTAACAACGCATAGCTTGTCATACTTACGCTGATGAAGGGTGATGAGGTTGTCAAGCTCGTCTAGGTATTTGCCGATTTCAACCTGTTCGTTCCTATTGGGCACAGGAACCGTGGCATTCCCTACGAGCTCTTTGTTCAGGTTATTAACCGTGCTTCCGGAGGCAAACATTCGGTACTGCTCAAGCATTTGGGATGTGCCCAGCATATGGCAGAGAAATACAGGATCAAATTGGTTTTGAGCGTCTCGGATCAGCAGCCATCCGTCATGAATACAGCCCTCAACAGCCATAATGTACGGTCTACCGAAGCTCATGGAGTTAGAGAGAACTAGGTCGCCTGGATATACTTGCCTCGTTTTCGAAAGCCCCTCAGGCTTAATTTTCTCCGATGTAGAAGTAATGTATCGTCCCATACTAGGCGCGTCACCAATCTTTACCCAGTTCAGTCCTGCGGGACCTTCCGTAATATATGCGTCGATGGGACGAGGTGATCCGCCTCGCTCGATAAGAACCAGGTCGCCCAACTTACGCTGTTCCCAAGGGTCAGTAAAGCCTTCGAAGCGAATTTCGGGGGCCCTTGTTTCGCTTTCCATGCTATTCACCACCCAAAAGGTCTTTTAGTTCAGCGATTCCCGCCATATCGAACTCATTCCCTCGCAGCTGGCCAAGCATGCCGACTAATTCAGCCGAAGTGGTAGCGATGTTTTCATCAACATCTTTAAGTGTCACCGCGTACCGGTTAGCGAGAGACTTAACTTGGGATTTAAGCGTTTCAATGCTCGAATTAGCCAGTTCTTCAAATTTTGCTCCAAGAGCTTGTGCCCATTTCGCATCAAGAACAGAAATCGCCTCCTGCGAATCAATGGCTTTTATGTAATCGCTGGTTGAATCAGTGAGCTCTTTCTGGGCAACCTTCAAATCCTTTTTGGCTTGCTTAGTCGTCTCAATTGCGCCTATTACAATCTTCAAGCGTGACGCCAAAGACTCTTCGTCTAGGTCAATGGCCTCAATAAGCGTGCTAATACGGCCTTCAATGGCTTTTGCTGTATAGCTACCATCTTTTTTTGCCTTGATTGCACCCCAATCGGTATCGTGGTATCGAAGGGGTATAGGCGAAAGGTCGGCAACACCTTTTGACTTGTCCTTGAGGATGTCCCAATAGCAAATAAGGCCATCTAATTCAGAAGAGTATTCAGAGCAAGCCTCCCAATAGGCCCGCGTCGTTTTTCCGGAATCTATAGAGCCGTCATCTTTGATAAAGCCCGGCTCTTTCTCTTCTTCGCTTAATCCATCGACAAAGTCAGCGCATATCTGATCCTGCTCTGAAATGAGGGCTTCAAGATTTGCAGCCTTTGCTAACTCAGAAGGCAAAAATAGTCGTTGAACAATATCGAAGGGAAGAACGCGACCAATCCAAGGCACTTTTTTGTCTTGAGCCTCTTCCTCCTCATCGTCTTTATCGTTCTTTTTCTTTACAACCATATTGGGATCAATTGCATGTATTGCAGTGAAGAATCCATCATTTTGTATAGACTCATAATCGTTCGCAATTACTTTCCAAGTATCCGAAAACTCTTGATAAGCGGCATATTCATCAACCAAAGGCAGTGAAGAAAACTTAGAAAAGA
>FR895487.1:90871-94466 GCA_000434775.1 Eggerthella sp. CAG:368 | reverse complement strand
AAAAGAGTTCAGACTCAAGGCCTTGTAGGGCAGATCGAAGATCGATTGTTTCCATATTGCCGCACAACAAAGATTTGCGCAGACTCGAGCAGAATGATTCTGCCGTGTTGGCAGCAGCAACTTTAAATGCTGTCACATCTTGGTTTGCCTCAATAACGTTGTCGGAGTTGCTTGTCAGAAGGCTCGCATACGGACCATCTTCCACAAAAAGCTCATCCCTTAAACTCGGCAACGTCTCCCACCAGTGGTCTAGTTCATTGATTTCAGCAACAGGCACACCACCAAACATGCTCGCATAGATATCTGGCGCGGTAGTCTTATCTGATGAGTCAACATAACGAGGAATGTTGAGGTTAAAACCGTTTCTTTCGATTTCTTCCCATGTCGCAACATGCGCAAAGCCGTTTATTTCCTTGCGTGCTCTGTAAGCATCAAACACTCGACGAATATCCTGCTCGCGCAAACGATTCTTTTTGCCATCTTTAATAAAGCATTTTGATGCGTCTATGAATAAAACATCACGCTCGATGCGCGAACGGCGGAGAACCATAACAATTGTGGGAATTCCCGTACCGTAGAAAATATCAGCGGGAAGCCCGATAATGGCTTCGATATTGCCGTTCTCTAATAGCTTGGTACGTATTTCGCCTTCCTCGCCACCTCGGAAAAGCACACCGTGAGGCAAAACGATTGTCATGATGCCGCCGGCATTCAAATGATAGAGATTGTGCAACAAGAACGCGTAGTCCGCCTTTGACTTGGGTGCTTTACCGTAATCATCAAAACGAGGATCGCTCTCAGTTGGAACTACCCATTTTTTTGAATATGGAGGATTGGAACAGCAAGCATCAACACGTAATGGATCGACTTCGTTATCTTGCATCGGCCAGTCGTCAAGAAGAGTGTCGGCATTCTTTGTGAAAATATTTGCCGGCTTGATGCCACGCATGACTAAATTCATTCGAGTGAGGTTATAGGTCTCCTTAATGAGCTCCTGTGCGTAGTACTTAACCGAATCAGGATCGCCGTTATGCTTTGCCACAGATTGGCCAACCGTTAACAGCAGCGACGCTGAACCAGAAGTAGGGTCGTAAATACTAATTTGTTGCTTACCTTGCAAGTTGTAAGCAATGATGTCGCTCATGAGAATAGCAACCTCACGCGGCGTATAGAATTCACCGGCTTTTTTGCCTGCGTTCTGGGCAAAGTTTCCAATAAGATTTTCGTAGATGAATCCCAAGACATCGTAATCTTTGCTGTCCATAGGAATTGGCTGAATTATATTCAGTAACTTTTTAATAGCGACAATTTGATGTTGCGGATTGTCACCAAGTTCATCAAGGCCAGCGGCAAGGCTCGTGAAAATATTGCCATATACAGCACGATAGTCTTCATGAATATTTCTATTGAAAGCCTGGAGCGCATCGCGGACATCCCCGACGTTGAAGTCTGCATCGGGTTTGGTCCAGGTTGAGTAAAGCGATTTGTATGGAATGAAATATCCGATACGTTTCTGAATATATTCGACGTCCTTGGTGTCATCCTCGCTTAAGGCTTCGATATCCTCAGTATCCCAACCGTCAGAAATTAAAAGACTTTCTTCCTTTTCGGACACATATTTATAGAAGATAAAACCCAGGATGTAATCCTTGTACTTCTCGGCGCTGATTTTCCCACGCATATTATTTGCGCATCGCCAAATACGGGCTGCTAATTGCTGCTTGTTCATGGTATCGCTCCTGCTAACTCTCTGCTCCAGCGAAAGTGTTCTTCGCGCACAGCAAAACTCGCGCGTGTAATTCATGTGAAACAGCCGTATTTTACCATCGCGTTTAAAACCGCCAATTGGCCCTGGCAGCACTGGTTCACATAGTTCCATCAGCGTACACCTGACATGAGACGCAGGGAGTACCAGGCAACGGACAGTGAGGCATCTTGTCGGCATTCGCGCGCCGACCTGCGCACCGTGAGCACCGAGCCCACGATCTTAAAAACTTGCATTTCGTGCAGGTAGAACGCCGAGTCCATGGTGACCACGGCGTCGGGGCGCACAGCGCAGACCACCACCAGAGGGTCGGGGTTTCGCTCGTCGGAGTACACCCCGCGCGCTGGACAGCGACCTTCAAATCGACAGCGAATTTCGCGAGCGCGGCGTCATCAATCGCGATCGAGCCATCCAGCAACTTCACTAGCTCTCTGCATTGCTGCACGTTAAAAAAATCGACGTCGCTGATATCCAAGGCCGTATCGCAGGCATCATTTACTTTCATGGCGAAACCGATGATTGCATGCCAATCGGCGTCGAATCCGTACAGCATCGACTCGACTTGGTCTTCTAGCACACTCGACGCTTCTGGCACATCGCCGTAATAGCTCGCCCTTGTAGATGTACTTGACGCCGACTTTTTCTCCTTTCCTGCCGGGCTTTCCCCGATGAGGAAAACGTAAAGCTTGCTCTACGGCGCAAGCATCAGTCGTTTTTCGAAGCAAAAAGTGATAAATTGCAAATTGATTTGTCGGCAAAATGTCGACAAAGAAAAAGCCCCGCCTGTTTTACCAGGTCAGGACTGTAATATTTGGTCGCGGGGGCCGGATTTGAACCAACGACCTTCGGGTTATGAGCCCGACGAGCTACCAGACTGCTCCACCCCGCACTATGTAGCGCACGCTCAAACAAATAACATTTTGTTCCTTGTGCGAATGAACAGTATACACATCTAAGGTAACTCGTGCAACATTTTTTTAATTATTTTTGTTTTTCAGATAACCCACTACGAACTCGTGCGTAATCACGCACAACAGTGCAAAAAACAAGTGTTCCAGAAACCACAACTATTGAACCTAATAAAGAAGAGAGAATACCGATCATTTTATTGCCTCCTTTATTCGTAAAAGCTAAAACAGCCCACTCACAACTTGCTCATTCAAAAGCCTTACTCGTATTTCTTTTACCCGCAAAATAGCCTTTATGCAATAAAGTTAGCTATGTCTAACTTTATCGGTAAGAAAAGGGCTACAAAGCGAAAATAAATGCAGACCTAGCCGCTTTGTAGCCTTCCTTTTCTTTGACTACTTCCAGACAACCAACTCTCATGAGGCGCATGTCATTTCCTCAAACTGTCTAAAGTAATCGTTTGCTTGATGTCACTGTAGCACAAATAAGTTAGATTTGGCTAACTTTTATTATTCTTCGCCTTTTTTCTTGCTAACGGTCGCACAAGAGAGTCAAACGTCTACCTCAACGCAGAAAAGCATCCATATCAAACGCTCCTGTTCGCCACTGCGAAGGAGTATGTCCCATTTCGCGCGCAAACGCATCGGTAAAGCTTCCCTGACGTTTGTAACCCACATCTGCCGCTATTTCGGCAATGGAGAGTGAGGGGGAGTTTTTTAGCAACTCGGCTGCATGTTCCATACGAACCGCCCGCACATATGACCCGATGCTCATTCCCACTTCTTTTTTAAATGCGGCACATAGGTACGATCTACTTACGAATAAATTCTCCGCTAAAGTATCAATGGCTAAATCCTTATTCAGGTTACCTTCAATGATACGCAACACATCGGTTACCAGCCTTCGCTGTTCATCAGTTTC
>FR895487.1:79340-90845 GCA_000434775.1 Eggerthella sp. CAG:368 | reverse complement strand
CTCTTCCGCCTCAAGTGCCGCCGCGTAGCTACCTACCACAAGCTCAGTTGCACCAAAAACCGTTTTAGGAAGTGTTCTATCGGAAGTCTTAAGCAGAAAACTCGAAATCCTACTCCCCAACATTCGCATTAGCGGACGGAGTTGAGAAGGGAATTCATTGGTGGGAGTTTTTTCTAAATCAAGAGCAAGTGTATCGAAGTCACCAGGATAATACCGCTGCAAGTTCTTCATATAATCTGGTGTCAGAATAATGGTTGCACAGGAATAGATTTTTCCCGCCTTCATCGACGTCTGAATTTCTCCTTTTGGATACAAAAAACTTGCTAAATTTTCGCGTGGTCTACTCAGTTCTGGTTGAACATATACAGGGCATCCACTCAAAGCAGCTTCAGAAACAGAGCATATACAGCCATAATCGTTGGGCGTTTCCACTAAATCAATATCTTTATGGGGAACCACCGTATGCACGGTAACTAAACACGAGTTTCCAATGCTTGCTACAAGCACGTTTCCTTCGCATTGGGTCTGATCCGCCTTGGCAATAAAACCCTGCGTCAAATTTGGCAGCCCGCTTATCTCCGCAACGCCGAGCTGCTCCATCTGCGGGGCAATGAACGCCTGCAACGGTTCTGGAATATTTTTGAGCAATTTATACATAAAAATCACTCGCACCAAATCGACCTCAAGTATTTCGGAATTCGTCCACGATCACGCAGTGTAATCGTACCTGTAAGTATACTACGCAAAGTAAACCATTGTTAACTTTTAGATCAACTCGCTATATTTTGGCGGGTGCGTAAGGAAGGAGGATGCTTTGAGTTCGAAAACACCTAAAGAAAAGAAACCAGGACTAAGCGATTTGCTTGCTTTTGCGGGTAAAAGAAAATGGCTTACCTATCTTGGATGTTTGCTTTCAGCTCTTAGTATGCTTTTGGGGTTTGGTCCCTACATTTGTCTATGGTTTGTAGCGCGTGACTTACTTGCCGTTGCTCCAAACTGGGCTGCTGCTACCGAAATAGCAACCTATGGCTGGTGGGCTTTTAGCTTTGCTCTTGCAAGTATTCTTTTGTATCTTGTTGCGCTTTTATGCACTCATATGGCCGCATTCCGTACTGCATCTAACATCAAAAAACAAACAACCGAGCATTTAACTAAAGTTCCCCTGGGATATTTTGATTCTCGAGCCTCAGGTGAGCTTCGCCGCATAATTGACGGGTGTGCTACTAATACCGAAACACTCATGGCTCATCTTTTGCCCGATTCTGCGGGATCAGCTGCCTTAGGAATCGGCCTATTGGTTGTCCTCTTCGTGTTTGATTGGCGGATGGGCTTAGCATGTTTGCTCGCGATGGTTATTTCTCTGGCATGCATTATGACCATGATGTCAGCCAAAGGCGCTAAATTTATGACTCAATACCAAGAAGCGCAGGTTCGCATGACCAAAACAGGAACCGAATACGTTCGCGGAGTTCCTGTTGTGAAGGTATTCCAACAAACGGTTCATACCTTTAGAGCATTTTATGACGCCATCAATGATTACTCGCGACTAGCAGAAGACTACGCTGTTAAATTCTGTCAAAAGAAGCAGGTTACCAATCTTACCATCGTAAACGGTCTTGCTATTTTTTTGGTTCCCCTGGTGTTATTCCTTGCTCCAGGCGAAACAAATCTTGCGACCTTTTTGGCCAACTTTGCCTTCTATTGCATTTTCTCTGCGCTCATCAGTACTGCAATGACGCGCGTAATGTTCATCGGCCAGGAGTCACAAATTTCTGCTGATGTTATGCAACGTGTAGGCGAGATTATGAATGCGCCCGTCATTTCTACACCTTCAAAAGCTGAAGTGAAAACACCTGCAGACAACTCAATCGAATTCAAAGATGTTTCTTTTGCCTATGAGGGAACGCACAAAAACGCGCTCGATCATTTAAGCTTCACTGTTCCTGCAGGCGCAACGGTTGCGCTGGTTGGCCCCTCGGGCGGAGGAAAAACCACCGCGGCTTGTTTGGTTCCGCGCTTTTGGGATACCAGCGAAGGCTCCGTTAAAATTGGCGGCGCAGACGTAAAAGGCATTGATCCTACCGATCTTATGAACCATGTAGCATTCGTCTTTCAGAATAGTCGTCTATTCAAACAGAGCATTCTCGATAACGTCATTGCAGGCAAAACGGGAGCAACACGAGAAGACGCATTAGCCGCACTCGAAGCCGCTCAATGCAACGACATTATCGAAAAACTTCCTAAGGGAATTGATACGTTAATCGGAAGCGAAGGAACGTATCTTTCGGGCGGAGAACAACAACGCATTATGATTGCGCGCGCTATTTTGAAAGACGCCCCTATCGTAGTCCTTGACGAGGCTACCGCGTTTGCCGACCCAGAAAACGAAACGCTTATTCAGAAGGCTTTCGGTAGTCTTTGTGAAAACAAAACTGTGCTCATGATTGCCCATCGCCTTTCTACGGTTGTTAATGCCGACAAGATTATCGTTTTGAACGAAGGTAAAGTTGCTGAAGAGGGAACCCACGCAGATCTCTTGGCTAACCAGGGGTTATACGCACGTTTATGGAACGACTATCAAAAATCAACTCAGTGGAAAATTGCCAAGGAGGTGGCATAAATGTCTACTAAAGAAAAATATGCGCTTTCCGATTCCGGTGTACGCAACATACGCCTTGGTACCACTTGGACGGTTATCACCAACCTTGTAATGATGGGTGGTGTAGGCATCATGTTTTTAGCTATGCAAGATCTTCTGGCAACTATGACCAAGGGGGCGCCCTTCCCTAATGTTGTTCCCTATCTTATTGGCTTGCTCGTTTTTATTGTTCTGTACTGGCTTAGCAACAACTACCAGTACTATTACACCTATGGTGTTGTATATCGTGAAAGCAAGCAACAGCGCGTTACGCTCGGAGAACGTCTGCGCAAACTTCCGCTTTCCTTCTTTGGAAAACGCGACGTAGCCGATCTTACCGAAACTATCATGACCGACACGACCACCATCGAACATGTGGCTTCGCATGTTGTTCCCGAACTTTATGGCGCCCTTATTTCCACGGCAATTATTTCAATAACGCTGTTCTTTTTTAACTGGCAGCTTACGCTTGCGGCAGTTTGGTCGGTTCCTATCGCGTTTGTCTTGATGTTCTTGTCGCGCAAGATTCTAACGCCTCGCCAAACACTTCAACGCGAACAAGCCGTAGCGGTTTCAAACGAAATTCAGAATATTCTTGAAACCATGCGAGAAATTCGTTCTACGAATCAGGAAGAAACGTTTCTCTCCCATATAGCAAAAAAGATTGACGACTATGAACATCGCACCATAGTAAATGAATGCGTAGGCGGTCTCTTTATGCAGAGCGGCCAAATTGTGATGCGTTTAGGTTTCGCAACCACTATTTTGGTGGGCGCATTGCTTATCGCGCAAGGCTCCGTTGATTTTCTTACTATGTTCGTCTTTCTTTTAGTAGTGAGCCGCATTTATGCACCGTTTGACCAAGCCCTTATGCTTCTGTTTGAAATGTTTGCAAGCCATGCTTCAGCCGAACGCATGAACAATTTCGCTTCCGAACCTATCATGGAAGGCTCCGATACCTTCCAGCCCAAAAACTACGACATCGTATTCAAAAACGTTTCTTTTTCTTATCAACCATCCACTCAAGAAGAAAAATCCATCACACACAACCAAGTTCTTACGGATGTAAGTTTTGTAGCACGTGAAGGCGAAGTTACGGCGCTCGTTGGCCCGAGCGGCAGCGGCAAGTCTACCTGCTCAAAACTCGCGGCGCGATTCTGGGATGTTGATTCAGGCGAAGTAAGCGTTGGCGACATCAATATTGCCAGCATTGACCCCGAAACGCTGCTGCGTGATTACGCTGTGGTATTCCAAGACGTTTTGCTCTTTGATGAATCCATACTTGAAAATATTCGTCTTGGACGCCGTGATGCAGCTGATGAAGAAGTTCTTGCGGCAGCGAAGGCGGCTAACTGCGATGAGTTCGCCAATAAACTCCCTAATGGCTATGACACACTTATTGGCGAAAACGGCAGCAAGCTCTCGGGTGGCGAACGTCAACGTATTTCTATTGCCCGAGCGCTGCTTAAGAATGCCCCCATCGTACTGCTCGACGAAGCAACAGCGTCCCTAGACGTTGAAAACGAAACTCAGGTACAGACCGCGCTTTCTCATTTGCTTGTCGGCAAAACAGTACTTGTCATTGCGCATCGTATGCGCACCGTTATGGGAGCTGACAAAATCGTTGTTCTCAAAGACGGAACAGTTGCAGAGCAAGGTTCACCTAAAGACCTTATGGAAAGACCTAATGGCGTTTTCCATCGTATGGTTACCCTTCAAACTCAAAGCAAGGAATGGGCAGTATAGATAACCGATACACCCATGCATACCACGAACACAAAAGGACCCCGTCATGCTTGACAGGGTCCTTTTGATGTAATAATTAATTCTTCTGCGCTGCAAACTGCTTAACTCCAGCCACAGCTTTGCGCTTCACTAGAACGCGAACAAGCGCTCTCCCCTTGAACAGA
This sequence comes from Eggerthella sp. CAG:368, assembly GCA_000434775.1. Lineage (GTDB taxonomy): Bacteria > Actinomycetota > Coriobacteriia > Coriobacteriales > Eggerthellaceae > Anaerotardibacter. The sequence goes on along the minus strand of FR895487.1, from coordinate 86,297 downwards.
AGAAATTAATCTTCAACAATCTCCTCGATTGCTCCCATTGGGCATTCTTCAACGCAGTCGCCACAGGCAATGCATGCCTCTTCGTTAACAACTTCAAGAACGCCATCTACAACTTCAATAGCTCCTTGAGGACACGCATCGACGCAAATACCGCAACCGATACATTCATCACTATTGATAACTGGATGTGCCATTGCTACCCCTTCTTTCAAGAAAATCTATCTTTCAAGATTAATGTTCAGTACAGGAGGAAATCCTCATACGAAAAATACCAAACAGAATAATAAGTGCAAGAGGTTTTGAGGGGTTTTCTAAGAACGGTTGAAATATTGTCAGCAGAGAAGGTATCATACCACATAAGTTAACCTTGGCTTACATTTTATAGGACAAAATGCTTCTCTTTGACGATAATCGAACTAATTGATGTCTTTTACGGTATAACAGTCTCAGTTTTTTACAGGCAAGTCCGCATCAACGAGCACCCTAACAAATACGCGGAAGCTGTTCTCCCACCAGCATATCCATAATACGAAGAGCCCCAAAACCCGTCCTTAAAGAAACGCGTGGGCCTCTGTCTTCAGGCTTTTCGCAGACCTCACCAATAATGGCAGCATCCACTCCATATTTATTCGCCTTCATGGCAGCTAGAGCAGCGTCTGCTTCGTCCGCGGAAACAACACATACCATTTTGCCCTCATTGGCAACCTGATACACATCATAGCCAAGCATCTCGCAAGCGCCTCGAACAGCGTCCTTTACAGGAATGGCTTCCTCTTCAACCACCATATCAACACCTGACTGGTTGGCTAATTCATTAAGCGTTGAAGCAAGGCCACCACGCGTTGGGTCACGAAAACAACGCGTGCTTGGAGCTGCCTTGATAACCTCAGCAATAAGATGATTAAGAGGAGCTGCGTCAGTTTTTATGTCCGCTGAAAAACTCAGTTCTTCACGACAGCTCATGATAGTAATGCCGTGATCGCCGAGCGTTCCCGTTACAAGAATCTTGTCGCCCGGCTTGCAATTAGCACCTGAAAGATGGACTCCCACTGGAACAAAACCGACACCGCTCGTGTTGATAAAAACGCCATCTCCATGACCACGATTAACTACCTTGGTGTCGCCCGTAACAATGTGAACGCCAGCTTCTTTGGCCATTTCCGCCATACTCTGACAGATCTTTTTCAAGTCTTCCATAGGGAAGCCTTCTTCAAGAATAAAACCGCAGCTTAAATACTTCGGAACTGCACCACTCGTTGCAACATCGTTCACCGTGCCACAAACTGCAAGTTTTCCAATATCGCCACCCGGAAAGAAATGAGGAGTAACAACAAAACTATCCGTTGAAAACGCAACCGATTCCCCTTTTACAGGAACAGGAAGCGTTGCTGCATCATTGCCTTCAAGAAGTTCTTCGCCCGCATAAGCAGAGAAAAACACCTCGTCGATAATGCGCTTCATCATTGTGCCGCCACTACCGTGACCCAGCAATACTGTTTCATCCATGGTAATCCTCTTGTTTTCTTTCCCAAAGCTTTGGCGTCTATGTCGTCAAAGCCAGATACTACCGATTAAATGAAGGCGCCCGTAGTGGTAGTTACCAAACGTCCGGTTTTTACGCCTTTAGTTCCCAAAATCATATTGGCAACATCTTGAACAAGCCCTGTTTCGCCCTTCAAAACAATAACTTCAAGACAATTGTCGTGATCAATATGAACATGCATAGAAGCCACAATCATATCTAAATAATCATGCTGAATGGAATGGAGCTTTTCCTGTAGATCGTTAGCGTGATGGTTATAAACGATGGTAAGCGTGCCCATAACCAAACGGCCCGGCATAGCACACATATCTTCTACCAAAGCGTCACGAACCAGATCGCGAATTACTTCGCTTCGATTTTTCGCCAGCCCACGACGTGCAACAAGATGATCAAATTTAACAAGCAAGTCTTCCGGCATTGCTACCGAAAAACGCATTAAATCATTACTCATTGCTCACCTTACACAAGATTCACAGTAACGCCTGAAAGATTTTCTGCATCATCATCGAGTGCATCTTTAGCATCGGTCATTAAGGCACGAGCCTCATCCAAAAAAGCTTGGATTTGATGCAGGGTTTCGTCGGTTTTTTCATAACCATTATCGCCAGCCTGATGCGCTAGTTTATGAACCCATCGACGGTTAAGGGCAATTTGATCATCCATCTGTTCAAGCATCATTTTGAACTGATTCGTATTTACACCATTCGTACACATATCATGCTCCTTTTTTTATAAGGTTTACCTTTAAATTAGGTTTGAATACCTTCATTATGGAGATAATCAAGCAAAGAAAGTTGCCCTGCTATTCGAGCGGTGTGATTTTTTCTGTAAAAAGTAATACCGCTTTTTGAACTACTTGTGAAGAGGGGCATTGTGGCTCAAAACATACCAATGAATCTTTTTGAAGTACCACGACAAAATATCTGGAATTCTTTTTCTAACCACTTAGAAGGATCGCATATTGGCGCCTTCCTGATTGTTAGCTCATCCCTTCTTTCCAAAGAAGCAAAGACCGCTCTCCTTAATTCCTCAAAGGCATTGGGCTACGGCACGATCAATACCACGTTTCTCACACTAAAAAACAGTGACGACTCTGATACGCATACGGCGAAGCTTGAGCCCCAGGAAATCTTTCGCATTGTTGAATCTCTTGATCCCCTCTGCGTAGTGGTAACCGATCATGAAGCCATCGAAGAGATTGCTCGGGCCTTTCGTGCTCGTTTAGAAATTGAAACACCTACGACCCTTTTAGGGCATTACTGCTGCTGCTTTAACGATTTTGAACGCATGCTTGATCTTGAGAAAACAAAGCAGCTTGCATGGAGTTTGTTAAAAACCCTCCCAAAGCACAATTAAGTACGTCCGCATGCTATTCTTGTACCCGTTATACACAAAGTGCGCGGGGTGTTAACTGCTGCACCGAAGAAAAAACACCACAAGGAGCTTTCCCATGTCAAATAAAAGTCTTGCCTTGCCCCACAACGAACTCACCATTTTGGTTACAGGGGGCGCTGGTTTTATTGGTAGCCACACCTGTATTGAGCTGCTTGGGCAAAACTACAACGTTGTAATTGTTGATGACCTTTCTAATTCAAGCAAAATTGCCGTTGAACGCATCCGTGAACTTTCTGGCGCAGATGAAAATCAACTTGTTTTTTACGAATGCAACATCCTTGATCGCGAAGGCTTAGAAACCGTATTTTCCAAGCACGCTATTGATGCCATTATTCACTTTGCGGGATTTAAGGCAGTGGGCGAAAGCACCCAAAAGCCGCTTGAATACTACTGGAACAATGTAGCCGGCTCGCTTGTTTTGTTTGATGTTGCACGCAACCACGGAGTAAAGAATGTAATATTCTCTTCAAGCGCCACTGTTTATGGTGATCCTGAGATGATTCCTATCACCGAGGAATGTCCGCTTCATGAAGCCACTAATCCTTATGGCGAAACCAAGGCAATGATGGAACGCATCCTTACCGATTTCTATCGTGCCGACAGCGAATGGAACGTTGTATTACTTCGCTATTTCAATCCTATCGGTGCTCACGAAAGTGGTCGAATTGGTGAAGACCCCAAAGATATTCCCAACAACTTACTTCCTTATGTTGCTCAGGTTGCCGTTGGAAAACTTGAGCGCATTGGCGTATTCGGAAACGACTATCCAACCCCTGACGGAACAGGCGTGCGAGACTATATTCACGTTGTAGATCTAGCTCGTGGGCACGTTAAAGCCCTTGACTGGATGGGCGGCAAAATTGGTACCGGTAAGGCAATTGGCCTTGGAAGCATCGAGGGAGCTCCACAAGAAAATGGAACTCGTGCTGGTGTTGGCATCTTTAACTTGGGAACAGGCAAAGGATCAAGCGTTCTTGAAGTAATCGCTGCTTTTGAAAAGGCTTGCGGAAAAACGCTCCCCTATGAAATTCAGGACCGCCGCCCTGGCGACATTGCCACAAACTATGCAGCCTGTGATAAAGCCCGCGAAGAGCTTGAATGGGTTACGGAATATGATCTTGCACGCATGTGCGAAGATTCATGGCGTTGGCAGAGCCAAAATCCTAATGGATATGAGGAGTAAGCAAATCGCTTTAGCATGAATAGGTTTAGCACGATACCGGGGAAGGACATTCACTTCCCCGGTTTTTTATTGGCGAACTACCCAAAAACAACTTGCTAGCCTCTAGGTACAGATGGGATGTGAGCAAATCTGTCTACTATTTGAAAGTTAGCGCCAGTAGGTAACATAAAGGCACCTAAATACGGCTAACAAAACTTTAAGAGATCCTTGGGGCTTTTAATTACTTCGCAAGGCTTGCCCGTCATGAGTTTCTCAAGAGACTGATAACCCCAAGAAACGCCAACGGCATACATTCCTGCATTGTGTGCCGCAAGCATATCGCTTGCAGAATCTCCGAAATATACACATTGTTCAGGCAAAAGCCCCATTTCTTTTGCGCACAATAAAAGGCCATCAGGCTTAGGTTTACGCGGAACAGATTCACTTTCTCCATGAGAGGCATCCATCAAGCCAGGGAAAAACTTGTGCTCGACATCTTTTACGCCACCCTCGAACTTGTTGGACATAATGCCAAGCTTTTTCCCTTGCCGTTTGAGTTCATGTAAAGTTTCAGGCATACCGTCAAACTGCTCCGTAAGGCTTAAACCATATTCGGCATACATTGAGCGAAAATTCTCGTATACACGCTTAGCCTGATCTTCAGAGGCATACTCGGGAATCGCCCGAAGAACAAGCGACATTACACCATCGCCCACAAAGCGCAAAATATCCGCTTCAGAGTGTGGCGGGAAGCCTTCTTTTTTGAGCGCTTTATTCGTTACCACAACAAGATCAGGCAACGTATTGAGGAGCGTTCCATCTAAATCAAAAATGAACCCTTCAAAATGCTTAGGAGTAGCTGCTTTGTTCATACGCACTTCTTTTCCTTACGACTATCTCTAAACAACAGTCTAGATTCCCCTTATACGCAATAAAAGTCTCCTGCATATAAATACAGGAGACTTTCTTAAGACAAAGCAGAGCCTTTCAGAGCTTTATTCACGCAAAGGCGTATTTCCTGCCTAAACCCCACTCTTGCCTGCATGACTCAAAAAGGCCAAGGAGAACTTCCCCTTGGCCCAATTAGATTTTCTCGTTTTATCTGTTGTCCTCACAACTTGGACAATCAAAACAAACCTTTAGAAAATGTTCTTCAAAACAACCGACTTGGTGTGTGTCATTTCATCAAAGGTGGTCATGACACCTTCGGTTCCAATGCCGGAATACTTATAGCCGCCAAATGGCATTTCGAACGAACGATAGAAGCTTGCACCATTGATAATAGCACCGCCGCATTCAAGAGCGCAGGCAACACGAGCTGCCGTTTTCTGGTTTTCTGAGAATACGCAACCGCACAAACCAAACATGGAGTCGTTTGCAATTCTGATTGCTTCCTCTTCCGTTTCAAACGAAATGATAGGAACAACAGGACCGAAGATTTCCATGTCTTTAGCAACGTCTGCCGTTGAGGGAACATCACCAATAACGGTTGGCTCATAGAACGCACCGTTGCGCTTACCACCAAGCAAAATCTTGCCGCCTTGTTCAACCGTCAAATTAACCTGACGCTCTACTTCAATTGCAGCCTTTTCGCTGATAAGGCAACCGATTTGGGTATCATCATCGGCGGGCATACCCTTCTTAAGAGCGCTTATTTTCTCGATAGCTTTAGTGGTAAATTCTTCAACGCGGCTCTTGTGAATAAGGAAGCGCTTCGATGCGCAGCAAACCTGGCCCGTGTTATACATACGACCCCAGATAAGTTCATCGGTTGCTAGATCAACGTCGCCATCTTCCATAACGATAAAGGCATCGTTACCACCAAGCTCAAGTGCCGTATGTGTAAGTGTTTTTGCGCATACTTCAGCAGTCTCAATGCCAACAGCCGTGGAACCCGTAAGGGTGACTAAATCAACATCAGGATTCGAACACAACTCATGACCAACAACAGAACCGCGACCTGTAACAATCTGAGCAACGCCAGCAGGAATACCAGCCTCACCCAACAAGGCAGTAAGCATGCAAAGTGTTAGAGGGTTATCCGTTGAAGGCTTAACAATTACGGAGTTACCTGTAAGCAACGCTGGAGCAACCTTTTGATCAAATAAATCACAAGGGAAGTTGAATGGAATAACAGCAACAACAACACCTAGAGGCTCGCGGCGCGTGATAAGCACATGATTATCCTGACCTGGTTCCAAACCTGCAGGAATTACCTCATCATAGAGATGCTTAGCACGTTCACTGAAGCCTTTAAAACTAATTGGGATGTTTCCAATTTCAGCACGCGCTTCAGTAATAGGCTTGCCCGTTTCATCGGATAGCGTACGTGCAAGCTTTTCTTTATCACGTTCAACCAATTCAAGGAATTTCATCAGAAGTTCAGCGCGCTCATATACAGGAACCTTTGCCCAGCCCTTTTGAGCTGCTTTCGCTATATCAACAGTATTTTTAATATCTTCAGGAGTTGCTGCAGGAATAGTGTCGACTACTTCACCCGTTGCCGGGTTGGTCACTTCAATAGTTTGACCATCAAATGAATCTACCGCTTTCCCATTGATAAACATTTTCATATATATCCCTCACTTTTCCGCACTGCGCGAACTGTATTACTTGGAAATGGACACATGAGTGGGAAATGTGCTGGTGCCGCAAAAGAACACGGCACCGCACAGGCACTCAAACCATCAGTTTGCTTATGCACTGAATCCTGTGAACGAGAGCATCAAGCCACCACAAGTATTGTTGTTATCGGATTCATAACCGTATTCACCGAAGGTGAACTCCATAATGAAAGGAACATCGCCCGCAACTTCTTTAACTGTATCAGCCACTTCACCAATACGAGCATCGATGC
>FR895487.1:57603-79333 GCA_000434775.1 Eggerthella sp. CAG:368 | reverse complement strand
AGCATCGATGCCCGCACGACGTCCGCCGCAATGTACCAAGTGGAAAGCTAAAGGCTCGCCAGGCATTTTTTCAATGAGCGCCTTGAGCGTGTCGGGTACCGACTGGATAAGCTCATCTACCGTTGCCTCCATGCGGATAACGCAGGTTTTCTCTGCCAAATTGTTGCCGATGGCCATTGAGCCGTCTTCATTGCCATTCATTGGATGACGAATAGCGATCAAATCACCCAAGCGATCCTTCACGCCAAGGGGAGAAGTAATGCAAGTTGCCAGCAAATTGGCGCCCGATACCGCCTCATCAGAATCGCCTGTCCATTCCTGATATTTCTTTGTTGCAGGAACGCCATCAATTTCAACAAGCGTGCGATTTCCATCGATTTTAGTGATTACACCAAAGTCGTCCGTTTCGCGATAGGCTCCCGTGTACTTATTAGTAATAGTTGGAGCATTGTAGAAAAATGCCACTATGCAACCATCCGCAAAGCAAGCATCATCAGCATAAAGAGACCATTTTCCTTCGATGGTATTGTCTGCCGCAGAACCGCCAAAGAACGGAATACGCCCAACAACCTTACTGATGCCTTTAAGATAAAACTCTTCTTCAGCAGGAGAAGCTGCCATGTAGAAATAGTCAGGAGCGCTTTCTTTACCTGCAGATTCCATGGCGGCCTTTGCAAGACTTTCTCCAGCAGAAACAGGGCAATCAACACTTGATCGATCAATAGCAGCAATTCCAACTGCCATATCTTCACTGCTCAGAGCCATAACGCCCACAAAAGGAACGTCTCCACCAACATAACCATCTTTAGTGATGACGCCCGTAAAAGAGGTGTTCCCCAAACAAGGCACTCCTGGAAGCGCTTCTTTAACACCAGCAATTACTTCTTTTGAATCATAATCACAACTGCAATAAACGTAGGCAAGTTTAATTGCATCTAACCCTTCTGCTGCTTTCTGGGCAGCTTCTTTTCCAGCTGCCTGAGCAGCTGCCTGTGTACTGGTTCCAACATTTGCCTTAAACATGTTTCCCCCTTTGTTTAAGAACTGTTATACCCTCGCCCCTAATGATAAGGCTTTTTGTCAAAAATGGTGAACATGTTCATAAAAAAGAGCGTGATTTACCTCAATTTAAGATCTTTGATTCAAAAGAAAATAAGATGGAAGAACCCTACAAATTGGTCATGATAATTTCTTCAGTTAAAGAAGCACAGTGTTCAACAGAGTCCAGCGCATTTTCAAAGCAATTGTAGATACAGGAAAGCGCCATAATCTCGGTAGGTGTTTTGTTTTCCTCGGGATTATACGTTTTATGCATGGCCTCAAGAAATAAACGATCTCCCGCCGATTCTGCATCGTTAACATCAATGAGAAGGGGAAGAATTTCCTCGCTCGATTTACGAAACGTTGAAAACTTCCTAATAGCCGCAAGAAGCTTTGCGGTAGATTGCTGAAGGGTATCCATCATCGCGAGCATTTCATCGTTGATTTCAGAAACGTGGTACATATAAAAACCCATAAGCACATCTTCGATGGTATCAACGACATCATCAAGACATTGCGAAAGCTGAGAAATATCTTCACGTTCAACGGGAGTCACGAAATCAAGACGCAAATGCTCACGAATCTCGTGATTTACAGCGTCCGCCTTGCCTTCAATTGCGTGCATGCTTTCAAGAGCCAACATAAGAGAATGGCGATTATAGGAGCAGAGCGTTTTTTTTAGGAAGTCTGCTGCTTGCAAACCAAATTCTGCTTGAGTTTCAAATGCTTTGAAATAATCGAATTTTTTCGCCATCAGATAAGGTCCCCTTAGTTGTAAGAAAAAAATAAAAAGCAACTAAGGGAAATCTTACCTGATAATTGGTGCAGTTAAAGCAAGACCAAAAAGGTTTTAGGCCAATTGATCAAAAGGACCCTTCTTGCCTTGAATCTTTTGTTCACGACGTTTTTCTAAAAACTTTTGCCCAAAAAATCCTGCCGTATAAATTGAACAAAGCGTTGGGACAAACAACAACATAAACGGCAATACGTAACAGAAGATAGTCAAAATAACCGTTCCCAAAATGGCAGAAAGTAGAGGGTTTACACCTTTAAAGAAGCGCATGCCTAACGCCGAACCTGCAAACGGAACAGAAAATAACCAAACAGCAATCATGAAGAGCGCCATCAAAACAACAATAGGAAGAGTGACGATTGGCAAAACCAGAATAAACATAACAATAGGAGCCACAAAGAACATGACGCAACCCGTGAGCATTATTTTGCCAAGTTTACCATCGCTCATACGTGCAGCCTCAAAAAGGGTTCCCTTCATAAGCCAGAAGAATAAACCAACAAGAAGAACGTGCGCCATGCATGAAAACAGCAGCTGCAAACCTATCTGATACATAGCATCGGTTGCTGAAATTTCCTGAGATTGCTGTAAGCTGTTTGACCTTTCGGTCGTAGCGATTTGCGCACCATCGGCAACAGTAAGGTTCGCATTATCAGGAACGGTGAGCGTTCCGTTGATGATCGCTTTAGGACCGAGTTCGATTTCAGACGCTTGAATCAAAACGTCGCCTTCAACCGTTCCGTTAAAGACCACTTTTTGAGCAGCAAACGAAGCCCCCTTATAAGAACCACTAACGCTAAGATCCGAACCAGCAAGATAAACACCGTTTGCCTTAGTGGTGGCATCGAGCGAAATGATATAGCCCGCAGCAGTGATATTTCCATTTATCGTTGTTCCGGAAACACCGATGTTGTAGCCTGCAGCGCGTAGGCTATCAGCAATAACGGAATTTTTAAGAGTGATAATCTGGCCAGCTAAAAGCGCGCTTCCGCTGCCAGACGAGCCCACCTCAAGTTTTTCAGCATCAAAAGATTGTCCAGCCCAGTACAGATCGTTACTGATCGACGTACTCGAAACAGAGTGGTCGAGCAAGAACATATTGCCTGTATGAGTATCCGAATAGCTATACGATTCCGAAGCCGATTGATCAAAAGCAGAGGCACCAAACGCCTTTTCAGGAAGCACAGAAAAAACAGCTAGCGAAAGCAGCAGCGCAAACAAAAGCGATGCGGCTGCAATCATTCTTGATGTTTTTTTGTCACTCATATGCCCCTCTACCTCCAAAAAAATTCACATGAAGTTCGGTATGTTCCCGCCTAGGATTAGCCCATTATAGGTGCTCAAATATTTTTACAGCAGATATCCCAATCCTTCAAAGAAAAATTTAACAGTACCTCGCCTACAACAACGAACTCGCATTGCTCTCTTTGCTCTTTACTTAACAATATGGATTACTTCGAGTTTGCACTTTTCCAAATAGGGCTTATTCAAAACACAACCAAGCCCTGCCTCGTACCCCTCTTCGTTAAGATGCAAAGATCCTTTATCCATAATGAGCGGAGGAAACGCACAGTCGTATTCGAAATATTCATGATAATCGGAAATGTCACCCGAAAGATCAACCCACGAAAGCGTTTCGAACGCCGCATGCAAGCGCTTGGAAACCCCCGTGTCAAACATACCACCCATCCAAACACGAATGCCTTCATCGCGGGCCCAAGCACAAAAATCGAGTGCGGGTTGCACACCTCCAAATTTGGCAATTTTCACCGCATAACAACGAAGATTCGTAAGGCTCATGGCGTGTTCCATATCTTGTGCTGTTACTACCGACTCATCCAAACAAATGGGCGTTTGAAGCGTTTCTTGCAAAAGAGAAAGGCGTTCGAGTAAGCTCATTTCGCCCTGGATAGGCACGTATTTTGGATCGAGCGGTTCTTCAATACAGGTGATATCAAGAGCATCAAACTTGTGCAAAATATCGAGATGTTCTTCTGTAAAGCTTTGGTTTGCATCCAAGAAAATACTGAGTTCAGAGTATTTCTTGCGAATACGTTGCACTTTTTCTAAGGCTGATTCAGGAGAAATTTTTATTTTTACACGGGTATATCCTGCCGCAACAGCCCTATCAACAGCAGCCACCGTAGCATCATCTTCCATGATGCCAATAACCACACCACCCGAAACGGTTTTTCTAGCGGCATCTCCACCGATAAGTTCGCAAAGAGGTTTGCCTACGATTTTCCCGTACAAATCCCAAAACGCCGGTTCCACGGCTGCTTTAGCCATAGGGTATGCTACAAGTGAAGGAAATGTTGCAAGCGAGCGAGAGACCTCTCTCGGATGCAAATAGCGCTCATCCATGATGATAGATGCGATGCGTTCCTTTACCACCGCATAATCTTCTTCAATTGTTTCTGGAAGATACCAATTTGTAGCGAACGAAACACATTCGGCTATACCCGTTCTACCTGCCCAGTCTTGCAACTCTACAAAGAAAGATTCCCTGTTTTCCACCACACGCTGAGATGTTTTAACGGGTGTCTTAAATGGCTGCTTTACACGATAGAGCGAAACGCTCTTAATGTCGATACGGCGATCATACAGCTGCTTTAAAGCTTGCACATCGGTTTTCCCAATAGCAGTACGCGGAAAAGCATCCACCACCATAATATGTTTAGGATGATGCAAATGAGACATGCGGGGTTCGAGATATTTGTGAATCATACGAGCATATTCTTGCGCACAGGTTGCCGCATGAATGCCCGTATCTTTTTCAGACAATCCCAATACCTCATGATCATGCGCGATGGCCTCTGAAGAATAATCAGCCTGAATAAAGGCAACAGGACGATATCCCCAAGTTTCATCCGCTGTGCCAAATACACAGGCATCACTAACTCCTGGAACCTGGAGCAGCGCTTCGCGAACTTCGGCAGGATAGATGTTTTCCCCGCCCGAGATAATGAGATCTTCCGTTCGCTCAAAAACGAAAAGAAATCCATCGCGATCAACTACCGCGCGATCTCCCGTTACAAACCATCCATCAGCACTCAAAGATGCTCGTGCGTTGAGATACCCTTTGAAAATACCTGGACCCATAACATGCAAGAGTCCCACGCCTTTATTGTCAGGACGCATGATGCGCGTTTGATATCCAGGCAACAAACGCAGTCCTCCATCAAACCCACGTGAAATAGGAGCGCAAGCAATCATAGAGGAGGTTTCTGTCATACCATAGCTTGCAAATACTTTTGCTTTTGCGCGCAGGGCTTTGCGAATAGTTTTATCGTTAAGGGCAGCGCCACCGAGCAGAATACACGAATATTGAGAAATGATTTTGTCGTTATCATGCTCGATAAGGTCGGAAAGAATTTTATCGACCACTGAAATATGGGTAACTTTATACGTAAGGGCATCGTTGAGCACACGAGTAGGCTGGTAGCGACTATATAGAACAAATACGTTTTCGTTGAGCAACGAACGCATCATTACCTGAAAACCGCCAATATGACACATAGGTAGCACCAACTGCCATACGCCACGCCCTGGCTTGGTGAGTGCGGCATTAGCAGCGTTAGCAGAGCCAATGAGGTTTACCCAGCTCAACTGTGTTGCCTTCGGAGTTCCTGACGTACCCGAAGTGAACATGACGAGCCCAATGCGAGAAGGATCAAATTCGTCTTCATGTTTTTCTGCGTAATCAAGAATTTCTAAAGCACGAGGATACGCGGGAATCACACCATCAAGGCGAGCAAGGTCTGAGACGCTAATGCCCATACCCTCCAACAAAAGACGATCGATTACTTCTTCGGTCAACACCTCAACCTTGCCACTTTTCGTAGCATTTTCCAGCTCTATTTTGCGCAAAATTTGCTCATCTTTGGAAAGGCGCGGATTAAGAACTGCAAGCGTAAAATTGCCATAGGCCGCCGCAAGGGCAAGAAAAACAAATTCAGGTCCATTAAACAAATTGCAAGCCACAAAGCCCGTTTTAGCTATACCTCGTTTTTCAATTTCTCGTGCCAAGGCTGCCGCCGCAAACCGTGTTTGGCGATAAGAAAAGCTCAACGTGTTCTTATCAAGCTGGGCATAGAAAAAGACTTTGCCTCCTTTGTTCTGCGCCAATCTTTGCAGTTCTCTAATCATGAAGCACCCATCTCTTTCTTACCCACAACGCCTTGACTCCCTCAAGATCACGTTGAGCAATTACTATTGAGCTCTTTTGAGCGTTCTGTTATCCCCACCTTAAAAGGTGCATCCCTTATGGGAATTTAGGGAATTGCTTAAAATCTGGATCGCGATGTTCCTTAAATGCATCGCGCCCTTCCATTGCCTCTTCAGTGGTGTAATACAGAAGCGTAGCGTCACCTGCAAATTGCTGCAAACCAGCCAGACCATCAGTCGCAGCGTTAAAGGATGCTTTCATGAAGCGTAAAGCCGTTGGCGAAAGCTTGAGCATTTCACGCGCCCAAGCAACACATTCTGCTTCCAGTTCATCAAAGGGAACAACCTTATTGACCAGACCCATTTCAAGAGCTTCAGCTGCAGTGTATTGGCGGCACAAATACCAAATTTCACGCGCTTTTTTCTGACCGACAATAGCAGCCAGATATCCAGCACCATAGCCAGCGTCAAAGCTACCCACGCGAGGACCGGTTTGTCCGAACTTTGCCGTATCTGCCGCCAGCGAAAGATCGCACAGAATGTGTAGCACGTGACCGCCACCAATAGCGTACCCATTAACCATAGCGATAACAGGCTTAGGTACTACACGAATCAAACGCTGAACATCAAGAATATTCAAACGAGGGATGTTGTCATCGCCAACATAGCCACCCTTGCCGCGTTTTTTCTGGTCTCCACCCGAACAGAAAGCTTCATCTTCGTGACGACCACCATGGTTTACACCCGTAAGAATGATGACACCAATAGAGGCATCATCTCGTGCAACCGTAAAAGCATCGTAGAGCTCCATCGCGGTGAGCGGAGTAAATGCATTGCGGCGCTCAGGTCGATTGATACTAATCTTCGCGATTCCATCCATGGTTTCATACAAAATCTCTTGGTATTCTTTAGCTTTTTTCCAAGCAAATTCACTCATAAAGAGCCCTTTCTCGTGGTGACCATTTGCCAATAATTTCAACTAAGTTCAGCGGGTTTACACGTATCGCTCACGGTCATTCAGTCTTTTTTACACTCAGGTGTCTTCTTTTTAATCTATATACCTTCGTAAACAACGACAGTATTCTTCAGGATTTTCAAGATGAATGTTGTGACCCACACCCTTAACAATCTCAACAGAAATCTGCGCAGTATCTCCTGCTTCATTAAGCAACGAACGAGCTACTTCAGTATACGTGACATCAAGTTCCCCTGCCATATAGAGGACAGGAAGTGAACCTTGCGCAAGCGCATTGCGAAGATTTTTCATTTCTTGCTGGCCTGCGTAGCGCAAACTAAAGGCAAGTTGTTCGGGGTCATTATCCAAACGTGCCGTGCGCTGAGCTGCCTGCGTCTCTTTATCAAGACATTTTTGAGAATCGAACAACGGAAGTTGCTCCCAAAATTCAATAAACGCATCAAAGGGCTCTTCTGCAAGACGACAACAGAGTTTTTCATTTTTACGTACTCGTACCGTGCGTTCTTCTTCGTTTATTGGCCCTAATCCCGCCGATTCGAGCACCAACGCCTGAATTTTTTCAGGATGCTTAACCGCATACGTTGCCGCAATGCGCCCTCCCATGGAATAGCCCACGAGTATCATCTTCCGATATTCTAAATTCGATGAATACGATGATTTTGATGCTTCGTTTTTCGACGAACACCCAGAAAAAACTCCCTGCGCGTAAGCACCGATAACAGCATCGACAAGCATGCAATGAGATTCAAATGAAAAAGCCTCGGGTGTTTGAGGAACAATCGTCGCTCCATGACCAGGAAAGTCGGGCATGATAAGAAAATGATCACGCGAAAGATTTTGAGCGACCCGTTTCCACGAGCGACCATCTTGCATAAATCCGTGGAGCAGTATAACGGGCTGGCGCGAAGGAAGCCCGCAAACATACACCTGAGCCTCGGTGTCGCCATAAGGAATACGATAGACTTTCATTTCAAGCAGCTCGGTGACACTACCCATGGTTGTACTCTTTCCTTCAGGCAAAACACACCTTCCCTTTTCCTCCTTCAAAGGATTCTTACGCAAAATGGATCCTAAGCAAAATCCCTGACGTGCTTCTTATCGTGCCTCTTCGTTTTCATGCGTTTTTTGCAGCTCTAAAACCGCTATTGAAATGCCCCATAACGCTCTCGAACACCCTGTAGAGGAAGCTTGATTTCAATCAAATGAATGCCCGCACACCCCATAAAGCAATCAAGGACTTTTTCAAACTGCTCAACCGAAGAGGCACGCTTATAAGGAATTGAGAATGTTTTTGCAGCTGATTCAAAATCGAGATTTTGTGGAGTAAGGAATATTCTTTCGAAATAGGGGTTGTCCTGTTTTTGAGGAAGCATATCAAAGATTGCTCCCCCAGAATTATTCATAACCACAACAACGATTGACGGTCGAGTATATCCTTCGGCAGCTCTAATATCCATTTCGTGCTGTAAGGCAAGCGAATTAAGATCATGCAACAGGGTAAGATCACCCGTTAAACAAACCGTCTGATTGAATGCTTGCGCTGCCCCAAAGGCCGTAGAAAGTGTTCCGTCGATACCGTTCAATCCGCGATTAGCAAGAACAGCAAAGCGTTTTGGCTGTTTCACGTAGAACGTATCTATCGCCCGAATGGCCATACTGTTTGCGGAAAAGAGCAGAGAATGCGCAGGCAGTGCTCCAATGAGCGCCGAAACGTATGACCCTTCAAAAGAGGAATCGGGGTTGGTTTTTGCTCCAAGAATTCGCTGTGTTTCCTGCTTGTTGAGTATGTCCCATTCTTGAATATAGGGCGTAGCCACTTGCCCAGAAGCAGTGTCCTCATGCGTTGCTTGCTTGGCGATGCTCGCCTCGGCCAAGAGCGAAGCAACAAAATCAGACGGTTCCATTGTAATGAATGCTGAAGTTGAGGAAGTAAAATCGCGCATTTCAAACGGGTCAACTACAATCTGCGTTGGTGCAAGATTTTGTATGGCGGTAGTTAAGCGTTTTGAGACCGGCCAACGACCAAAACGAATAACCGCATCAAATTCTGGACAGTCCTCTCGAACAATAAGATTGTCATAGTTTTCAATAATTGCGTCATAAGCATCAGAGCGCAGTTGAGAAAGAGGATCCACCAACAGAGGAATATCAAATTCCTCTGCGAAAGCCTGCAAAGCCAAACGCTCTTGATTCTTATCGTTAAAACAAGGCTCTGAACTGCTATTACGCGAAACGGTTTCACTGCTTACTTCCGCACCGAGCGTTCCCTCACCGCAGGCCGCAATCACTCTATGAGTTTTCAAATACTCAACAAGAAATTGCGCAGAATCCGCATCCAAAACGCGGGGAGTTTCTACGACCAAAGGAAGATTTAAGGAGCCAGCACGCCCCAAGGAAAAAAGTCCTTCAGCTCTTAGATCGGGCTTCAAGGGTTCATCGAAAGGGAAGTTAAGATGCACCGCGCCACCATGTAGCGTTCCTGCACCACTTGCAGCATATGCGTCACGAGCAACTTGGCGAACGTATGAAATGCGTTTAGGTGTTGCGAGCGGCTCAGGCATCTGCCAAAACTTTTTTACATGATTAGAAAATGCTTTGAGCTGGTCGCATGTCTGAGGCGCCCCAACATGCTGAAGATGCTGAGGCCTGTCGCCCGAAAGGACAATTAACGGAACGCGCGAAGATTCCGCCTCCATTACCGCGGGGTAATAATTCGCTAATGCCGTACCTGAAGTGCAGACAACACAGGCAGGACGGGCGGTTGCTTTCGCGATTCCCAAAGCAAAAAACGCCGCTCCCCGTTCATCAACATCGAGATAAAAATTCAAAGAAGACTTATAGGCAATCATCGCTAAGGGAGTAGAACGAGAACCCGGGCTTACCACAACGTCGCGCACTCCTGCGCGATACAGCTCATCAAAGAAAGCCGAAACAAAAAGAGCCACATCCTGCGGAGAATGAGCCTCTTTTGAGTATTCGTCCTTTTCCAACACGCCTATTCCTCCCCTTGAAATGCACTTAAGATTGTTTTGAGTTTCATGTCGATCTCATTAAATTCCGACTGCGCATCGCTACCATCAACAACACCACAGCCCGCGTAAACCCAACCGCATTCACCGTCAAAGACACCCGAGCGAATAGCAACAGCAAATTCACCATCACCATCACCATCGACAAACCCAACAGCCCCACCAAAGAAACCGCGATTATACGATTCAACCTCGCGTAAACACATGAGCGCTTCTCCTACTGGCGAGCCCGCCAAAGCAGGTGTTGGATGTAGCTGTGAGGCAAGAGACGTTATGGTTCTTCCCTCCATCACATGCGCCTGAACAGGGGTGTATAAATGCTGTACATGCTTAAGAGTAAGAATTGAAGGGCCCTCAGGAATGTCCACATCAAAACAATTCCTTGAAAACACCTCCCTGATAAAGTGAACGACATAGGCGTGTTCGCGCAGGTTTTTCTCATCGTTGAGCAGCTGTTCTGCCAAACATGCCGTATCCTCAATGGTTTCGCCAACGCTGGTAGTGCCCGCAAGGCACATGCTGCTTGCTACATTTCCTTTTTTTCTCACCAAAAGTTCGGGGGTGCAACCGCAAAAGAACACATCGCCATAACGATACAGAAATACCTTGCCGCATGCCGAACCATCAATAAGGTTCACCAGCAAATCTTTAGAGGAAAAGGGGCTTTGTGCTACAAGCTTCTGACGACGAGAAGGAACCAATTTATCAATACGCCCCTCGTGAATATAGTTCAAACTGAGCTCCATTACCCCTTCCCAGTCTTTGAGTTCATCAGGAATAAGAGTGTAAGGAATGGTTCGACGTTCTCGTTTTTTTGCTTCTAATGCATGGCGAACAAATCTGTCGACTCTGCCTTTATAGACGGGACCGAGGCTGTTTACCTGCAAGAAAGAACCCTTTTCGTTTTCGATGAGCGTCACCTCAGGAAGCATGAGATGCAGCCGAGGAAAGGCCTGCATCATTTCGTCAGGATTCTTTGGGTTCTCAGCATCAAAACGATTGAACGAAAAGAAAACAGGAGCAACATGTTCTGGCCCTTGCAGAATTTGATCGGCTTCCTTCAACGAAGAAAGCGCGATGCATCTACCTAGCCCCATTGCTCGTTGTGGATTTTCTTTATCATAGTAAACAAATTGATCGGTAAAGCCTTTTTGTAATACGCAAAACGCATCGACAATGTCAGCTTTGATAGGCACCGTGTACGAATAGATTTTTGCCACGAATTATCACTCACTTGATGTTTTGAGGTTAATGAGTCTTGACCCTAAACGGTTTGTTTGTTGTCACAATTCTAACATCACGCACCATTTTTTCACGTTCACGGGAAAATACTGCCATTCACCTTGCGGTCTATTTCCATAGCGTATTGAAAAATAGATAATTCCACTCGTAGCAATACCCCTCATTGCTATTACTTTTCTTGTACGAAGCTGAAACGCCTTCCCTATATTTTGTTTCTCTTCGGACCCTCGGGGCTTCCTTTACGACCCTTACATGCCCCAACCAATCCTTAGCGGCCCTCCCCGGGGCTGCTTGAGGACATTGGTTTACATCGCCTTCCAAATCGCCGCCCGTGAATGCACTCTTTATAGATTCGGGCGGCGTTGTGATTAATGCTCCACAAAAGCCTTATTCCAAGCCCTGCTTAGCCAAATCCCATAATTCTTGAAGTTCATCCATGGAAAGATCCTCGATAGATTTTCCCTGAGCCCATGCGGCTCCCTCCATAAACGCCCAACGAGCACGGAACTTGTTGCAGCTTGCGCGAAGGGATGTTTCGGCATCTATACCATACTTTCTCGCAACATTTACAAGAGAAAACAGCACGTCGCCCATCTCAAGCTCCATGGCATGCTCGTCGCCACTTTTCGCAGCCTCTTTAAGCTCGAAGCATTCTTCGGTTACCTTAGCCCAAACATCGTCTACAGTATCCCAGTCAAACCCAGCAGCAACTGCTTTACGCGAAATTTTATATGCCTGCAAAAGCGCAGGAAAACTCGTTGGAACATCATCAAGAAGACCTTCGTAACTTCCCTGAGTACCTTCTAAAGCGCTTTTTTCTCGTTGCTCTTTTTCAGAAAGCTTCACCTTATCCCAGATATCTAAAACATCGTTAGCCGACCGTGCGCTCACCTCTTCGCCAAACACATGAGGATGGCGCCGAATCATTTTCTCGTTAACATCACGACACACATCCACAATAGTGAATTCATTTGCATCGGCAGCAATTTGACTCTGCAAAACCACCTGCAAAAGTACATCGCCGAGTTCTTCACGCAAATGGTGCGAATCGTTCTGCTCGATAGCATCAACCGCCTCATATGCTTCTTCAATCATGTTACGTGAAATGGATTCATGTGTTTGTTTTTGATCCCAAGGACATCCGCCCGGTGCTCTAAGACGCGCAATAGTAGAAACAAATTCGCCAAAAACAGCAGCGCTGTCTTCGGCGAATTCACATACAAAATTATTTTCTGGGCTAGTAGATTCTCCCATGTATTATTCAGCTTTCTTTTCAGGTTCTTTTTTATCAGCTGAAGCTTCGTCTGCTATGGTATGAGCCTTTGCGGAAGCCTCCTTACCTGATTCCTTTTCGTCTATTTCCTCGTCATCTTCATCGAGATCGTCGCCCAACATTTCCTTGGCTTCTTCCAGCTCTTTAGCCTTTCGAGCCTCCTCAGCATCTTCGATGAACGTTTTGGTGTCCGTAAAAGAACGATATTCTTCAGGCAAGGATGTTGGAGGAGTAATGTTATCCATTTCCTCAACCTTGTCGCTATACGCCTCAATCAAGCGGACAATCGCCTGAACCTCTTCGACAGTAAGGACTTCTTCTTTTTGATCATCGATAAAGTTCAAGAACTCTTCGTAGGTTCCCACAAAACTCGTAGGAGCAAATTCCGCTTCGTCAATTTTGTCAAACGAAGGAAACACCGCCATGGGAAAACACGGAATATCTTTATCAGTTCCAATAACTTCTTTAAGCGTATACAGGTGAATTTTCGACTGCCACAAAGGACTGGTGAAAGGAGTGCGCTTGAGACCCATATAGCGGAACCACTGCTGCTTCTTTTCGTCAGCCTTAATAAACTTATAGAACATACGGAATTCCAAACAAAAAATTCCATAAACCGAAACAATGATAAAATCAGCGCGTGATTTACCCAACTTGGTCATAAGCTGCTTTTGCTCAAGCACAACGTATTTATCTTCAGGAAGTTCCTCTTCCAAAAGTTCCGACATTGAGTCTTCTTCGGCACGCGCGGTCTTGAGCATTTTGCGCTTCTTATACACATCTCTAAAAAGCGTTGCCGCTAAAACAACAATAATTAAGCCAAAGATAACGTTTAGCGCTACCTCTTGAATTCCCTGTGCGTCCACACATCCCCCTTAAATTTTATACATGAACTGAAATACGTCTTCACGTTGAATGATTACTTGCACACCCAGTTCTTCACCAACCGCCGCAAGAGCTTCCTGTACTGTATTGAAATCTGCAACTTCGGTGTTCAAACGAACCAGCATGGTCATGCTGAAAATTTCGTCCAAAATAGTTTGGCTAATATCATCAATGTTAGCGCCCTTTTCCGCCAAGACCGCTGAAATAGCCGCAACAATGCCGCTTCGGTCCTTGCCAAGAACTGAAATAACACAACGCATAAGATGATCCTTTCGCCTCATTTTACATACTGTTTCAGCTATTAATGACTAAATATTAACGACAACGCTTCTGCTCGCGTTGCATCATGCCTCTCGAATATACCACGTACCGCACTGGTCGTGGTCTTTGTTCCCGCCTTCTTAACACCGCGCATGCTCATACATAAATGCTCAGCTTCCATAACCACAATGACACCTTGAGGGTTGAGCTGTTCCATAAGAGTATTGGCAACTTGCGTTGTTAAGCGCTCTTGAACCTGTGGCCTACGAGCATACACATCGACTAAACGGGCTAACTTTGAAAGTCCGCAAACATGACCATCTTTAGCGGGAATATAGGCAACATGCGCTACACCAAAAAATGGAGCCAAATGATGTTCGCACATAGAATAGAAGGGAATATCACGCACCAGTACCATTTCTTCATGATGCTCATCAAAGGTGGTTTCAAAATGTTGAGCGGGATCCTCATAGAGCCCTGCAAAACATTCCTCGTACATGCGAGCAACGCGCGCGGGAGTTTTGAGCAACCCTTCACGATTGGGATCTTCCCCTACACCCTCCAAAATAAGACGTACGCCTTGTTCGATCTTTTCAAGATCCATTCCCATAGTTTCTCCTACATATCTATATGAAGTGAATTTCTGCTAGAAAACCTGCTAGAACAATAGCAGAACACTCACTTGCTTAGCGTTTCTATAATTCCAACTCCACGGAAACGGGGCAATGATCGCTCCCGAAAATATCGTTATAAATATGCGCATATTGAATTGCATTTTTAAGCACGTCGCTTACAAGAAAATAATCGATGCGCCATCCTGCATTATTCGCTCGTGCATTAAAACGATAACTCCACCACGAATAAGCTCCCTCAGTGGTGGGGTTCAAATAACGAAAGGTGTCAATGAACCCCGCATCTAAAAGCTTAGTGAACTTTTCGCGCTCCTCATCAGAAAAACCAGGATTACCACGATTAGTACGGGGATTTTTTAGATCAATTTCTTGGTGTGCTACATTAAAATCGCCACACATAATCACTGGCTTAGCGTTTACCCTTTCGCCTGAGGGCAACACTCCCTCTTCCAAACCCTTACAGAGCTTTCGGAAGGTATCATCCCATTCCATACGGTGATCTAATCGTTTAAGTTCGCTTTGCGCGTTTGGAGTATAGACGTCCACGAACCAGAACTTCCCGAACTCCAAGACAACCACACGGCCTTCAGTATCAAGCTCGGGAACACCTACCTCGTGAAGGACGCGCAAAGGCTCTTCCTTACAAAAAACAGCTGTGCCAGAATAGCCCTTTTTCTCGGCATAGCTCCAATATTCGTAATAACCAGGAAGATCCATTTCTATCTGACCTTCTTGGAGTTTAGTTTCCTGAAGCGCAAATATATCTGCGTCTAGTTCATTAAACACATCCATAAAGCCTTTTTTCATAACGGCTCGTAAACCATTAACGTTCCATGAAACACATCTCATGCCTGCCATCCTTATCACTATGAAAAATGCCCGAATTACTTCGGGCATTAGCCTTGCTATTCTTTAGCGCCGCACCGCAAAACAAGCGAGTAGACAGTTATTTTTTCCGAGCTTCTTTCCTTGCGGCCTTTTTAGCTTCTTTTTCAGCCTGCTTCTTAGCTTCTTCTTCAGCACGAGCAGCTTCCTGCTTGCGCATTTCTTTACGTGCTGCCGTAGCTGCCTTGGACTTATCTTTAGAAGCGCCAACGCGGGCTTCCTTACGCAAAGGACGAATTTTGAGTGCGTCAATGCCAACAGCTGCAAGTAAGAATGCCCAGCCAATACCGTAGAAAAGCAAAGACATCTGTTCATTGTCAACGAACAGGTCAGGTCTAACTAAAGGAGGAATAAGAGAGCAAATGCCTAAGCCAATAACAACCCACCAAATAATGCGCCACTTTTTATAGGCAGAAGTGCCTGGATTGTTATAGCGGCGCTGAGCTTCTTTTTTATCGGTCTTAGTAAGCGTTTTGTTGCGACTCTTCTGCTCAGTATCGCCTTCCATATCAAGAAGAGTATAGGAACCTTTTTGCTTAGCTTCCTGCTCATTATTGCTTTTCTTAGCGGCCTTTGCTCGTTCCTTGGCTTCCTCTTCCTTCTTCTTGCTGTTTCCGCCGCCCATTAAACGAGAGAGAAAACCTTCTTTAGGCTTGTTATTGGGATCTTCGATATAAACTGAAGACGCAGCCTTCATTACAGGTTTTGCAGAAGCTGCACTCTTACGCGTTTTTCCTGCTTTAGTATCGTTCTGATTTCTCTCATTCAGAGGGTTTCGCTGTGACATTCCCTTTTGTTCTCCTTGTTGTGTTTAGTACATAATTACTGAGCTACGAATGCACGACCAGTGATTTTTTCGTAGGCTTGAATGTATTTTTCGCTCGTTTTCTTGATAATGTCTTCAGGAAGACGAGGAGGATTTCCTTTGCGATCCCAATTAGCATTGAGCCAATTGCGAACAAACTGCTTATCAAAGCTTGGCTGCTCTTCGCCAACCTTATAGGTATCAGCAGACCAGAAACGTGAAGAGTCTGGGGTTAAAACTTCGTCGCCTAAGATAATTTTGCCATCATAGCGACCAAATTCAAACTTGGTATCTGCAATGATAATGCCACGTTCCCGAGCATGTTCAGCCGCACGCTCATAAACCTTGATGGTCAAATCGCGAATTGCAGCAGCGTCTTCTTCGCCAATCTGCTTTGCGCACTCCTCGAAGCTAATGTTCTCATCGTGATCGCCGATTTCAGCCTTAGTAGAAGGGGTGAAAATGGTTTCTGGCAGCTTAGATGAGTTAACCAACCCCTCGGGAAGTTTAATGCCGCAAACAGCGCCTGTTGCCTGATAATCCTTCAAGCCAGAGCCCGTAAGATAGCCTCGGACAATGCACTCAACAGGAAACATATCCGCTTTTTTTACTAACATGAAACGGCCTGCCAAATAGTCCGAATAGGGCTTAAACTTCTCGGGCAAATCAGCAACATCAGCAGAGATAAGATGATTCTCTACAACATCGGAAAGAAGATCAAACCAAAAACAAGAAAGCTGAGTTAGAACCTGACCTTTATAAGGAATCTCATCCTGCAGAATATAATCAAAAGCAGAAATTCGATCCGAAGCTACGAGCAACAGCTTGTCACCCAAATCATACAGATCACGAACTTTTCCTTGTGCATCAGGCTTGATATCAATTCCTGGCATGGCGATCCTTTCCATTTAAGACACCTAACTAGCTTATTATGATTTATTTTTCAGGCAATGGCTAAAATTCCTCGATTTTTCTAACCGAGGAAATAGAATTGTTACCCCTGACCAAGCTGATTCTTCTTGCGTTTGCGCCCATCACCCTCATTTTCATTGTAAAGGGGAACATAGATAGTAAAACAAGCACCTTCGTTTGGTCTACCTTCAACACGGACCCAACCACGATGGCGATCAACAATCTCTTTAACAACCGAAAGCCCGATTCCTAAACCTCCCGTTGCGCGTGCGCGCCCAGGGTCAGCGCGCCAGAAACGCG
This sequence comes from Eggerthella sp. CAG:368, assembly GCA_000434775.1. GTDB lineage: Bacteria > Actinomycetota > Coriobacteriia > Coriobacteriales > Eggerthellaceae > Anaerotardibacter. The sequence goes on along the minus strand of FR895487.1, from coordinate 62,132 downwards.
AAAATACCATTTTTGCCTCTTCGGGCGTCAAACCGATACCCGTATCCTTTACCATAATTTGGCCCATAATGTCGCCCTTACGAACCATAACGGTAATAGTGCCACCTTCGGGTGTATAACGAACAGCATTTGAAATAAGGTTGGCTGTTGCCTGACGCAACATATCTGCATTGCCATATACAAATACATGCGAATCATGATGGTACTCAAGCGTAAGTCCAGCATCGGAAACATAAGCCTGATGATTTGTAACAATGGTTTCGATAAGCTCCGTCAGATCAACTTTAGAAAACTCAACAGGATTCGAGCGGTTTTCCAAACGCGAGAGTTTAAGAAGTGCATCAACCAAGCGGCTCAGACGACGAACTTCTGAATTAAGTGTTTCTAAGCGTTCAGCATCAGGCTTAAACACGCCATCAATCATGGCTTCAACCGTAGACTGAATTGCCATCAAGGGGGTGCGCAATTCATGGGCAACATCGGTGACCAAGCGACGTTCGAGTTTACGGTTTGACTCAATCGCATCCGCCATGCGGTCAAAAGTATTCCCTAGACGCGATATTTCATCATTGCCCGAAAGGTTCGTTCGAGCAGAATAGTTGCCTTCCTTCAATTCCTGAGCGGCGTGTGTAATGCGATTGATCGGTCGAACGAGAGCACGTGCAAAAGCAATGCCTGCAAGAAGAGCGATGACGATAGCGAACACTGAAGCAAAAATCATTGCTTGATAAGATTTCGTCCTGAAATCTTGATCGGGTTGCGTGAGCAGAGTATCCGATCCAAACACCCGGACATACACCGTTCCTACTTGCTTTCCCTGAACGATAATAGGTGCAATCGCGGTATTTTTTTCAACTTCATTGAAGTTAGTGAAGGCAGGTTTTCCTTGGTCGTTCGTGTTGTCATAAACAACCAAACCTGATTCGTTGGTCACTTGAATTGAAACGGTGTCATACAAAGACCCAGCAGAAGATGCCGCAGCAAGAGTACCGCCATACCAATCACCGTGATAGCGTTCATAAGCAACTGCGATACTATCAGCAGTTGAATTAGCAAGGCGCTCCATGTTTTCACGCGTATAACTTTGGAAATGTTGCTCCCACACAAACGAAAGCATGGCAACAGCAGAAAAAATAGTCATCAAGGAAACAATGACAAAAGTTAGCGTTACGCGAAGCGTAAATGTCATACCCTTCTTTTTGCGTTTTTGACTTTTTTGTTGCTCACCTGAAGAGGAAACCTCCCTAGATTCCCATTCTTGAGCTGTATTACCTTCACTCACACGATGCCCCTAACAAAAAGCGTCCTTATTTGAATATATAAGGACGCTTTGTTTATATCATATCTGTTCGTTTTGAATGGATTAGCCCTTGGTCAGATTATCAAGACTTGTTCATCTAACCAGCCCAAACGGGCAAATACATCCAGATCCTAGTTAGGTTTAGTTGGATCTTCGAAACGATAGCCAACACCATGAACGGTATGCAACCATTTAGGATGACGAGGGTTATCGCCAATCTTTGCTCGGAGATTCTTTACATGCGAGTCGATTGTGCGTTCGTATCCTTCGAAATCGTAGCCTAAAACCTTTTCAACCAATTCCATACGGGAATAAACACGGCCAGGATAACGACAAAGCGTAGTAAGCAATTTGAACTCGCTTGCCGTAAGGTCAACCTCTTCATTGTTGACCAAAATTTTATGACCAGAAATATCAATGGTTAGTTCTCCAAATTCAAGAACCTCACGCTGCGGTTCTGAATCTGAATGAACACGACGAAGCAAAGCACGAACACGCGCAACCAGCTCACGAGGGCTAAAGGGCTTTATTAAATAGTCATCCGCACCAAGCTCAAGACCAATGATTCGGTCTTCAACTTCACCTTTTGCCGTAAGCATGATGATAGGAGTGTCCGAATTGTCACGAATTACACGACAAACACGCTCTCCAGGAACGCGCGGAAGCATAAGGTCTAGAACGACAAGATCAAAATGATGGCGGGAAAACTCCTCGAGGGCTTCTTGGCCATCACCAACTGCGGTAACCCAGTAGTTTTCGCGCTCCAAGTAAGCGGCAACAGCATCACGAATTGCCTTCTCATCCTCAACTAACAAAATACGACGAGCATCACTATTCATTACTACGCTCCTTGTCTATATAGTTTTGGCAGATACACCACCAACAATAATTTTTTACAGTTTGCCTGCATGCTCATGTTTGAGTTTATTGTATCAATTGGTCACTTTTTGGCAGTATCCTGACACGCAAATGTCAAAATAATTGTCCTGCTATCATAAAGAAAGCACATAACTCTATGCGGTTTAGCATACCAATATTTGGTGGAGAACACATGCCTCAGAAACGAAAACAAAATGTACCGGGCAAAGCATCACGTCCTAAAAGACGCAGTTCAAGCTACGCCAAATCTTCTTCCTATTCAAGAAACGGCTTCTCTATTTCTAATTCTCCTGAAAAAGGAATCGGACAACACGCTTCCCGCAATAGCTCTTCAAATCAATTTGGCTCGTCGAGCTTCGGAAATGTACGCTCTTCTGTTAACGGACAAGGTTCTAAAAAAAGTTTTACTCCTGAAGTAGTCCTTACACGCCGTAATCTTTTAATAGGAGCGGCTGGCATTGGTGGCGTTGCCTTACTTGGCGGTGTGGGGTCCATGGCTCTTGACGCAATCGATGGACCCGAAGTCACCATCGAATATCTCGAAGTACCCGAAAGCGCTGTTACAAACCTCGAATCCTATAGCGAGGTAGCCGCCGATGATTACGTTTCGCTTGTTGGAAGCTTTGAACTAACCTACGGCACACTTGTTTGGGCAGACAACGATTATGTTGCCGCTTGTCTTGTCCCAGGAAAAACTTCAAGCCCGCTTAATACGGTATCGCTCTTATTTTTAAGTACAGGAGCAAATCCCGAAGTGCTTTCTGCTGCCATTGGGACATCCGAGCATTTTGAAATTTTTGATGCACGATGCAGTGAAAATGGTGTTGTTTGGACAGAATGTAATGTCTTAGAAAATCGTTGGCGCGTATACACAGCGCAATTATCTGGTGCCGATCTTGGCGAGGCAACCTTGGTGGACGAAGGCGATTCAAACTGGCTTACCCCTTCTATTGCCGCAGTGGGAAATACCGCTTTTTGGCAGGCTTCTCCGCAAACCACGGGTGAAAACAGCAAAGACAATTCTGTGCTCAAAGCAGCACGATTTGGCTCTAAGGAATCCTCTGTTGTTTATTCCTCAAAACGCGTATTTGCAACACGCGTTTGCCCCGTTGCCGATGGGGTAGTTATTACACCACGCGTTGATTCAACAAGTGTTTACTATCAGCTCACAAAAATTGACGAATCCACCCTCCAAACAAGCGACTCTCTTGTTCTTCCCACCTCCATGAAACCCTACGAAGCATCATGGGGAGAAACGGGCTTTTCTTTTGCTTTCGAGAGTATTTACAACTATGGTGGCGGCATTGCAAACTTAGGAACCTATACGCCTCTATCAAAACCCGCTGCTTATTCTTATCAGAATATTCCATGGTTCCACTTTGGACGCACGCCATCGAGCGCTCCTTCCTGGTGTGGCGAATGGTTTGCCGTAAAATCAACGCGCGCTATCTGTGCCGTGAACGTTACAAATAGCAGCTATTTCATGATTGATGTTCCAAACGGAACCGATAGCTACGGAGAATACCTCGTATCTTCAGGAAACAACGCCTATATTGTGGGTTTGAGCCAAATCACCAACGTGGACGACAAAGAGAAAAACCATGCACTCATTCGCGTTTATTCGCCGCGCTAAACCCTAATCGTTCGACAAAAAATGCTCCCCTTCTCATGAAGGAGAGCATGGTAAGAGTAGAGTTATTGCTTAAGCATCTCTTAAAATTCGAGTTCTTTCAAACGATCAAAAACAAGATCTTTACGTTGCAGAAACTCCCAAGGATCAAAAATCTTGTCGAGTTGTTCGCTGGTAAGCGTGCATTGTTCGTCTTGTTCAAGACGCTCACGATATGTTGGACCGGGTTGTGCAAGCTGAACATCATGCCAAGTTGCCATGGCGTTGCGCTGAACGATTACGTACGCATCTTCGCGCGTGATGCCGGTGTCAACCAAAGCGAGCAAAACTTTGGAAGAAAAAATGAGCCCACGAGTCTTATTCAGGTTTGCCATCATTGATTCTGGATAAGTTTGCAAGCCATCTAAAATCCAATTCATCTTGTCAAAAATATAATCGAGAGCAATGAAACTATCCGCAAGAGCAACGCGTTCTGCACCTGAATGAGAGATATCGCGCTCGAACCAAAGCGCAACATCGTCAAGGCCAACTTGCGCATTAGCTTTGATTACGCGAGCTAAGCCACAAACACGCTCTGCGGTAATAGGATTGCGCTTATGAGGCATTGCAGAAGAGCCCTTTTGGCCCTTCTTGAAAGGCTCTTCGGCTTCAATTACATCGCTTTCCTGCATAAGGCGCACTTGCAAAGCGATGGATTCAAGCGTTGCAGCGCACACCGCA
>FR895487.1:31264-57537 GCA_000434775.1 Eggerthella sp. CAG:368 | reverse complement strand
TAGACAAAGGATCAGGGGTAAGCCCCATTTTTTCGCAAACAAATTGCTCAATGAAGGGGTCAATACTGGAGTATGTTCCAACTGCACCAGAAATTGCACCGGTTGCAGCAACCTCACGCGCTTGTTGCAAACGAGTCTGAGCGCGCTTTAAGGCCCATGCCCAAGAACCAAACTTCATGCCAAACGTCATCGGTTCAGCATGAATACCATGTGTACGTCCTACACAAACAGTTTCTTGAAACTCAAACGCGCGGCGGCGACATACTTCGCCTAATGCTTTTACATCTTCGAGAATAATATCGAGTGCTTGAGTTACCTGATAGCTCAAAGCGGTATCACCCAAGTCGGAAGAAGTCATTCCGTAATGAACCCAACGAGAAGGCTTTTCCTCCCCTTCAGGAATATCAGCATCAATGTATTCGGCCATATTGGTAAGGAAAGCAATTACATCATGATTGGTTACTTTTTCAATTTCATCAATGCGCTCAACAGTAAAATCTGCATGCGCTCTAATCCATGCGGCTTCCTCTTTAGTGATGCCTGATTTGCCAAGTTCGGCCTGAGCCTCACATGCTAGAATTTCAATTTCTTTCCAAATAGAAAACTTATTTTCATTAGTCCAGATTTTCCCCATTGCTGGACGAGTATAACGACCAATCATTAAAGACCTGCTTTCCGAGCGATTCCTACCTCATATCTTATTTATTGTATATGCACACGCAGAGAGTTAAAAAATTTCCTCATATTTTTCCTCATATGCTAAACAACTCTGTCTAAAGAAAAACGGACTCTGCCACCCTATTTACAAAGCACGAATGGTTTCACGAGCAATTCCTAACATATCGGTATCAGCAGCAATAATGACCTGATCGCCCGGATAAACGCGCGTATCTTCGTTTACCACCTGAATTTCATCGCTATGCGAAACCGCCACCATACGAATGCCTTCATCAAACTCAATATCTACCGCACGCACGCCCTCTTCGTTATTATTGTTACGCATGCGCGGAACCATGATTTCAATCAAGCTAACCTGATCTGATGTCAACGAGAACGCAACGCTCATTGAGCTTAAAGTAGCCTCCTCTTCAATCATGCGCGCAATAATAGCGGTAGAGGAAATCGACTCGATACCAAGTCTTCGAAAAATACGTAAGTTTTTTGGGTTATTAACACGAGCAATACAGCGTGAAACATTATAGATACGGTTCGCAATTTCGCAGGCTGCAAGATTGTCTTCATCCTGACCTGTTGTTGCCACGAAGATATCGGCATTCTGCACACCAGCATCTTCTTGATTGGTCACTTCGCATCCATCTCCGCAAATAACTAAATGAGAACCCGTAAGCGATTCTGAGAGGTATCGTGCTACTTTTTCACTTTCCTCGATAACAGCAACTTGATTTCCTTCTTTAAGCAATGAAATTGCAAGATACTGCCCGATTTTGCCACCGCCCGTAATAACGACGTACATGTTCTTCCTTCCGCTCGCTAACATCCGCTCCTAGCAAGGATGTTAACTTTGCATGTATTTAACGAGATCTTGAATTTTGTCATGCCGAACAGCCGCCAAAACAGCGTCACCGTGATAAAGCACGCTGCTCGAAGACGGAATAGAGCTAATAGTTCCGTCTGCACGTTCAAAGGCACAAATACGAATGTCGTGACGTTTTTCTAAATCGGCCACTTTAATTGAATGTTCCGCAATCGAAGAAAGATCGAGAGCAAACTGCAGAACTTCACAATCACCAAACGTCGCAATATGATCACCAATACCCGAATTGATTTTGGAGAATATTTCTTCGGCAACGAGCGCAGTACCACACACGTAATCTATGCCAAGTTGGAGATAAGTTCTTTCATGGGCGCTGTTATAAAGTCGCGCTACTGCAGGAACACCGTAAAGACGTACCGCAATTTCAACAACCATAAGATTAGCATTGTCGCTTTGGGTTACTGCAGCAACAAAATCACATTCTTCGATACCTGCGCGCTCAAGAATATTTTCATCATAACCAACACCCGTAAATGTGTTGCCGTTGAAATCTCGCCCGAGCGTATTAAACGCCTCAGGGTCTTTATCGATAACACAAACGTTGTTGTCATAACTAGAAAGCATCGTTGCAAGACGAGAACCAACGCGCCCACAACCAACAACAATAATATTGCTCATAGTCATCCTTTTCTCAGCTGCTCACAAGTATAGCGTTTTAGCGCCAAGCGCCTAAGAAATGATGAGTCTCCAAGAAGAGATGGCTTGATTGATTAACCGGTTGATAAAACTTATTGAGGCTTTATTTATTACAAGTAACGATATGAAACGGTGCGCGCTCCCCAGTCATGAGAAGTAGGAGCGCCTAACGCCTTAAAAACTCCCGGCGCAAGGTCAAGCGCACGCCCGTAGCCTTCGAATCCACCCGTATCGGTAACAGTAGCAATAACAACCTTGCCGTCATAACAAATTTCTACAATTCTTCCAAGCAAATATGCCTTACTTGCAGGAACGGCAACCGTGATGCTGTTATCGTGAAGCTTAATTCCAGATGCCGTAACATTAACCCCAAAGTTGCCAAGACCATCATCGTTGGTCTCAACATCATAAGCAGAAGCAACGCCCGTCTGCCACGTTCCATCATTCACATCAGGAGCAACACGAGGAGCCGTTGGGAGAGGGTCAAGCGTGCATACTGTTTTTGCCTTCTCGACAGCTGTTGGATTTGATTCGTCGACTGCCACAGGAACAATAACAGGATCGGGATCTTTTACCGTAATAGAGCGCTGTGCCGTAGTTGTTGGAGCAACGGTCTCGGACACATTCGAAACCGTAGGGGAACTCGAAGAAGTCACGATGCGATCTTTAGCACTTACCGCTGAATCAGATATGCTCGCCTGAGTTGAACCTACGCCAATAGTGCTTGGATCTGTTTCTCCAGAACCCTGCGCCCTATCAACCAAAACAAAACTTAGAACAAAACAAGTAACAAGCACTATAAGTAAGACAACGCCCGCTTTCCATGGCAGGGCGGGCTTTCTTTTATGTACGTTGGCTAAAGCCAAAAAACCTCCAAAGACAGGACGACACAAGAATCATGAAGATTCAATCGTCAGCCTATTCGCAGTGTAGTGTGATTAAAAGTGGAAATACTGCGTACCTTTATTCGCTTTTCGCGCATCGAAAATTATATCGTCCATGCAATTTCATGCCAAATTTCAACGTCTGTAAACGGTTGTCAAGTTGTCTAGTTTTTACCCAAAACACCAGTTGACTATGAATGAACCGAAATAGGCAATGGTATGGATTTTTTGTGTGGTGGGTTCATGGTAATAAGCGTTGCGATTCTTTCGAAAACGCCGATGTCGACAAAAGAGAGAATGATTGCGACCATAACCACAACCACTAATGCCACAACGATTAATTCACTTGGCGAAACAAGCGAAATAATTACCAAACACCCCGCCACAACCCAAAGAATAAGTGCAAATATACTCAGTGAACCCACTGCTTCAAACGGCACCAAACCAAGAGAAAACGGAAGCAAGGCGAGACACGACTCAACGCAAAACATAAATCCGCATATTCTCATAGCGAAACTCCAGCGGTTAGCTGGAATTGCCACAATCACAACACCAAGCGCAACAAAAACCATAGGAAAGAAATCGGAAAAACGAACACCGGGCAAAAAAAGAGTTGACGCGTGAGCGCAGGCAGTAAAAAAAATAACGAGCCCAAACCCTAGAAGAATCGCAAGCCCAATCGATGACGTGTCTTTTTTTTCTGACTTACCTATAGGTCGAAATGCATTTTCTGCTGGATTATGACCATCCCATCGATAATCACGAAATGCCGTTCCTTGCAACTGCTGATCATACCGGCCAGAAAAGCCTTCCTGTGAGGCCGATCGAGGTGGACAAGGCGGGATATGCCCAGATCCTGCATTTACACCGAATCTCTCCGCACCCGATGCGCTAGATGAACAAGAGCTGTCAACTACATTTTGATATTTATCCGACTGAACCGAAACGGGATCAACATCAACAACCGTTTTATTGGGCCGAGGATCTTCAGGAATCACCACCCATAAAACCATATATAAAACAGCCGCAATACCAGCAGAAAAGAACGAGAGTAGAATCCAAGCAATGCGAATAATAATTACATCGGCATTGAAATATTCAGCAATACCCGAGCACACACCTGCAATTGCTTTGGGTCCACGATAAAGTCTTGTATCTCTGGCATCTTTTCTTGGCTGCATTTCTTACATCCCTAAAGAACGAAAAGAACAATTGAAAAGAAGTGGCAAATTGATCCTGCAAGAATCCAAAGATGAAAGATTGAATGCATGTACGGAATCTGCTTGAGCACGTAAAAAATGCAACCAACTGAATAACAAACTCCGCCTGCAACAAGCAACCAAAACCCTGCTGGATCAAGGAGAGAGTACAAATCAGGAATGAACCAGACGATTGCCCAACCAAGTAGCAAATACAACACCGCTGAAATCCAACGAGGCCTAAAGACCCAAAAAGCCTCAGCTGCCACACCGATACAGGCAACCGCCCACACAAAAATACAGAGCGGCAAGCCTACTCCATCAATAAGCGTAACCAAACAATACGGCGTATAGGTGGCAGCAATGAATAGATAGATAAAACTATGGTCAAGTACTTTAAAAACGCGCTTTGCGCCATCAACCTGAAGAGCGTGATAGAGCGTAGACATTAAATATTCCAGCAGCATAAAAATGCTGTAGATTAGCGCACCTGCAAGCAGCAGCCCCGACCCATCAGATACGGCAGTTACCGTACACAAAGGAATAGCGGCTATGGCAAGCAAAGCACCAATGCCATGAGTGATACTGTTCACAATTTCTTCCTTGATAGTATATTCGCGAACAGGCTTTTTCTTTTTTTTAGGATTCTGAGGTTTTTTCGAACGGGATGGTTTCCCGTTAAAATCCGAAGGATCTTGAAGCTGAGCGGGCACCCATCCACGGGGTAAAACCACATCATGACGTATGTTGGTGTCCTTGTTCACAACATCCCCTCGCCTCATGTTCTTGTGAGTCATCATAGCGCACGTTATTACGTGGAAGCATCCACTGTAACCAAGCGGTTACGTCCTTTTGAGTGGCATCGATTAAGCGCTCTTTTTTACAGGAATAACCTGCTGCCGTAACCACTATGAGTGTCGCAACGTTTAAACGCCGCTGAAACGGATTAGTTCTTTGATAGCCAAACTGCATCTTTCGACGAGGCACGACCACCACAGAAGTAGAAAACCCACCATTTCGAATCAGAAGCGCATGTTCATTGTATCCAAAACCAGAAAAACGATACCAAAGCACCGCTTCAATTGCTTCAGCCGCAGCAATCACAAAGGAAAGAACAAAAAGGACAAGAGTGCCTATAGAGATTAGCTCGTTAATTGCAGGTGCGTCTATTGAGGAAGCGTCACTCACTGCCCATAAACTAAGACGCGAAACAATTAGCGTCACAACAGCAAGCCAAAAACCACCACCACAAAGAATTACCTTGCGAATAAGCGCTCGTCGAAGAGCACACCGACCAACCCGATGAACACACCGAGGCATATCTCCATATTCGGGGGTAAGCGACTCAACGATTTCTTGAGCACAACTCAATTTCAAAAAGGGATGAACTATCAGCCTATCCGCAGTAAGGGAAACAGATTTATCACTACCTCCATCTTCCGAACTCGCCGCAATTCGTCCATACGAAACCGAGCAATAACCAATAATCCGTTGAAAAAACGATTGAGAAATATGTATCGATTGAATGCGATCGATATCCATACCACTAAATCGATGGCTTAAAATTCCATACTCAACTTCTACACGGTTATCTTTTCGACGAGCTCGAAACCCTCCGTACGAAATACACGTACCAATCGTTATGACGACCCATATCGAAATCAAGAAAAAAACGATTGAGGCAAACAAGGCCAGCAAGATATTCATGCCAACCGAATCAAGCGTAACGTTATATACCGCTTGAATAATCGCATCTTCAGAAACAAAAAGTGCATCCATCAAAAATGATAGGGTAGCTACCGTAACTGAAACCAACCCGAGCAAGAGCGTAATAGAGAAGGTACTTTTTCCTGTTATCGCAGATAGAATGAGCTCTTTGTTTGAAAGGCTATATTCATACGTGGTAAAACCTGTATTTAACTCACTACCACCAAATACCCCACGAAATCTATCGGAATATTCTGCAGGATAATCTAAGACATTATGTTTATTGGCACCGCTTTCGCCTAAAGTGTTCGAGGCTAAATCATCAGCATTTTCTGCACCGTATGGTAACCCCTGCTTTCCTTTAAACACACGCTGACGAATTCGCTCCGCTTCTTCGTTTTTCACATAAGCGATCTTGATTGCTTTATTGCTCGAACCCCCTGCTGTTTCAATTTCAACCGTACATACTCCCGCAAGGCGCTGCAACAAAGTTGCCTTCTGGTTTACTGATTGGATTTTCAGATAAGGAACGTGGGCATGTTTCTTACTTAGAACCCCCGAATAATAGTTAAAATCGTCACTTCCAAATTCGTACCAAATATACTTGTAGAAAAGGGCTTGCACCCCCAAAATAATCCCCGCGACAAGCAACGTAAACAAAACAGTAATAAGAATCGAAGCAACAAGAGGATCAATAAAAGTAATCCCGTACTCTTCGAAGGAAGCAAACAGAGGGGGAACAATCGAAAATACTGTCGCAAAAAAGACGATGGGCAGCACCTCTAGTGATGCAAGCCAAATGTAGGTGTGATGAAGCTTATATTTTTCGTTTTCTTCCATCGCTTACACGTCTTCCTTTGCCAAACGAGCAAATTCAGCCGCTCTATCGCGAACATCGTTAGCCTCAGCGGTAATTAATCCTGGAATAACATGAGAACCCGCAGCCGTAGAAACAGTTACAGAAGAAAGGCCAAAAGCACGCAAAACAGGTCCTTGTTTTGTGTCGGTATTTTGAACACGAATAAACGGAATAATAAAGCGCTTTCTCCATATTATTCCATACGCAATATCTAAATAATCAGGAGATAGCTCATAGCTCCAGCGAACATAACGAATAGGTGTGACTATAAAAAGAAAAACAACTAAGGCAGTAATATATAAGACTAAACAAGCCAAACAATACACTTCCGCAAAAAAAGCGATGCTGGGCTCGAGCAGCAAAACAAAGATTCCTGGAACAATAAAGGCAGCAGCAATAGCAGATATTGCTATTGCGTCACTAATGCGCCATACAGCTTTAATTTTTGGATTAAGTTTCTTTGTTGGGTTCGCTCTCATTGCTTAACCTTTTCTTTTGTCCGCTTATTCAACACACTATACAGGTTTGTTGCTTTATCTGAAACGAGCGAAAGAAGCAGCAGGTTACTGCTGTTCTTGAGGAGTAAGAGTTACATGCCCTTTGGTAGGTACAAACTTTTCAAAGTTACAAAAAACGCGATGCAATCCGCGCATGAACAATCCCGTACAAAGCGCCATGAGAATTGTTCCTTCACGAACTCCGAACAAACCGCCCATCGAAACAAGTGAAGAAATAGCAGCAATAGCAACCATAGATGAATCGAAAGCAATTTTACATTTCGATAAGTCTTTCTTAAAAACTCGGGCAACCGTAAGGACGATGCCATCACCTGGAAGCATGATAAGCGCTGCTTTCACCTGCAAGAACACACCCGTTGCGGTGAATACACACGCTATTACGCTGCCCACAACTTGAGCAAGATAATTGGCAAAAGGAACAGCTGCGTAAATGGGCACAAAAAAGTCGATCAAAATTGAAAACGCAAAAACAAATACAATCTGCAGTAACTGAAGTGGATGAAAATCACGACGAAGCAGTATCACCTGAACAAACACAAATATCACGTTAAGAATAAAGGTGAATGTTCCGATAGTAACGGGCGTAATAAATGAAAACACCGCGGGAATACAAGAAATAGGAGACGTTCCAAGACCTGTCGCACGAGAAAGAGCCACTCCCATCGCGACAAATGCTAATCCTATCGACATAACCACAAGTCTCAAGATAATATTGGGAATTGGTTTATCGAAAAAAGCATGCCAACGTTGAAAAAATGTCATCGTTTCCCTTCTAACTAAAATATTTAACTGTATAAAAACGGTGTGTCTATTATAGATACCTAAAATAGGCTGCACACGAACCCTCAGAAGAAACCATACAAGGTCCAATTGGATTTTCCGGTGTGCATACCTTGCGAAACAAAGGACATTCATTAGGAGCCATAATGCCACGAAGAACATCGCCACATCGACAACCTTTTGGTTCTTGCGTTGGCTCAACCTCAGGAGAAAAGCGCGCAAACGCGTCGAACTCCTTGTATTCATCGCGGATAGCATAGCCAGAACCGGGAATCACGCCGAGTCCGCGCCACGTAGCATCAACCGTTTCAAAGACTTCCTCAATCGCAGCAAGTGCAACCGGATTGCCTTCTTTCATGACACCACGAGAATACGCAATTTCAATTTCTGCACGGCCTTCATGAAGCTGACGCATGATCATCGCAATTCCTTGAAGCACATCTACTGGCTCAAATCCAGTTATTACACCAGGAATGCCATACTTCTGAGCAAGAAACTCATAGGGCTTAACACCGATAATAGTACTCACATGGCCAGGTAAAATGAGCGCATCAATCTTGAGAGCAGGATCAGCAACAATCGTTTCCAAAGCCCCTGGCATGTTTTTATGAGCAACAAAAACCGAGAAATTTTTAAGTCCCATTGCTTTTGCACGCTTGATAGCCATAGCCACTAAAGGTGTAGTGGTTTCAAAACCAACTCCAACAAAAACGATCTGTTCATCAGGGTTTTCCTTGGCAAGCGTTAAAGCATCAAGGGGAGAATACACTATGTTAATTGAGCGCCCTTGCGCTTGCTCTTTAAGTAAGCTTGATGTTGACCCAGGAACGCGCGTCATGTCGCCAAATGTCGCAATAGTCACACCTGGAACACGAGAAAGAGCAATGACCGTATCGATATCTTTGTTGGAAGTAACGCAAACAGGACACCCTGGGCCAGAAGCTAACCGTATGCCTTCAGGCATCATGGTGCGCAAGCCGTTACGCGCAATAGCAACAGTATGCGTGCCGCAGACTTCCATCAATGTGGCCTGTTCGGGAGCCCACTTTTCTATAGAATGTATGAGTCCTCTAGCTAACTCCGGATCACGAAAAACAGATAGATTCATTGTTCGTCACTTTTCCTACAACCATCCTCCAGCACAAACCACGATAAGCGCTACGCCGTCTGGAGCCCCTCCATATCAGCAAGTTCAGGAAATTCCTTAATAAGATCAAGGGTTTCTTGAGCGTATTCTTCGCTCACAATTTCAATGGCAAAGCCAGCATGTACGAGAACGAAATTGCCGACTTCTGCCGCAGGCGTTAAATCAAGCGATACTTCACGCTTTACACCTAAAATATCTACTGTTGCAAGATGGTTATTGTTAATTTGTTCAACTTTTGCAGGAATAGCTAAACACATACTTCATCACCCCTAGGATTCTGAGTGCAATGCTAGCACAGCCTGCCCATAAGAAATTGATGCATCGTTAGGCGGTAAATCTCGATTAATCGCAACGGTGAAGCCACTGTTTTGCAACTGCACGAGCGATCGCTCCATAAAATATCGGTTCATAAACACCCCGCCTGAAAGGGTAACAGTCTCAATGCCATACATTGCTCGAACAAGCTCGGCTATTGTAACGATAGCGTTCACAAAAGCATCGTGAAAACGCTTTGCGCAGCTCGCAACGGACTCTTGTTTTTGTATATCTTCAAGTAGCGCTTCGAAAGCTGGAGTAGGATCGAGCAAAAGCACAGAGGTATCAAGCGCAGTACTGTCTTTAGTTGCCGTGTTCTTAATGACAGCAATTTGATAAACATCTTCGAGCGGTTTAGTTATAGCCGCAGGATCAAGCGTTGCCTCTAAAAGAATAGCGGCTTCTCCCTCGTAACGAGGCGCTGTACATATACCTAAAAGTGCTGATGCGGCATCGAAGATTCTCCCCACCGAAGAAGTCATAGGAGTATTGATTCCCTTTTCAATCATCTGATCTAAAAGGGAAGCCTCTTCGAGCGAGGATAAAAATGCGCTTGCGCCAGGGTGTTCAAGGAGATCTCCTGCCCATAGTGCTCCATATGCACAGCGCGCAGGATGCTTGATAGCAGCAACGCCTCCAGGAAGCGGCATGTAAGCAAAGTTTGCAAAGCGCTCATAAGTTTGCAAGTTGGAAAGCAGTACTTCTCCGCCCCAAATAGCACCATCAGCTCCATAGCCTGTTCCGTCGAACGCAATACCACAGACCGGTCCCTCAAGATTGTTTTCACCCATAACTGACAAAACATGAGCATGATGATGCTGCACCTGAACGAGCGGCTTACCTTCTTGCTCGTGGGCCCACTTGCTTGTGAGATATTCTGGATGATAATCAGCAGCCAGAACGGAAGGTTTCATGTGAAACAGCTCTGCATAAATTGCTTTTGTTTCAAGCCATGCATCAAACGTTTCAGCATTCTCCATATCTCCAATATGCTGGGAAACAAAGGCTTCTTTTCCTCGCGTGTAGGTGAACGTGTTTTTTTGCTCAGGACCCGTAGCAAACACCGACAGGCTTTCACTTTCGCAAGGAATAGCGAGCGGCATAGGCGCAAGACCGCGTGCTCGACGGATAACCTGCAAGATGAGAGTATTTTCATCTTGTTTGCATGCCTTTGTTGCAACAGCCCCTTCGCACAAAGAAAGCACCCTCACGACTGAATCATCGTAGCGACTTTCAATGTCACGATTGTGAACCAAAAAAGCATCTGCTATTGAATGCAGCTTTGTGAGTGCTTCTTTTTCCGTGGTCACGATGGGTTCATCGTGAACATTGCCCGAAGTCATTACCAACATTCCGCCAAAGTCATGCAACAATAGATATTGCAAGGGGGTAGCAGGAAGCATAACTCCCAACTCAGGAAGGTCGTCAGCAAGACCATGCGCAAAAACCACTTCTGACTTCTTTTTCAGCAGAACAATAGGGCGCGCAGGAGAGGTGAGCTGCTCTTCTTCTGCCTTGTTTACGAAACAATATTCTTTCACCTCATCAAGCGATGAAAGCATCACGGCAAAGGCTTTTCCTTCACGGCGCTTACGCTGACGAAGCGTTTGAAGCGCTTCTTCATTTGCGGCATCACACACAAGGTGATATCCACCAAGCCCTTTTACCGCAACTATGCCACCCTCACGAAGAATCTCTACAGCACGTGCGATAAAAGCATCCGATTCCTCCCTGTTGCTCGCCCAGGATATCAATGATAAATCGAGCTTTTGACCATACGGAACACCTTGTTTTTCACAGAAGCAATCAACAAAGCCGAGCTGCGGACCACATTCAAAGCAGGCATCGGGTTGGGCATGAAAACGCCTGTTAGACGGGTCATCGTATTCATGTTGACAGGATTCGCACATCGTAAATGCAGCCATCGAAGTATGAGACCTATCGTAGGGAAGTTCTTTGATAATAGTAAACCGAGGGCCACAATTAGTGCAATTAATAAACGGATAACGATACCGTCTATCGACGGAGTCAAACAATTCCTTTACGCACTCATCGCACGTTGCCAAATCGGGAGACACCAGTGTTGTTTTTTTCACTACACTGTCGTCGGAAAAGCGGATAGAAAAATCCCCGAACCCTTCCACCGGGGCTTCTTCTAAATCAATTTCTGCAACTTTTGCAGCAACAGGATGCTGAGAGGACAAAGCGATAGTAAATCTATCAATATTTTCAGCTATTCCCTCAACATGAATACTTACGCCATCAACAGCATTCAGTACCCAACCCGTAAGTTGGTACTCTTTGGCTATACGATAGACAAAGGGGCGGAAACCCACCCCTTGAACAATTCCTGTTACGGTAATATTGAGCGCTTCAATCATAGAGCTCCCTAACCTTTGCTTTTACTCATTCAACTATTCTCGTTGTCAAAAAGAACATGGTTTCGAATGTATATACTCGTTCGCTCTTTACTTAACTACAGCCTTCTTGAGCGTTTTTGCCAACATGCGCAAGGTAACAGCAGAACTGTCAGGTAGTTGAACATGAACGCAGCGACGTCCTCGAGAAGAAAGTATTGAGAAATCGCCGAGGGATTGCGCTTTTCCAAGTGCCCCTAAGCTGTTTGCTCGTTCATCATCTACCGGAACGTCTTTCATTTCCTCAGTTGAAATAATCAAGAATACGCCCGAATTTGGTCCACCTTTATGAAGCTGACCCGTGGAATGCAAATAGCGAGGACCAATCTCTAGACAAGAAGCCACTCCAAAATATTCTGGTGCTGTGTGGCGAATTTCTTCCATTGCTTCACGTCTTCCTTCTCCTGTAAAAGGAATGAAGGCATGAATTGAAAAATAGTTGGAAGGCTCAATTGAACCCATCAAATCAGCCAGAGCACCTTCAAGGGTTTTTTCCTTCAGATTGGGGAGAAGCGACTCTGAAACACGAACTTCGACCCTACCCACAGGAACACCTTCAATGCCTTCTTGGATAAATGTTGGTTCAGGAGCCCCCTCTGCCAAAATATGCAGAACCTCGCTCTTTGCCACGGCAACATCAGGCTGGTCAAACGGACATACTTTCATCAAGTAGCCCGCCATAGCAATAGCGTATTCCCACATAACAAAATGCGCTGCCAAGTCGTTGATATTGTCAATTTGATAATCCATACGAGGTATATCTCTGTTGATGTATTCAAGAGACTTCTGGTAATTCTGCTGCTCATCCCAGAGGTCGATCTTAGTATCATAGGTAATAACGGTGCGGTCTTTTGGATCTTCTGCCAGCATCAACGAATCCACTTCGATGTTAGGCAGGATACCTTTTCCATTTTTACCTAGACTCTCGGCAACAAGCTGCTCAATCCACAATCCCAAAACGCGACCTCGTTTTGGGGAAAAGAATGAAAACTTATCTCTTCCTACGCAGTAGTTGTCGTACAAAAACGCTGCTAAAACAATTGCGGGATTTTCAGGCGAATCACTTCCGCACATCACTTCAGCCTTGCGTGCATGAGCAATAAGAGAGTTCAAATTAATTCCCACTAAGGCAGCAGGAACAAGCCCAAAAACAGAAAGAGCAGAATAGCGACCACCAACAGTTGGCTCCCCCGAGAAAATGTGAAGCCATCCCTCTTCGCGAGCCTGTTTTTCCAAATCTGAACCAGGATCGGTAATTGCAACAAGATGTTGAGGAATTTCTGCCTCATCCATTGATTCGGCCAAAATGCTGCGAACTGCTTTCATAACAAAACAAGGCTCAATGGTTCCGCCCGATTTTGAAGACTGAATAATGAGCGTAGTTTCAGGATTGCACTCAGACAAAATCGCACGAACACGAACAGGCGAAACTGAATCGAGTGTTTTGAACGTCATGGGAGAGTCAGCCTTATTGTATTTCGTGAGTGTCATAGGGGCTTGCGTTGAACCACCTTGGCCAATAAGCAAAATTGTTTTGATCCCTTTTGCCATCATGGCATACGCAAAATTTTGTATTTCTTCGATAGACGAAGGGGGATTGCTTGCAAGCGTTGTCCAACCCATGTAGCTTTCAGCGCACTTCTGTGCTTCTGACGAAAAGTTATAAAGCGAAGCATCTTTTGCGCGAACACGAGAAGCAACTTTGTTGTCAATTAATGTTTGTACTGAAGGACAAAGTGCTTCGGTATTGAAATCGATCATGTTTACCTTCTTTCAGAACAAAGAAGTCTTCGTATTATTTTCAGTCTTTCTATTCTAACAAAGGAATTCAAAGACGCTCGGAGTAGATGTTTGGCGTTATTCTGCTAACGAACATCTACGCAAATTCTATTACGAATCAGAATACTCTTTCAGGTTCTTTGCGAGTTAGTCATCTGTTTCAGGGCTAACCCAAACAGGACATACTTCTGAACCCCAGCCTCGGCGACCCAAAGGCTTCAACAAAAAAATCCGCCAAAAGGCGGATTTTAAAATGTAAATGGTGGTCGGAGGGGGACTTGAACCCTCGACACGCGGATTTTCAGTCCGCTGCTCTACCAACTGAGCTATCCGACCAGTTATGCATGAATGCCAACGCGAGGTGATATTCTACCGATAGAAAACCATTCGGTCAAGCATAATTCCTAATTTAGTTTCTTCCTTTCATTCAAGCTGCACACAAAAAAGCTCTACCATTCTTCTGAATACCAAAGCCTTTTTAGTTGTTAGTGCATTACTCAAATTTCACACAATTAGACAAGCATTCGTCGTTCGCTCTTCTACTTACTCATAGATTAAGTACGTGTTTTTACTGAACCTGAAGTTCTGAAATAAGAGCAGGAACAACTTCGAAAACATCCCCAACAATACAGTAGTCTGCAACTTCAAAAATTGGAGCATGCTCGTCTACATTAATAGCAACAATGGCATCTGAATCCTCCATACCAGCAACATGCTGAACGGCACCAGAAATGCCACAGGCAAAATAGATTCGTGGAGACACCGTTGATCCTGTTTGACCTACCTGCTTGCTTGCTGGCATCCAACCTGCCTCAACTGCAAAACGAGAACATGCAACGGTGCCACCGAGTAAACGTGCCAACTCATTCAGAAGCTCAAAGTTCTCAGGGTTCTTCATTCCTCGACCACCAGAAACAATTACTTCTGCGTCCTGAAGAGAAATACCGTCCTCTTCCATCTTTGCTAAGAAATCGACCACTTTTACACGATTGTTTGAAACATGGTAATCAACACGAATGATCTTCGTTTTACCCTTATTCGCGTAGCTCACCATAATGCCCTCTTTTGATTCTGCTGAAGACATTGTTTCGTCCTTCATAACAGAAGCAGGAAATTCTTCGGGCTTAGGCATAACTCCAGGACGAACAGTTCCCATCTGCGGTCTGGTGTTTGAGCATAAAATACGCGCATATAAGTTACCGCCAAAGGCAGGGCGTTCCCAGATTACATCACCCGTTTCTTCATCAACCGAAAGGGCAGTGCAGTCAGCCGTAAGCCCCGTCTCAAGACTAACAGCAATCTTTGAAGCAAGATCGCGGCCGTTGACCGTTGCACCAAGCAAAATGGTATTTGGTTTATACCGTTCGCACAGGTGCAAGAAAGCGCTACCATAGGCATCCGCTGTATAGTGAGCATATTCTTCCCCCTGAATAACATACACTTTGTCCGCACCGTAACGCACCGAAAACGCGACGGCCTCTTCGACATCTGAACCAATAACCACTGCTGCCGTTTGCTGACCAAGACAGTTAGCAAGTTCTTTTCCCTTTCCCAAAAGTTCTGCGCCCACTGCCTTAGGCTTTCCTTGAAACGACTCAATAAATACCCACACATCCTGAACATCAGACCATGTATGAGCTTTTGGTGTTTCAACTGTTGCTTGTACGGTATTCGAAGAAACTTCTTTACTTTGTTTTACGGAGGAATCAATACTGGTTGCGCTCATGATTTATCCCTTTCCTAACGGATATGTATACATACGCAATTGGAAAATTCTTGAATGGTTTTTGTAGCTGCTCTTATGAAATTAGTTTTGCATCGTGCAATTCTTCAAGTAAGTGATGCGCTTTTTCTTTAGGAGCGCCCTCAAGGAACACGCCATGAGCATTGCGCTCGGGAACAAATGATTTTTTAACTTTGGTAGGAGAACCTTTAAGACCAATTTTTGTCTCGTCGACTAAATCCTTAATATCCTCAAAGGTAATTTCTGGTATTTCCGCTTCAAGGGAATCAAGGGTGCTTTTAATTGTTGCATAGCGTGGTTTGTTGGTTTCTTTAATTGCTGTACAAACCAAAGGAAGCGTTGCCTCTACTACTTCGACGCCTTCTTCTATCTGGCGCTTTGCGTGAACTCTATTGCCTTCAATCTCAATAGAAAGAACCTGTCCTATGCGGGGCCAGCCTAGATGTTCTGCAATGGAAGAAGCAGTTTGACCGGTATCCCCATCGATCGCCTGCTTTCCGCCCAAAACTAAATCGAAAGGCCCCTTGTAGGAAAGAGCAGTAGACAAAATATGGCTTGTGGCAAACGTGTCTGAACCACCAAATTTTCGATCCGTGATGAGGTAAACCTCGTCTGCGCCCATAGCCAATGCTTCACGTAAAACTTCTTTGGCCTGCTGTGGACCCATTGAAAAAACGGTTACCGTTGCTCCATATGTGTCTTTTAACTCCAATGCAAGTTCAAGCGCATGCAAATCAAACGGATTTAGAATACTTGGAACCCCTTTACGAATGAGGGTATTTTTTACTGGGTCAATTTTGATTTCCGTTGTATCGGGAACCTGCTTCACACATACTGCAATTCTCATTGTTCCCTCCCTTTATCCTATAAGGTTTTTCGCGATAGTTACGCGCTGAATTTGATTAGTGCCTTCAAAGATTTGGAACACCTTTGCATCACGCATCAGTTTCTCAACGGGATACTCTTTGCTGTATCCATATCCACCGAATACTTGAACAGCATTCGATACAACTTCTTGCATTGAATCGGTAACAAACGCTTTAGCTATTGCTCCTTCTTTTTGAACGAGACTTCCCGCATCGATGAGCTTCATGGTGTTGTTAACTAAACAGCGGGAGGCTTCCGTTTTGATGGCCATATCTGCTAAAAGCTGTTGAACAAGCTGGAAAGAAGCGATGGGTTTGCCAAACTGTTTACGTTCCTGTGCGTAGTTTACGGCCTCATCGAGTGCTCGCTGCATAATACCAACACCCATAGTACACACAAACGCACGCGACAAATTAAGCGCGTTGAGCGCTATTTTTAGGCCCCCTCCAATCTTGCCAAGCACATGGCTTTCAGGAACCCAAACATCTTCCAAAATTACTTCGGTAGTATTCGAAAGACGCAAACCCATCTTATCTTCTTTAGCTCCCACGCGAACACCTTCGCGTTCTCGCTCGACGATAAAAGCGGTAATACCGTGAGAACCACCATCTAAATCGGTCTTACAAAAAATCACATAAATAGAAGCAAGGCCGCCATTAGTAATGAAGACCTTGTTTGCATTGAGGAGATACCCTTCTCCTTCTTCCGTTGTGGTTTTAACTGCTGATGAATGCATGCCGGAAACATCTGACCCTGCATTAGGCTCAGTCAAAGCAAACGCGGCAAATTTTCGCTGATTAATAACATCGGCAAAGAACTGAGCCTGTTCTGGCGTTCCTGCCAAAATAACATTTCTCAAAGCTACAAACGTTGTAACAAACGTAATAGCATATCCCGCATCAACTTTTGCAAGTTCCTCAAACAACATTGCGGTTGTCTCGTATGTCAAACCCGTTCCGCCATATTCCTTTGGAATTTCGACGAGATGAAGACCTAGATCGAATCCCCACTCAAAGAGTTCTTCGGGACAGTAGCCTTCACGATCAGCGTCGGCGACATAGGGCTTAATTTCAGCTTCAGCAACTTTTCGCACTAACGAAATAAGCGCCTCTTGCTCTTTACTGTATTGCAGTGCCACGGTGTGCCCTCCATTCAGAAATCAATCGCAAAGCGGAATAAATGCCAAATAATGGCCCCAGGGTTTTCTGGTCCGTTTGTGTATTTCTATTGGTTAAAACTATAGTTTTATCCTTTTCTATAGCTATTTTCCTATAGAATAGCACCGAATTGATAGAAATCAACAACAAATTGCCTCTTCAGATTGTTTTCCTTAATACATAGGCATAAAAAGAGCCGTTAAAAACGGCTCCATCGATTCAAAAGTATGTAAGCTTGTATAAGACGTTAGTCTTGTTTCATTCCCAAGCATCGCGCCCAAGAAGCGCCCGTTTACCAATATCGCTGCGAAGTTGTTTACCTTCAAAGTTGATAGCTTCGCATGCTTCATAAGCACGAGCACGTGCCTTTTCAAAAGTGGAACCCAAGCCAACTACGTTCAATACACGACCGCCATTCGTAATGAGCTCACCATCGGAATTAAGGGCAGTACCTGCATGAAATACAATGACTTTATTCATACTTTCAGCGTCTTTAACGCCCAGAATTACCTTGCCCTTTTCATAGGATCCAGGATACCCTTCGCTTGCAAGCACGACACTTACCGCCCACTGATCCGACCAGGTCAGATTAACATCTTCAGGGCGACCTTCGGCCACCGCAAGCATAATTTCAACTAAATCGCTTTCTAAGCGTGGCAAAACTACTTGCGTTTCAGGGTCACCAAAGCGCGCATTGAATTCCAGCACCTTAGGACCCTCAGGCGTGAGCATGAAGCCGCCATACAAACAGCCTCGATAATCATTTTCGAAAGGAGCTTTCGCAGTTGCAGCAGCAGAAACCTCCATAATGCGATACATTTCGGCCATCTCTTCTTCGGTTACGATGGGTACCGGAGAATAAACACCCATACCTCCTGTGTTAGGACCAAGATCGCCATCATAAGCACGTTTGTGGTCTTGAGCAGGCGCCATACAAAACGCCTTACCACCAGAAACAAACGCCAACAAAGAACACTCAGGACCAGTAAGCTTTTCTTCAACCACAACAGTAGACCCAGCTAGTCCAAAATCACCCGCAAAACAAGCTTCGACCGCGTCGAGAGCTGCCTCTAGGGTGTCGGCAACCACAACGCCCTTGCCTGCAGCAAGACCATCTGCCTTCACTACCAAAGGCGCTCCCAGCTCATTGCAATAGGCAAGCGCGGCTTCTTTGTCAGTAAAGCTCTGGTAGCGAGCCGTAGGAAGATTGTTGTTAATCAAAAATTCTTTACAATACGTCTTCGAGCCTTCAAGCTGAGCACCCTCGGAATCTGGTCCAAAAACCGGAATGTTTACCGCACGCAAAACATCGGCAACTCCTTTTACCAAAGGAGCCTCAGGCCCAATAACTACCAAACCAACATTGTTTTGCTGAGCAAACGTAGCAACAGCTTCACCGTCTTCGATGTTGAGGGTTTTGATGTTAGTTGCAATTTCGGCAGTACCACCGTTACCAGGAGCTACAAACAAGCCCTCACAAAGAGGAGACTTGGCAAGCGCCCAAGCAATTGCATGTTCTCGACCACCACTACCCAGAACAAGGATATTCACACGTATCACCTTTCTTAAGTGAGTAAACAGCTAGCGGTTTTATTATTTAACGGCTTTCCCAACCGTGGAAGATAGTCTGATTACGCTCAGGACCAACAGCAATAATGGAAGCAGGTACGCCAGTTACCTCTTCAAGATACTTAACATAGCGTTGAGCATTAGCGGGAAGATCTTCAAATGTCTTGCAATCAGAAATATCCTGACCTTCCCAACCAGGAAGCTCTTCATAAATGGGGGTCACATGCTTTGGATACAAAACGGAATGTTGCACAGGGAAGTAGTCATAGCGCTTTCCATCCGCTTCATAAGCAACGCAAACCTTAATGCAATCAACGCAAGACAAAACATCCAGTTTGGTCAAAGCCATATCAGTCAAGGAATTAACATCGGCAGCATAACGAGAAACCACGGCGTCAAACCAACCACAACGACGTTTACGCCCTGTGGTTACACCATGCTCGCCACCAACCTTGCAAAGACGCTCGCCTACTTCGTCTTTAAGCTCGGTAGGGAAAGGACCTGATCCGACGCGCGTGATGTAAGCTTTGGCAATACCTAGAACCTTATTGATTGCCTTTGGACCAACGCCTGACCCAGTTGGCGCGCCACCAGCACAACACGAAGAAGAGGTAACGAAGGGGTACGTACCGTGATCAATATCGAGCAACGTTCCCTGTGCGCCTTCAAAGAGAATATTCTTCCCAGCACGCAATTCCTGATTAAGAAGCTGTGCCGTTTCTGCCATATGAGGACGAATTACTTCTGCATAAGGAAGATACATTTCACAAATTTGATCAACGGTATAAGGCTCTAAACCATAGATTTTGGTAAGTACCTGGTTCTTAATAGCAAGCGCTGCCTCGAGCTTTTCCCGGAAAATCTTTTCATCGAGCAAATCTTGAATACGGATACCGGTACGACCCGCTTTGTCTTCATATGCAGGACCAATGCCTCGTTTAGTAGTGCCAATTTCATGTTTTCCTAAATGGCGTTCAGAAGCACCATCCAAGTCAATGTGATACGGCATAATTACATGAGCATCACAAGAAATACGGAGGTTCTCACAAGAAAAGCCCTCACCTTCAAGCATCTGCATTTCTTCGGTGAGAACTTTAGGATCAACAACACAACCATTACCAATTACAGGTGTGATGTGGTCATACATAACTCCGGATGGAATAAGATGTAACGCTAGTTTGGTATCGCCATGAATAACCGTATGGCCGGCGTTATTCCCTCCTTGATAGCGTACAACGTAGTCATAATCACTGGAAATAAGGTCCGTGATTTTGCCTTTGCCTTCATCGCCCCATTGAGCGCCTAGAAGAACAGTGCTCGGCATGATCAGTCCTTTCGGTTGGTGCTGCCCACAGTTACTTCGCATCCACCTATGATGGGTTACTGCAGGTCTTAAAGCATTAGAGAGAATATCCCTATATTGGTCTTACTTAGTGAATGATACTACAGTTCCAAGAAATTAAGAGACGAATCAACGCCTTGCATGAGACTTACTATTTCTGGATGGCAAGTAAATACCACAACTTGGCGATACTGCGCCAAATCCAAGAGAGCTTGGGCGGCGCCGATCCGTCGCTTCTCGTCGAAATTCACTAGAATATCGTCACACAGAACTGGCAATGACCTTCCCACATTGTCAGACATCATCAGTAAAGCAATACGTAAACTTAAATAGAGCTGTTGACGCGTTCCAAGAGAAAGAAGATAAGGAGAACGTGCCGTTCTAAGGGCATCGATCACTTCTATATCTCCCTCAGAATTCATACGAACCTGCTGCCAAGCACCCTGTGTCATCCGATTCAGTAAATACGATGCACGAAGATACACTTCTGGTTGGCTTTTTCTTTCCCACTCGCTAATGGCGGTTTCCAAAGAGCGCTTCGCAAGCAGCAACCGAGCAAGATCGCGGTATTCCTCAAGCAAACAAGAATCAACGATCTCAAGATCGAGTTTATATTGATCGAAATCTTGTCGATGTTGAGCCTGTTGGAGCTCCTGATAAATCTCTCCGTATTGACGATGCGTTTCGTTACTAAGCTTAATAGTTGCGTTACGCTCGTCTTCTTTTTGTTGAATACGTAGTTCTATATCCTCAAGACGTGCGTGATCAAGCAAACCTACCTCATAAAACGCTGACGCGCGTTCATCTTCAAGGCTCTTAAGTGCTGCACGAAGAGAGGATTCCTGCAAATTCAATGCTTGCTTATTTTGTTCCTTAAGCTCCTTCTGAGAGCGATATTCGCGCGCCATATCAAGCATATAGCGAGCTCGGCGAATTGAACCTTGAGCGCCTTTCATATGATGGTTGTCAAGATAAGCTTTGAGTGATTCTTGGTGATGAAGCTCCTCTTGCTTAACTTTCGCAAGGTTTTTCTCATCTTGCTTCATAATCCATTCAGCTTTATTGAGTCTTTCATCGAGTCGTTCCTCGAGCTTAGATGGACGTAAGTTCATGATGATACCAACAGCGGCAATCATGATTGCACCCATAAGCATACCTATGCCCACCATCAGGTAAGAAAGGCGTAGATTCTGCGCACCGTAAAACGCCAAGCATATTCCGCTAATTGCCATAAGTACAGAAATAATAATTGAAACTGCAAGCTTCACTCTACGTTGCATTTTGGCGCGGCGACGCTCTTCAGAAACATCACGGCTTTTGTTGATAAGTTCGTATTCTGTCTGCGATTTTAAAACGTCTCTCTCAGCATTTTCTCTCTGATGCTGGTGTTTAACCCGACGTTCTTCTTTGTCGTCTAAATAATCACGCAAACGATACTCTTCAGGCAAAGTGAGCTCACTTAAATA
Organism: Eggerthella sp. CAG:368; assembly: GCA_000434775.1. Classification (GTDB taxonomy): domain Bacteria; phylum Actinomycetota; class Coriobacteriia; order Coriobacteriales; family Eggerthellaceae; genus Anaerotardibacter. The sequence goes on along the minus strand of FR895487.1, from coordinate 35,596 downwards.
ACAAATTTCCTCATCTGTTTTTTGGGGTGAATCACCTAAAAGAACGTTCTTCGATTTTATAGCATCATCTAGTTTTGCTTTTGTATCCTCTATCGCCTGATCAATTGACTGGACATGAGAAAGCTGAGCCTTTAATGTTTCTATTTCGGTGTTCAAAGTGTTTTGAGCTTCAAGAAGCGCATCTTTTCTAGAAGAAAGTGCTTCGAGCCTTTTTTCCTGCGCACGAAATCGATCCGCTTCTTGCAGTCCCTCCTGCGTCTTTTCTCGCAGTTGAGCTTGCCTAGATAAAAGGTTGGCAATGGAGTGATCATTGCCAGAAGCTCTCGACATCTTTTCTTTTATGCGTTGATTTACTATCTCGAGTGCCTTTGCGGGAGAAGCCGACGTTCCTGACCCTGCCGTCAAAAGACGGGCAGTAATTTCATTATGTTTATCGAGTTGCATCAATTCATCGCTGGTAAGGGCAAACATTGTTGAAAATGTTTCGCTATCAATATCGTCACGCACGTGAAAAGTATCTTCTAGCTCATCGGTATTCTTTATGCGTTTCAGCTCAGAAACCTCATGACTTGCCTTATCCTTAAAGAACAAACTGCCCACACGTTCGCTTCCTTCGGGGCGATATGAGTTAACTCCTTTTCGAGCGGAAGGCCAACCGAACAAAACTCCCTTAATAAGTTCATTGAGCGTAGTTTTACCTGATTCGTTTGAACCAAACACAACATTTAATCCTGGCTGGAAAGGACCAACAATGGTATTGGCGAATTTACCAAAACTTGTCACTTTTACATATTCAAGATAATGAGGACTCGGTTTGGGTTCATGAGGGAAGCTCGGTTTCGAAACAAATCGCTCGTTCTTTCCCTCTTGAAAAGATGCATGCAAAGCATCATTTTTTGATGTATCCCTACGTACGCTCTTTTTACTCACGAGACATCACTGTTTCCTAGAAGGTCTAAGAGCAACGTTTCTGACTCTTCATACAATTCGTCTAAACCTCGATCAAACCCACCAGGAAGAACGAGATCGCGCCTATAAAACTGTTTTTCCAAATAAGACATCGAAGCGCTCGCTTCTTTTTTCTGTTCATCGAGAATATCAAACAATACCGCAGGGAATAGCCCTTCTTTTTGCAAGAGAGATCTATCTATAACAAGGCGGGTATGATTGACGATGGAATCAATAAAGAAAAACGGATAGCTGTTATTTAACACCTCTCGTAAGTCGTGTATAACTTGAGGCGTTAGTTCAGTATGCAATGGCGTAGATCCTGTAAGTGTTACACGGCATATCATATTCTGACAATGATCCACGCTGTTACGGGCAAACTGTTCGTTAGTTATACGTTCTTGAATTTCAGCGATTGTAGAGCATTCGCTCACATCTACATACAATTGCTCCCAAACTACACTAGCCGTTGGGATAAATTCTGTTTGTACTTCAGAACCTTCCGAAAGAGTGACTCTAAAAATACCATGCTCTCCCTGCTCTTTAATAGCGCGACCCTGCGGACACCCTGCAAAAACAATTTGTGGATGATTTTTAGGCATAAGCATGGGTTGATGAATGTGGCCACATGCCCAATAATCCATCTTCTTTTTTAGGAGCTTCTTTGGTTCAACAGGGCTTCTCGTTGGATCAATATTGAGTCCTGTATGAATAACCCCCACTACGAAGGGAGTTATCACCCCTGTTTCTCTAAAAGCCTCGCTCCGAGATAAACCTTGTGAGATATCCTGTTGTAATGACCAGGCTTGAGTATAGTAGCTTCTCCCGCCCAAGATAACGAGAGGTTCACCCTCTTTCTCAAACACCGTGTAATCTGGCTTACTTGGACTAAATACATACGTATTGGCTGGTAAAGCCGAAAAATCGTGTTTCCACGAAGTATACGGATCATGATTTCCCATGCAAAAATAAACAGGGATATGCGCTTCATCCAAACGTTTTAACCCTTCAATGAATAACGAGAAGTCAGCATACGAAGGACGAGCGTTATCAAAAATATCGCCTGAAAAGATAACGAAATCAACCTGCTGAGCGAGTGATTCATCGATAATGCGCTGGTAAGCTTCAGGGATTGCCTTTACGAGTTTATCTGCCCATGCTGAAGAAAGGGCTCGCAAACCCTTAAATGGTGCTCCTAGATGAAGATCGGACGCGTGTATGAAAGTTACCGATTTACTCATATCGTGAGACTACCACAAAACAAGCCTCACGATTTATTGTTAATAATTTGAATCGTCGAAGAAATCCATGAACTTGGTATATTCTGGCACGAATGCAAGTTTTATATCACGCGTTGCACCGTTGCGGTGCTTTGCAACAATGAGCTCTGCCGTTCCTTCATCGGGACGTTTATCCGATTCTGCTTCCGCAGCAGAAGTGCTTCGATCAAGAAACATAACAATGTCAGCGTCCTGTTCGATTGAACCTGATTCACGCAGGTCAGAAAGCATAGGGCGTTTGTCACCGCGTGTTTCAACTGAACGTGAAAGCTGAGATAGGGCAAGAATGGGCACATTGAGTTCTTTTGCAAGAACCTTCAACCCACGAGAGATTTCCGCAACCTCAACATTACGGTTGTTGGGGTGAGGAATAACTGGTTGCATAAGTTGCAAGTAGTCAACAATAATCAAGCCCTGGTCAACATCGCGCATCATACGACGAGCTTTCGTTCTGAGTTCGACGATTGAAAGTGATGGTGAATCATCAATAAAAAGACTGAGATTTGATAACTTGCCTGAAGCATCAAGAATAGGCCCCCATGCATTGTCATCAATGCGACCACTGCGGAGCACCGATAAATTAATACCAGCTTCTGCACACAACAATCGCTGAACAATTTGAATCGATGACATTTCCAAACTAAACAACGAAACCGTTGAGCCTGCTTTTGCCGCGTTGACCGCAAGATTCATTGCAAATGATGTTTTACCAACAGCTGGTCGTGCCGCTAAGATGATAAGGTCACCGCCGCGCAAGCCATTAAACAGCGCATCAATATCCTTAAATCCTGTAGGTACACCCATGATGGAATCGCTTCTGTTGGCAAGTTCGGCAATTTCATCATTCGCTTCAATGATGAGCGTTTGAATATCTTTGAAAGTAGTTGAAACCGTTTGCTCTGTTACCTCAAATAAGGAAGCTTCTGCCTGAGAAACAAGCTCGGCAGGATCGGCTGGTGAGTCATATGCAAGCGACGATATTTTTGCCGCCGCCAAAAGCAGTTCGCGACGCATGGCATCACGTTTAACAATTTCTGCATGATGCTGCCAGCTCGTAAAAGCAAATGTATTATCGGTAAGTTCAAGTAGATAGCTCTGACCCCCCACCGCTTCAAGCTGTCCACGAGCAGTAAGGTTATCTGCTACCGAAATAACATCGATAGGAATGGATTTTGCATTCATCTCGCGCATCACTTCAAAAATAATGCGATGCGCCGGCCGGAAGAAGCTTTCCGGTTTTACCGTGAGAGAAACTTCTTCAAACACACCCGACGAAAGCAAGCAAGCAGCTAAAACGGTTTTTTCTGCCTCGATATTTTGAGGAAAAGCCTTGTTTATTTCTGAAGTGTTTTTACCCGAATCCGCCACTGCTTATTCCCTTCTTTTTTACTCAGTGGATTAAGAAATGATACAACAACAGAAAGCGCTCATTGAATAAAAGAGTATCGTCTCCAGAGAGTCACTTCTTGAAGATATAAAAAAGACCGCTTGGATAAACCAAACGGTCTTCAAATATATTCATTTATTAAGCGAATATATTTACAAGAAAGTGCGTTTTATTCAGCAGACTCTTCAGCTGGAGCTTCTTCTGCTTCTTCTACCTCAGGAGCTTCTTCAGCTGCTGCGAAAGATTCAGCGCTTCCAACAACGATTGCCAAGGTGGTCTTAATATCACGATAGATAGAAACTACTACCTCGTGCTCACCAGCAACCTTGATTGGGTTCTTAAGATCGATACGACGACGATCAATTTCAATACCATGAGCTTCTTTCAAAGCATCTGCGATCATGTGAGCCGTAACGGAACCAAAAAGAACGCCCTCTTCACCAACACGAGCCTCAACCTGAACAGTGAGAGCTTCGAGCTGATCTTTGAGCTTCTGTGCGTCAGCTAAGCGAGTCTCTTCACGGGTAGCAATATTATGCTTGCGCTGCTCGAGCTGCTTTAAGTTGCCTTTAGTAGCAGGTACAGCAATCTTCTGCGGGAAGAGATAGTTATTTGCGAAACCATCAGCTACGTCTACAACGTCGCCTTCTCCGCCCTTACCTTTAAGTTCTGTAAGCAGGATAACTTTCATACTATCCTCCTCTTAACGATTGCGGC
>FR895487.1:13248-31252 GCA_000434775.1 Eggerthella sp. CAG:368 | reverse complement strand
CGGTCACCGCGACCACTAACTGCTGGCACAGCGTAAGGCATCAAAGCCATTTCGCGTGCGCGCTTTACAGCGTTAGCAATGTCGCGCTGATGCTGGGTGCAAGCTCCGGTTACACGGCGGGGCTTAATCTTCCCACGATCGGTTACATATTTACGCAGCATCTGAGTGTCTTTGTAGTCAATGTACTCTGCATGATCTTTGCAGAACTGACAATACTTACGACGAGGCTGCTTAGTGTAGTCAGACATATTAACCTCTTTCGGTGATTTTAGAATGGAATGTCTTCATCATAAACGGAGGCATCAACTGCAGGAGTTGCTACTGGAGCTACTGCAGGAGCAGCCTGTGGAGCAAACTGCTGATTGGTAGGCGCAGCGTTGCGACTTGTCATGAACTCAATCTCATCAACAATGATTTCGATCTTTGAACGTTTTTGACCATCGCGTTCCCACTGGCTCCAACGAAGTTTACCCTCAATGGCAACCTTTGAGCCCTTTGACAAAAAGCGAGAAACACTTTCTGCACGAGCACCAAACATAGTGCAATCGATGAAATTAGGATAATCTTCCCATTCGCCCGTTTGCTGGTTTTTTCTGCGATCATTTACCGCAACACCAAAACCAAGAACAGGCATACCGCTTGCCGTTGCACGCAATTCAGGATCACGCGTCAAGTTACCACTGATAACTACTCGATTGATGCTCATCTTAAACCTCTTTCATTTTGTGAATATTCCATTCACAGTTTGATTTCCAAATAATTTATTAATCACGATCAGTACGACGTACGATCATGTGACGCTCTACAACATCAGAAATGCGAAGAACGCGATCGAGCTCAGCAATGCTGTCTGGATTTGCGTGGAAATCAATAAGGGTGTAATCACCGTCGGTCAAACCGTTAATTTCGTAAGCAAGCTTGCGCTTACCCCAATTATCGATGTTGTCAACTGCGCCATTGCTCTCAGCGATAGTGTTTTCAATACGCTTCATAGCTGCTGCACGAGACTCTTCGTCAATAGACGGTGCTACAAAAAACAAGAGTTCATAAGCCTTCATCTTTTCACCTCCTTTGGACTTACGGCTTCGGGATCTGAAGGCATGCCCGAAGCAGGATTAGCCGTATGATTTTAGCATCTATACCGCATGAAAGAAGAAAAAACTACTCACTTCTTATTCAAACTCACCGTTTACACACATTCCTTTCGTATTGTTCTGTGATAACGGAATCTTACCTACACCCTTTATATAATTATTAGAAAAAAATTCTTTTTTATATCATTAGTTTTTCATTAATATCTAATTAGTGCCTGTGATTAAAACCAGATTGAAAAACGAAAACTAAAAAGTGCGCGCTCGTATATCAAATCCTATACAGGTTCACATACACCGCAACTCTGTTATTGACCTAGATCTTGACCCTTTACTTCAAATTACAAAAAGCGTTAGTTTGTTTTCTTTATAGTCTCAATTCTGTTCTTCACCACTCAATAAATAAGAAGCGACCTTAAATGAAAAGGCCGCTTCATAACTCTTTTTATTCACCAGAAAAAACTATTCTGCTTGAGGTTCGTTTTCTGTTGAATCCAACGAGCCTTCAACTTCCAGTTCTAGTTTTAAATCTTTCATGAAGTTTGGAGCGCCACCAATGTAGACAATTTCCTTCTGAATACCTGAATCGTCGTAAAGATAGCCAAAGGCGTATCCTTCTTCCTCTCCAGGCAAGCCACCCTCTGCGATGATTGCATCGCGAATGCCATCTTCAGTGTCAATATAGCCGTCATAACAAAATGCATATGCTGTCGCTCCACGAGCGCCTTGAACTTCACGACGTGCAGCCAAGAAACAATCTTCTGCCGTATCGCCCGGGTGAGTTTCGATAAATAAATTCTCTTTCACTGCAAGGCCAGTAAAGGGGATAATATCTTCCCCGTTTTCCATTTTTTCAACTGCTTCATTTAAAACAGCCTGAATAACCGCTTTCAAAACATCATCAATATCATGTTGCGGGGTATCGTTTTCGGGATCTACCACTCGATCAGCCATGGTTATCCTTTCCCTCTTGCCAATATTCCAATGTTCAGAAGTCTACCACCGTTCACACGCCTAAAGGAACAAGGCAACTCCGTGAACGAACATAAGCAGCCTATGAAAGTAGTGGCATTAAAAAAGCGCCGACTCGAAAGCCGACGCATTATTTCTGGCGGAAGGAGAGGGATTTGAACCCTCGTTACCAGGAGTACTGGTAAAACGGTTTTCGAGACCGCCGCATTCAGCCGCTCTGCCATCCTTCCAAATACCAACCGTAGTTGGTAGCTATGTATGAAAAACGCCCTTACGGGCGTTAAATTTTCTGGCGGAGAGCTAGGGATTCGAACCCTAGATACCCTTTTGGGGCATACACGATTTCCAATCGTGCTCCTTCGGCCAGCTCGGACAGCTCTCCATCATGCACGTATAAGTTTTAACACTCTGTGCGAGAACGTAGTATATAACAAATTAGTACTCACTAACAAGTGAATAATATCCATCTTGTGCTAATACCCTTAAAGGAACATCAAATAACTTTGACATATTACTACTCGTTAATAATTCTTGCTTGCTTCCATCAGCAAAGAGTGTTCCTTCTTTAATCATAACCACACGGTTAATTTCAGGAATAATGTCTTCAGGATAATGCGTTACTAACACAATAGATTTTCCTATTTTCACTAAATCACGCATAGCTTTACGCACATAATACATACCCTCCGGATCAAGGGAAGTGGTTGGTTCATCAAAAACCAAAACTTCGGGATCATGAATTAACGCGCGCGCAATTAACACACGACGAGCCTGCCCAGAAGACAACGTCATTACGTCACGTTGAGCTAAATCTTTGACCCCAAGCAACTCAAGAGCTGCATATGCTTTTTCTAAAGATTCTTCAGTAACACTACAATGTTTCGGAATTCCTAAAGTGCCGAATAATCCTCCGCAAACAACATCAACACAAGGAAGATGAACGGTAATTTGGTCCTGCATAGTTGAAGATACAATTCCAAGACTTTTTTTAATCTCTTCAAGAGTTGCGCGGTCTTTTCCTTTAAAAAGAACAGGAGGCTCTTCCTTGTATAAAGGAAATACTTCGCGAGTTAAAAGATGAATAAAGGTGGATTTTCCCGCTCCATTAGGTCCTAAAAGAGCAATATTTTCTCCATGATTTAGCGTGAACGAACCAATAGATAATATTTCTTTTCCTTCACGACGAACCACTGCGTTATGTAATTGAAATAATGACTGCACTTTGTTTCCTTGCCTCGTAAAAAAGTAGGCGCTCGAAAGCGCCCACAGAATAATTCTTATTCCTTCAAACCTTACTCAGAGGAACTTTTTGTAGTTTCAGTTGTGGCAGATTCAGAGCTATCTGAACTACTTGTATCGGAGGATGAAGAATTATTTGATGTTGAGTTTGAATCATCGCTCTTTTGATATTGTGTCATGTCCAAATTATAAGGTGCATTGGAAGGAATATCGTTAACAACAATATCTGCTTGCTCTTTATAGTTTGCCATCCAACTTGAATAAGCGCTTGATTTATTCTGCGACTTTTGAATATTGCGCATGTAGTCAACAATTTCTGATGGGAACTGATCAAGAGATGTTGCTTCACCTTCAATAGTAAATTCATCAGTGCACTTAATAATATGAATTCCGTAGTCGCTTGTTACCAGACCTGAAACCTGGCCTTTTGAAAGATCTTTTAATGCTGTGGTGTACTGAGTGACAAAATTAGAAAGAACATCCCAACCAACATCGCCACCGTTTACTGCAGAAGCAGTGTCAGTTGAGTATTGCTTTGCTGCTTCAGCAAAATCTAATTCACCTGAGTTAATTTTATTGAGAACGTCATTTGCGGTAGATTCATCGCTTGATGCAAAAAGAATATGAGACGAACGCTTTGCTCCATTAAACATAGAGGAATAAGAATTAAGCATAGTTAAAAGCGTTGCATCATCTACTTGGGTTTGATCATCAGTAACTACTTTTTCTTGAAGAGCTTTCTGTAGTAATCCGTTTTCCACTGATTCACGATACTGATCTTCGGTGATACCGGCAGTTTCGAGCGCCTTCTTCCAAGCGTCATCATCAGAATAATTCGATTTCATATTTTCAATCTGAGCATCAACCTCAGAAGAATCAACGGTAATGCTTTGTTCGGCAGCTGCTTGCTTAGTGAGTTCTTGTTCTACGTAATAATCAATTACCTGTTCACGAACTTTAGAAGGGTCAAGAGAGTTTTCATTCATCCAGTTCGCCCATGCATCATTAGTAGTCAAATCGGAACTCGTTCTGAAATCCTGAATATATTTTGTGATGGTGTCTTCTTTAATTTCCACACCATTTACTGTTGCTGCCACACCACCGGTGTAACCATAATTTGTTCCACCGCAGCCAATCAAAGCAAAACAGCATACTGCTGATAGGCCTAAAACCAATGCCCTTTTTATCAAGGATTTCAATTGCATAGTATTCCTTTTTACTACCAAACTTTCGCCCCGATATTGTTACACAACCGATTATTTTGTTTTCCATCTGCACGATTTACCCATTTAAAAACAAAATTCACCACAGGCTCTTCACACTTAAACGAGATCAGGCATTAAAAAAGAAAACAGGCTGTAGTCTCTTAAGAAATACAACCTGTTTCAGATTGAAGGTTAAATTAAAGTTCTATACAAAAAAAGTAAGCTTATGCTCCTTTGTTATTTTTTTGCTTCTTTTTTACGCTGAACAGAAGAGAGGATGCGCTTCCTTAAACGAATACTTTTTGGAGTAATCTCAACCAATTCATCATCTTCGATATACTCAAGTGCTTCTTCAAGGGTAAATGTAACAGGAGGGGTAAGCTGAATCGCTTTATCGGCGCCTGAAGAACGTTGGTTACCTAACTGCTTTGCTTTAGCAACATTAACAACCATGTCACCTTCTTTAGCAGATTCACCAACAATCATCCCTTCATAACATTCCTCACCTGGACCAATAAATAGGCGGCCGCGCTGCTGTAACGTGTCTAATGCATAGGCAACGCTCTTCTCTGTTGCCATAGCAATCATAGAACCGTTTTTACGACCAGAAAACTCTCCGCGATAAGGACCATATTCACTGAAATGATGGAACATTGTTGCTTCACCACGCGAAACATTGAGAAGTTTAGTGCGAAGACCCATAGTTCCTCGAGATGGAATTTTAAAAACGAGATGGGTTTGATCGCCGCGCTGATACATATCGGTCATTTCGCCGCCAGCAGAACCAAAAACTTCAATACATTTTCCAGCATATTCACTTGGAGTATCGACGGTTGCTTCTTCGATTGGTTCAAGCTTATTTCCTTTTTCATCTTTCTTAATAAGAACACGAGGACGCCCTACTTGGAACTCAAACCCTTCACGACGCATAGTTTCCATTAAAACAGAAAGATGCAACAAACCACGTCCTGCTACCTCAATACCAGATTTATCTTCGGTTTCAGTGATACGCATTGAAATATTACTTTCAGCCTCACGGAATAAACGCTCCTTGAGCTGACGAGCGCCGACAATTTCACCTTCACGACCGACAAGTGGGGAAGAGGAAGCTTCAAACACAACAGCCATGGTTGGCTCTTCAACCTCAATTGGAGCAAGTTGAACTGGAGTTTCTCGACTGGTAACCATATCTCCAATATCAGCATCTTCAACACCAACAACTGCAATAATGTCACCCGCGTTTACTTCTTGCTGTTCTTTTTTACCAAGTTCTTCAAACGTAAATACCTGTTTAATAGTGGTGTTGTAGCGAGTACCATCATTTTTAATAACAAGCACCTGCTCATTTTTATGCATAGTACCTGAGAACAAACGACCAACACCAATACGCCCTACGAAAGAAGAATGATCAACGGTGCAAATTTGTAAAGCAACAGGACCCGATGGCTCACAATCAGGAGCAGGAACTTCTTTAAGGATGGTATCTAAAAGAGGAACCATATTATTGTTTTCATCATCGGGATTATAACGAGCATAACCATTCATCGCGCTCGCATAGATAATAGGGAAGTCAAGCTGTTCATCACTTGCCTCAAGTTCAACCATGAGGTCAAAGACCTCATCAACCACTTCATTAGGACGAGAGCCAGGACGGTCAATCTTATTCACGACAAGAACGATACGTAAACCAAGATCAAGAGCATGACGAAGAACAAAACGAGTTTGAGGCATAGGACCTTCAAAGGCATCAACGATTAATAATGCACCGTCTGCCATATTTAAAACACGCTCAACTTCACCACCAAAGTCAGCATGACCAGGAGTGTCAATGACGTTGATTTTTACATCTTTATACGTAACGGAAATATTCTTAGAAAGAATAGTGATTCCACGCTCGCGTTCCTGATCGTTTGAATCAAGGATTCGTTCTGCAACTTCCTGATTCTCACGAAATACGCCCGCGGTGTGCAACAACCTATCAACTAATGTAGTCTTACCATGGTCGACGTGAGCAATGATTGCAACATTACGAAGAGATTCTTGTCTCATGCGCGTAATCCTTTCTCTTACTATAAAGCGCAGATGAGTATTAGCGAGGCTAACAATAAAAAAGCGAACCCTCTCAGGTTCGCTTGAAAATACATGGTGGAGCATAAGGGGATCGAACCCTTGACCTCAGGCTTGCAAAGCCCGCGCTCTCCCAGCTGAGCTAATGCCCCACGTTTTTTCGGCCACCAAGTTAATGCTGACCATTCAGCGCATCTTAACTATTGGTTAAGATCTTTCGAGTCTATAAATAAACGCTCCACCGGCTAACTCGGCTCACGATGGAGCGTTTATCAACATTCATGGTGGGCCCAAGCAGATTTGAACTGCTGACCTCACGCTTATCAGGCGTGCGCTCTAACCAACTGAGCTATGGGCCCGAAAATCGCGCTCAAATAATATATAAAAGATACTGAAATTGGTCAAGAACTTTTTTAAACTTTTTTTCAAAATCATGTAGCTGTTAAAAGAAACTACTGTTTAACCCTGTTTATACACTTACTATTTATTTGTTGTAATCTTATAAAAACCTAACTAAATAAGGCTTTTTTATAAAAGATATTTACCTTAAACAAGTATAACCTATTAATTACATATACCGAGTTAGGAGGGGTTATTTATGTTAATTCCTGTTTCTATCCAAACGCTTATTTTATCCCATAATCCCGCTCCCTCTGTATTAGTACTGCAACCCACTAATGAAGTAAATCCCTCTAAGAACGGACGAATTATTCCTATATGGATTGGTTCACAGGAGGCTGCACAAATTGGACTTGCACTTGAAAATATCAAGCTTCCACGCCCTTTAACTCATGATTTACTTTTAGATGCTCTTACGAATTTAGATTCTTTCATTGATCATGTCGTAATCAACGATGTTAAAACAACAGTTTTTTATTCGAAAGTTGCTCTTCGCCACCATGGCAGACTTATTCAACTTGATGCTCGTCCGAGTGATTCTATTACCTTAGCGTTGCGTCAAGGTGCACCTATTTATATGGATAAGAATGTTCTCGAGCGTGCATCATATCCATATATCTTTAGAGGAGATCAACAGATTAACGATGAAGAACTTGAACGTTTTCATTCGTTCATTACATCACTTTCTCCTGAAGATTTTCAAAATAATGAAAACTGATGCTTAGAGAGATTATGTCTTTACTCTTGAGAATGAAATAAGTAGGTTGTTAAAACGAAATACGTAATCAAGAAGATACTATCTATAAAAAAATATTTGGTTTATAAGATAAACACTACAAGCTAGCGGATAATTTCGCTAGCTTGTAGTTATTAACGTACTATTACATCTTTAAACTATTCTTCACGCGTTACGTGATCGGAAGATTCTTCTTTATTATCTTCGTCCGACTTCTTCTCATGAGATTCTGTTACCGCTACAGCAGTAACTTTATCTTTATCAGCAACATTCATCACTCGAACACCTTGAGTTGATCGTCCGAGTTGAGAAATCTCAGCTACAGGAGTTCGAACAATAATCCCTTCTTCAGTGATAATCATCACTTCATCAGTTTGGGCAACGATCTTCATTGCTGCAAGAAGACCCTTCTTCTCAGTCATGGTAATTGTGTAAACACCCTGGCCACCACGATGATGTGAAGGGTATTCAGATACAGGTGTACGCTTTCCGTATCCTAATTCAGTAATCACTAATAGGTCGGTATCTGGTTGAGCTATTTCCATACCCAAAACGCGCGTATCTGCATCAACTTTCATTCCACGTACACCCATCGTGCCACGCCCCATGGAACGAACTTCATCTTCTTTCCATTTGATAGCTTTACCAGCAGAAGAAACCATAATTACTTCTTCTTCAGGAGCAACCCGACGAACCGCTATAAGGCTATCATCCTCTTTAAGATTAATTGCAATCAATCCATCACGACGAATATGGGTATATAGCTTCATTGAAGTTTTCTTAACCATACCTTGCGCGGTTGCGAACATAAGATATTCATCTTCTGGGAAATCTTTCGTCGTAATAACCGCTGAAATAGTCTCTCCTTTTTCAAGAGGAAGTAAGTTTACAATTGCCGAACCACGTGCGTGACGAGATGCTTCTGGTATTTCATACGCTTTTAAACGATATACTTTTCCAAGCGTTGAGAAAAAGAGCATATAGGCATGCGTTGAAGCAATGAAGAGGTGCTCCACAAAATCACTCTCTTTAAGATTTACCCCCTGTAAACCTTTACCGCCACGTTTTTGCTGTCGATATGTTGCAACAGGAATTCGCTTAATATACCCCGCTTTAGTAACTGTTACTACGACCTCTTCTTCTGCAATTAAATCCTCAATATCAAGGTCTTTTGTCTCATTAGTAATTTTCGTCTTACGAGGAGTTGTATATTTTTCTTTTATCTCGAGGAGTTCGTCTTTAATTATTTTTTTTACTAAAGCTTCATCACTTAATACTTGCTTATAGTAAGCAATCCGCTCTTTTAATTCTTTGAGTTCTGCTTCAATTTTTTCACGTTCTAAACCTGTTAAACGACGCAGTTTCATTTCTAGAATTGCTTCGCTTTGTTTTTCCGATAAAGCAAAACGACTCATTAATATTTCTTTTGCCTCAGCATCAGTTTCGGAACCGCGAATGATTTTAATCACTTCATCAATGTTATCGAGTGCAATAACAAATCCTTCAAGAATATGAGCACGAGCTTCCGCTTTTTTAAGCTCATACCGAGTTCTACGCTCGATTACTTCTTCTTGATGAAGAATGTAGTAGTGAAGTATTTCTTTTAAAGAAAGAGTACGTGGAACACCATTCACCAACGCAAGCATATTGCAACCGAAGCCAACTTGGAGCTGCGTATGTTTATAGAGTTTATTAAGTACTACTTGTGGAATAGCGTTTTGTTTAAGTTCAATAATAATATCAATACCGTGGCGGTCCGCTCCATCATGAACATTTGAAATCTCAGGAAGTTTCTTGTCGCGAATTAAATCTGCAATCTTTTTCAATAAGTTAGTACGATTTACCTGATAAGGGATTTCAGTAACAACGATTGATTTTTTACCATTCTTCCCTTCATCAATACGGCATTTAGAACGGATTGTTAAGCTTCCTCGACCTGATTCGTAAGCATCACGAATCCCTTTGCGACCCATGATAATTCCACCTGTAGGAAAATCTGGCCCAGGCAAAACTTCCATAAGTTCTTCAGTGGTGCAGTCAGGATTATCTAGCATTAAGCAGGTAGCATCGATGGTTTCTCCTAAATTATGAGGAGGAATATTCGTCGCCATACCAACCGCAATACCTGAAGAACCATTTACTAAAAGATTCGGGAAACGTGCAGGTAAAACAACAGGCTCTTCTAAACTTTCGTCGTAGTTAGGTTGAAAATCTACTGTTTCTTTATCAAGATCACGTAAGAGTTCCATCGCTGGCTTATCAAGACGAGCCTCGGTGTAACGCATAGCAGCTGCCGAGTCTCCATCGATTGAACCAAAGTTTCCATGACCATCAACTAAAGGAACACGCATTGAAAATGGTTGAGCTAAACGAACCATAGTGTCATATACTGCCGTATCACCATGCGGATGATACTTACCAATAACATCACCAACAGTACGTGCGGATTTTGCATGGGGGCGTTTTGGAGTGATACCACTTTCATTCATTGCATATAAAATGCGTCGATGAACTGGTTTTAATCCGTCACGGACATCCGGAAGTGCACGAGAAACGATAACACTCATTGAATATTCAAGAAATGACGTACGCATCTCTTTACTTAGTTCAGCAGGAAGAACCGTTGATTCTGGAAGATCTATTTCATTATTATCTGACACAAAAGCTCCTTATTATCAAGAAACGAGAGATATTAAATATCAAGAAAACGAACGTCTAGTGCGTGCTTTTGAATGAACTCTTTTCGAGGCTCTACTTGATCACCCATAAGTTCACTTACTACACGTTCTGCTTCAGCGGCGTCTTCGATACTTACCTGAAGTAAAGTACGCGAAGAGGGTTCCATAGTAGTCGCCCATAATTGCTCAGGATCCATCTCTCCTAAACCTTTATAACGCTGAAGTGAAATACCTTCTTTATCCCCTAATTCCTCGAGGCGTTTAGTAAGCGCATCATCATTAAAGATATATTCGAGCTTCTTTCCACCTTTTTTCTTTAAGCCATATAAAGGAGGCTGAGCAATATAAATGTAACCACGGGAAATTAATTCAGGCATATAACGATAAAAGAACGTTAATAGCAAACACCGAATATGGGCACCATCGACATCAGCATCAGTCATAATGATAATTCGATGATATCGAGCTTGATCAGCGTTGAAATCTTCACCAATATTAGTACCAATCGCAGTAATTAACGAAGAAATAGTATCTGACGAAAGAGAACGATGAAGTCCCGCACGTTCAACATTTAAGATCTTGCCACGAAGAGGCATGATTGCTTGATATTTACGGTCGCGCGCTTGTTTAGCTGAACCACCTGCAGAATCGCCCTCAACAATAAAGATTTCAGATTCCGCAGGGTTTTTACTTGAACAGTCTGCCAACTTTCCTGGAAGTGAAAATGAATCAAGAACTCCTTTACGACGTGTCATTTCACGTGCTTTACGGGCAGCCTCTCGTGCTTTAAAAGCTTGGGTAGCCTTATTGATAATTTTTTTAGCGGGCGCAGGATTTTCTTCGAGATATTCAGCTAATCCTTTAGTCACTGCGGTTTGAACCAAAGGACGAATTTCAGTATTACCTAATTTTCCTTTTGTTTGTCCTTCAAATTGGGGGTCGTGCAGTTTAACGGAAATAACAGCAGCTAATCCCTCACGAGTATCGTCACCTGAAAGGTTGCTATCTTTTTCTTTGAGAATACCTTTACTGCGCGCGTAATCATTAATCGTACGTGTTACACCTTGTTTAAAACCATCAAGATGAGTACCACCATCGATGGTATGAATGTTATTTGCAAAGGACAAAACAGAATTTGACGAATAGGAAGTTGACCACTGCATTGCCACTTCAACGATACCATCGTCATTTTCGGCTTCAAAATAAATAGGTGAGTTGAGAATTTCTTTATCTTTATTAAGAAATCTAACAAAATCTTGAAGGCCACCTAATGCCTGAAAAATTTCACGAGTGGGATTTCCTTCGTCGTTAACACTGCGCTCATCAGTGAGAGTTATTTTAAGTCCTTTATTTAAAAAGGCCATCTCACGAAAACGTGCAGCTAACGTGAGATAGTCGTATTCGGTTGTTTCTTTAAAAATTTCAGGGTCTGGCCAGAAAGTTACCGTTGTTCCTGTTTCTTCAGCCATTCCGATTTCATGGAGCTTTTCTTTCGTTTTACCATGGTCGAAAGAAATTTCATATTCTTTTCCATCGCGGCGAACCTGAACTATTACCTGAGTAGAAAGAGCATTTACAACAGAGACACCCACTCCATGAAGGCCACCGGATACCTTATACCCTTCACCGCCGAACTTACCACCTGCATGAAGAATAGTAAGAACAACCTCAACTGTGGGAATTTTTTCTTTTGGGTGCATATCAACAGGAATACCGCGTCCATTATCGATAACAGTGATTGAGTTATCAGAGTGAATTGTTACATCGATGGTGTTGCAATACCCTGCTAACGCTTCATCAACCGCATTATCAACAACCTCATAGACCAAATGATGAAGACCGCGAGGGCCAGTTGATCCGATATACATACCAGGTCTTTTTCTTACTGCTTCAAGTCCTTCAAGGATTTGAATATCTTGACCACTGTAATGAGATGATTGAGCGGACAATATTACTCCTTTTAAGCTCCTTATATATAATTTCGAGGCGTAAAGCCAACCCAAGAATTATAACATAGTTATATACAGCTTCATTTCACGTATCTGTAAGCGTATGAGAGCGGTTGTAAGGGGTTTCTGATTTATTTTTAAGAATTTTTATATATGGTTCCGTTTTTCTTCTTTTGAGCGATTAGAGCTTTTCTGAAGGAATCTCTTAATTTTGGCTGCTCAATAGTTGAGATCATTTCCTCAATTAATTCATAGTCTTCTTTAGTTAGTTTATATTCTTGTATTTTTTTATCTTCTTCATCATCAATAAAAGGATACGACTCTTTGTATGATCCTTTTGATATACGAATTTCAAAAAGAGAAATCGTAATACCAAATAATTCTCGATATTTTAAAACTATTAATTCTCTCCGCGCATTAAACTCAGCAGCACAAATTGAAGTATCAACATAAATAATGAGTTTTTTAGGAAGATGTTTAGCATCTTCCTTTTCAGTTTCTTTAGGAGTAAGCGCTTGCTTATCAGTTAGTAAGTAGACTGAATTAACATGCTTAAGAAGTTTCCCGTCAACCACTTCTTCGAATTGTTTATAGACCTGATTAATATAATTTTGATTCGCTATCTTTCTCTGAAATGGTTCTGAGATAACATTAAAAACATTCGTGATTTGTTGAGAGATATGATTTTTTTGATTATCCATGATCTTCTCCCAAATTCACTACTTGTGCCTTTTTTAGAAAAATATCAGTAAAGTAGCCAGAATTCGTAGAAGTAATAAATGTTTGTGTTTCACGTGAAAACAAAGAAATAAGTTGCTCTCTTCTGTACATATCAAGTTCACTCATTACGTCGTCTAGTAATAAAACAGGACTTTGATTGAGTTTTTCTTTCAGAAGAGTAACCTCTGCCATTTTATACGCAAGCACAAGAGAGCGTTGTTGTCCTTGACTCGCAAATAACTCGGCATTTTTCCCTTCTATAAAGAAGACGATCTTATCGGCATGAGGACCAAATAGCGATAAGTGTCGTTTATGCTCTCTTTCGTACTCATTTTCTAAAACAGTCGCTAGTTCAAAAAACGCTTCCTCTTTACCTTTAAAGAAATTAGTTTCAAATTGCTTTTTTTCCGACTCATACTTAAGCCATGAAGGAACATAATTCACCGTCACCTTTTCTTTACCATTTGAGATTTCATAATAGTAATCCTGGATATAAGGAATTAGCTCCTTCACTAAACGCGAGCGTAAAACGTATAATTGAGCTCCTACCAGCGCTAAAACTTCATTAATACTTTGAAGGAAATTATGCGAGACAACATCTTTAAGGTAACGATTTTTCTGGCGAAGTATTTTTTCGTAATCTTTCCTCACCGCATAATAATTCGAGGAAAACTGCGAACCAAGAATATCTATCTGGTTACGTTTAATACTCTGGGATCCTTTTATAAAATTTAAATCATCTGGACAGAATAAAACCGAAGGAAGAATACCTCTAATACTCTGTGCTTTTTTCTTTTTACCGTTTAAGAAATATTCCTTTTTCCCTTCATTGATTCGTAATGCTATTTCGAGTTTTCTATCCCCATCAGAAATATCCGTTACAACCCATGCTGGTTCTTCTAAGTTGTTAACAAGATGATCTGTTTTTGGATTTCTAAATGAATGGAGTGCTGTAGTAAGTTGAATCCCTTCTATAAGATTCGTCTTACCAACAGCATTAGGTCCAATAAAAAGAGTAGACTCACCTACGCCATCCAAAAGAAAGCTCTGGTAGTTCCTGAAATTACGGTATTCAATACGGCGTATCTGTAACCCCATAAGTAACGATTACCTTTATACACGAACAGGCATAATGAGGTAGAGGAAGTTTTCTCCATTTGTAGTACGTAAAATTCCAGGCTTCATTGAGCCGAACAAATCAAGAAAAACTTCATCTGATTTAATTACCGACAAACCATCCAACATAAAGGAATAGTTGAATGCAATATCAACCGATTCCCCTTCAATCCTACAAAGAAGGGTTTCTTGCGCATTGCCGATATCTTGTGAATTCGTCATTAATGTCATGATATTTGATTCGCTATCAACATTCACTTGAACAGGAGATACCTTATTACTTAAAAGAGAAACGCGACGTACTGCATCTTGCAAAACTTGAGTTGACACTCTCACGCGCGTTTTATATTCATTACTAATAAGCTGTCGATAATTAGGGAACGTGCCCTCAATACGACGATTAATAAAGGTTGTATTTTGATACGTGATAATAATTTGATTCTCATTAAGTGCAATAACAATTGACTCATCTGATGATGGTAGTGCTGCAATATCTTGTAAGAAAGACCCTGATATTACCGCTTCAAATTCGTTAGCACTCGAAGAAGACAACTGGGTTTCCGCAACTCCCAATCTGTAAGAGTCAGTAGCTACCATCTTAAGAGTAGTTCCTTCTTGGGAAATTAATACACCGGTAAGTACAGCACGTGATTCATCATGGGAAACAATCTTTGCCGTACTTTTAACCATAGAAGAAAAAACCTTAAATGGAAATTCTGCTTCTTGATCTGCTTCGATTTCAGGAAACGCGGGAAAATCTAAAGGATTAAGTGTTTTAAGAGAAAACGTTGTATTGTCGCAAAATACCGTGAGGACAGAATCTTCGAGTGATAGATTAATTGCCATATCAGGCAACGTTTTAATAATATCTAAGAATAGTTTAGCGGGAACAACCGTCTCTCCTGGTTTTTCAACTAAAGCAGGAACCGATAATTTAATCGAGAGCTCTAAGTTGGTCGTTTGGAGAGTGATTTGATTTCCTGATGCTTTGATATAGATACCAGCAAGGATTGAAAGGGTAGATCTATTGGATGAGCCTTTTACTACAATCGAAAGTGCGCTATTTAATTCTGATTGATTAATACTGAAGTTCATTTGATAATCCTTGCTTTATTTTTGTTTCATTTATTGCTCTAAATATTACGTTCTCTTTAAAGTAATTCCTATTAGAAATACTTAATCATTTCTTTTTTCTTTTTATTCTTTTACTTCTTAAATAATAAGTAAGTAGTAATAATAAAAAGCACGGTAGAAATGTTGAAAAAGGTGTATTTCTCCTGGTGGGGTTTAATAAAACTCTTTATGTATCAAAAGGGGAAAACCTATCTTTTATCCATGAGGAAAACTTAGTGGATAATTTTATCCACGTTATTCTTTCGTTTTCATCAACTTTTGCGCTTGCTTTTCAATAGGGGTTTTGAACAGTGTTTCAACTTTTAATACTGTTGTATGCGAAGTTTTTCGCGTATTGCTTCTATTTCTTCTCTGAGATTTCTATCTTCTTTTAACGCATTACTAATAAGGTCATAAGAATGCATGATGGTAGAGTGATCTCGGTTGAATTCTTCCCCAATTGCTTTAAAAGTACTCTCAAGAAGTTCTCTACAAAGATAAATTGCAACCTGTCTAGGGTGTGCGATATTTCTACTGCGTTTATTACTTACTATATCGTTATAGGTAATACCGAAAAAGTCTGCCACCGCATTTTGAATCATTTCGATCGTAAGTCGTGATTCTTTCTCACTGATAAAATGATTCGCGAGGAGTTCTTTAACTGTTTGGCGGGTTAATTCCTGATCTTTATTCATTTTTACTGCAAAAATTACATTTGTGATTGCACTTTTCAGTTCTCTAACATTGGAACTTGAGTGATCAACGATGTAACTTAGGATATCTTCTGATAAATCGAGTTTAAAATTTTCTTCTTCTTCGTATTGATGAATGAAGTTTTTAATAATATTACGTTTCGTTTCATTATCAGGAGGCTGGATATCGATAGTTGCTCCTGAGTTAAAGCGTGAAACATATCGTTCATCGAGGTCAATATTTTTTGGTGCACGGTCTGCAGAAAAAACAAACTGCTTTCCTTTTGTAATTAAGTTATTAAAGATCCTAAAGAGTGCTCCAAGTGTTCCTGGTTTATCTTGAAGACCCTGAATATCATCAATAAGAAGAACATCAGCATCTTCAAAGAATTTTTCAAAGTTTTTGAAGCTTTGTTTATCGACACTTTTCTCAATTGCGGCGTCTGAATAACGATTTACTAACTCCATTGAATCAATGTAGCAAACATTAAAATCGGAATATTGTTCATTGATGTAGTTCTGTATTGCGCATAATAGATGTGTTTTTCCTACACCACTTCTTCCATAAATAAAAAGAGGGTTAAGGCTTGAGCCGGGTTTATCTGCAACCTCAACAGCCATTGAATAAGCCATTCTATTTGAATCACCAATAACAAAAGTATCAAAGGTTAAATCTGAGGCGCCAGAAAGGGTATTTTTAGATTTATTATTCACTATAGAGTTACCGTTTTGATTTTTAGAAGACGGAGGTTCTTTGAGGTAACTTCCCTTTTCTTTATTAGGTTTTTCGAGTTGCTCTGTTATAGGGGTTGCTTCTATTTTTGAAGCTAATCCTTCGGTGTTAATTACTACTTGTTGTCTTGTACTTAATATTTCTTGGTTTACTGGTGAAGCTGTTTTCTCCAATTGACTAGATATTTGATTTAATGATTCGATATTTTGAGGTTGCGCGGTTGTATCAACTTCAATTTGAACAAAAAAATCGGTTCCATAAAGATCAAGAAGGGCGCGTTTAATGTCTTTGACATAGTGTTTTTCAACCCAGTCTTTAATAAATGAATTATTAGCAGTAAACATTATAAAATCGCTGCTCACTGCTTGAATTTGAATGCGTGAAAAGAACGCATCAATTTGTGATGCGTTTACGCTTGGATATGATTTTAATTGTTGAATGAGCTGAGCCCATACATCTTCTATATCCATGACACCCTTTAATCACAACGTTTCGTAAGAGTTTTATCTTAACAAATTATCTTCTTGGCTCAATTATAGGGATAATGCGATTTGATGACCTTCGTTTGTTAAACGGCGTTTTTTATTTACTTTTTCAACGTAGCCTTTTTCTTCGAGTTTTGAAAAAGCATAAGAAATACTCGCTACAGGGATATTGGTTATCTTATTAACATCAGTAACACCAAGTATTTGTTGAGGGAGTAATGCCTTTAATACTGCGGTTTCATTCTCTGTTAAATTCGGCGCTTCATCTGGTGTTAGTGGGTTTGATGGATTTGCTATCAGACTAATTGTTACTACTGATCCCTGATTAACATTATCTTCAATAGAGATATTTCCGTGCGAAATATTTAGATAATCCTTAACAATAGGGAGTCCTGAACCGACTCCTCGAATATAGCGTTTCATTGGTTCAGAGGCGGAGGTGAATCCAGGCAGTTGAGCGAGTTCTTTTTGTTGTATTCCAGGTCCTTGATCACTAAAGCGGATTGTGTTTCCTCTATCCAAGATTGAAACCACTACTTCATTGAAATTTGCGTGGATAAAATTTTCTGAAACTTCTCGTATTACGGTGTAAGGGATTAATCCGCCGAGTGCTGCAGCGTTTTGGTATGTTAATGAGGCTATATGTTCAATGTAATCGTGAGTGGGTGCACCGGGAATCTGTATTACACGTGGCGCGCTTTGTAGGTTGTCATATACCGCAATACGCGCTGGGGAGGAGATAAAAGAATAATCAATTTTTTCAGGTTGGTTTATTTGTGTGCCGTCTATTTGGTTTGGTGTAGATCTGT
>FR895487.1:0-13231 GCA_000434775.1 Eggerthella sp. CAG:368 | reverse complement strand
ATTGATTAGAAACAACGCCGCCATTAACCGTTGGAAATGCCTGAGGATTAAAATTCGGAATCTCAACGAATGCGGGTGCAGGATAACCAGGAGTAGTGTTTCCGTGAGAAGGGTTTTGTTCCTGGTAGTTTTCCATTTAAATGCTTCGTTTCTAAAGTGTTTTTCAAACTTTTCAATACTCTACTGTATTTATTGATCTAAATGTTGGATTTTACGGAATTATTCACTCTTTTTAACGTGCTTTTTTAATGCTTTTCAACTTTCAATTAGTTTTTCACGAATGTTTTCAATCTTTTCAACATCTTTTCAATAAAAAGTGGAAAACTTTAAAAAAGTGAAAAAGGAAGTATGAAAAATAGAAACCCAATATGGAAAAAGTTTTCAATACTATGATTCAGTGATTGTTTTAATGGTTCTGTTTAATACGTGAACTATTTAATTGCGTTGACGAGGGGTTATGTAAAAATAATAAAACCCCTAATTGTTAAAACACCAGGTCAATAGCTTATTTTTATTTTCTTTCCTATGAATACATTTAAAAAAATCGTTACAAAATTACTGATTTATACTTGACAAATTAATATCCACTAACCTGTAAACATTGCTTTATATACAGAAGAACGAGTTATTAACATTTTCCACATTAAGCTTTATATATAAATGTGGAAAACCTACCCCCTACCACGCATAATAATAAAGTACTTGACACAATGATCAGTCATTGTATAATTTCGAAGTTACTCTAAATCTGAAAGGAAAAGTAATGAAGCGCACTTATCAACCAAATACTCGTAAGCGTGCAAAAACTCACGGCTTCCGTGCTCGTATGGCAACTAAAGGTGGCCGCGCTGTGTTGTCTGCACGTCGCGCTAAGGGTCGTAAGCGTCTCTGTGTCTAGTTTTAAGAGAAGCTGTGTTAGGAACAATTAAATCCAGCTCAGACATTTCTTATATTTTTTCAAACGGAAAACGCTATAACACATCCGCTTTAACGATATTAGTGTTAGAGGATCCGCAACAACACGGCCATTTGGGCCGTGTTGCTTTTATTGCGGGTAAAAAGAATGGCAATGCTGTTTGGAGGAATAGAGCAAAACGAAGAATGCGAGAAGTTTGTCATGAGCTCGGAGGTCCTTGGCCGAATATAGATGTTGTTTTCCTTGCAAAAAGAAGAACAACTGAGCTTTCTTATAGTAAAGTGCTAGAGACGTGTAGAAAAACCTTCACAACTATTCTTAATAATATGTAAGTGTAGTGTTTTGGGGTTGTAATGACGTTAGGTAGTGTTAAGAGGATTATTTGCTTATTTCCCCAAAAGATATGTGTTGGGATAATTAAGCTTTATCAAATAATAATTTCCCCTTTATTTCCTGCCTCATGTAGGTTTTATCCGACATGTTCTCAATACGGAATTACTGCTTTAAAACGGTTTGGTTTTATAAAAGGATCGTATTTAACAATCCGCCGTATAATACGTTGTCGTCCTGGTGGAGATTATGGTTATGATCCTGTTCCTGAAACTTGGGATGAAAGAAACTGAAAGGTAATTAATTAATGTGGGACGCGTTTAAAGATGCAATCTTTATGTGCATCGAATTCTTTTACAATATTTTTCAAGACTGGGGTTTAGCTATTGTTGTTGTAACCCTTATTTTCCGTATTATTCTATTTCCTCTTATGCAAAAACAGGTACGTTCTTCGTACACCATGCAGAAGTTTAGTCCTAAGATGAGGGAGATTCAGGAAAAGTACGCCGACAATAAACAGCGTCAGCAAGAAGAGATGCAGAAGCTATATGCTGAATCTGGTTTCAATCCATTAGCTGGTTGTCTTCCGATTCTTCTTCAAATGCCTATCTTTATTGCGCTTTTTCAGACGCTTTATGATTTACAAACACGTACTGATGGTTCAGAGTATTCATTCTATAATATTCTTCCTAACCTTGTTAATTCACCAAGCGCAACTTGGGCATTAGGTTTTGGGGATTTTCTTCCTTACGGTATCTTGTTGTTGGTCTTTGCTGGTGCAACATTCCTTCCTTCTGTTCTTCAGCAACGTGGCACTAATAACCCCCAAAAGAATCAAACTCTCTTTATGATGGTTATTATGACGCTCATGATGCTCTGGATTGGTTGGGGTTCTCCTGCAGGTGTTTTGTTGTTCTGGGCTGTATCTTCTGTTTTTGCTGTTGCTCAGCAGCAGATCACCATGCATGTTCTTCGTAAGCGCGATAGAATTGCAGAAGCAGAGATCATTGATACTAAACCGGTTGAAGTTGATGTTGTCCGTAAGGCTAAGAAACCTCGTCCTAAGAAAAAAAGTAAGTAAATAATAAATAAATATATTATCGGCTACTCCCCTTCTTGTTCTTAACTTGAAGGGGAGATTTGAATATAAGGAGAGAAAATGACCGAAGAATTAGAAAACGAGGAAGTAATCCAAGAAAGTAATGAGGAATCTTCTGAGCATATCTTTACTGAAGAAGAAATTGATGCTGTTGCTGATACCGCAATTGCCGCCCTTCAAGATATCTTAAAATACTTCAATGTTGGTGAAGTAACTATTGATGAGTATGAAGGTGATGAAGGAGAGTTAATTCTTGATATCACAGGTGATGACCTTGCAGTGTTGATTGGTCGTCATGGTAAGACACTTGATGCTTTACAATTTCTTATTTCTTCTATTACTTCTCGAACAATTGGATTCCGCTACCCAATTGTTGTTGATGTTGAGGGGTATAAAGGCCGACAACGTCAAAAGCTCGAAAGTATTGCCCGTAGTGCCGCACAGCGTGCTGCAACCCAGGGTCGTAATATTAAACTTCGCCCTATGACACCTTATGAACGTCGTATTATTCATTTAACTCTTCGCGATGATGAGCGTGTAGAAACTACTTCGGAAGGTGAAGGTCGCGGTCGTCGCGTTGTTGTTATCCCTCGATAATGTTTCACGTGAAACAATGAATAATACTTTTAAACCAATAGAAGTATCTCTCGAGCAGCGTAAGCTGCTCGACGGGCATCTACATCTTGTTATGGAGTTAAATAAAACGGTAAATTTAACTCGAATTACTTCTTGGGAAAAAGGTCAATTTCTTCATGTGGAAGATTCTCTTCTTGGGTTAGAAGCTATTACTAAAGCGCCAAGAGGGAAATATGGTGATATTGGTACTGGGGGAGGCTTCCCTGGTATTCCTTTAGCGATTATGACGGGAAGAGAAACTGTATTAGTTGACTCTGTTGGGAAAAAAACTAAAGCTCTTGATTTTATTATTAAAGAGCTTGGATTAAGTAATCAAATTTCAACCTTTAATGGAAGAACTGAAGATTTAGCTTTAGAACAACCAAATTCCTTTTCAGTTATTACTGCTCGTGCTCTTTCTTCGTTACCTTCTCTTTTAGAGTTGAGTTCCCCGTTATTAAAACAAGGCGGACAACTTCTTTGCTATAAAGCTCACCCAGACGATAAAGAAGTAACTCAAGCTACCCTACTCGAAAAAAAGCTCGGGCTTAAACTTATTGATATCTATGAGGGTTATTTATCAGATAATGAAAGCCATCGAATAATATTTGTTTTCGAAAAAATACATGAGGCAGAAGTTTCTCTTCCAAGGAGATCTGGGATGGCTCAACGCCGACCCTATAAAGCGTAAAATTATAATGTTCCTGCCTCTAGATACTTTATTTAAGAAATAACCTAGTTTTTTCCAGTTTTATCACATTAGATTTAGATGATTTACAAATCATCTAAATCGCTAAATATAAATGGTTTCCTTTATAAAAAAAAGACAGAAACATATGTTTCTGTCTTTTTTTAGCTAACAGATGTTAGAAGGTTTAAGTAAACTGTTCCAATAAAACTAATACTGTTATTTCAGTTTAGATGAAGTAATTATTAAGTTTACAAATTTAGTTTAATCTTATTTGTAGTTATTTAGTCAGGGTCTATTGTGTTTAGACGCTAATAGCTAACTGTTCCATATAGTAGTAATAGAGTTTTTAATCAAATATAAGTAGGTTATTACGATACGATTATTATCAAATAACTAATACACTTTGTTTTTAGTTTAATGTTTCACGTGAAACATTAAACACTAGTATTTATTAGTATCTTTCAATTATTTATTAAAGCCACTTAACTCTATTAATTGGTTGTCTATTAATTAAGTCGTATGGTTTCATGTTTCACGTGAAACATATCAGCTATAATTCTGTCAATAATTTAGGAAGGAGCATTCGTGGGTATATTCGGTAGTCGGAAACGAAATAATAAACCGCAGGTACAGACTCCCGTAAAAGAACCCTCTCAACCAAAAGAGTATGATCAGGATTTTGATCAGATGAATGAAAATGCAGCAGTGATTGAGAGAGAAGTTTTTACTGAAGAGGTCAAAGAAAACGATCAGGAAGAAAATATTGATCAGGTTGAAATAGAAGAAGATGAAGAAGCGGT
The DNA here is from genome assembly GCA_000434775.1 of Eggerthella sp. CAG:368. Classification (GTDB taxonomy): domain Bacteria; phylum Actinomycetota; class Coriobacteriia; order Coriobacteriales; family Eggerthellaceae; genus Anaerotardibacter. The sequence goes on along the minus strand of FR895487.1, from coordinate 8,780 downwards.
AGGCACTTCTTATATTTCCTTCAAAAATAAACCGCCTGTTACCCACAGTATTGGCCAAACGAAGATTTTGGCAGTAATCAATCAAAAAGGTGGAGTTGGTAAATCGACAACTGCGGTTAATTTAGCTTCTGCTTTAGGAGCTAAAGGAAAAGAAGTTCTTCTTGTTGATTTAGATCCGCAAGGTAATGCGACAAGTGGTTATGGTATTGATAAACGTTATTTAGATCAATGTGTGTATAACGTATTATTAGGCGAAACACCCGTTGAAGATGTAATTCTTGCCCAAGTTGGAAAAGGGGTAGATGTTCTCCCTTCTACCATTAGCCTTGCTGGGGCTGAAGTTGAGTTAGTTAACGAAATGGCGCGTGAAAACCGATTAAAGAATGCTTTAGGTAGTTTACGTGGGCGTTATGACTATATATTAATTGATTGTCCCCCATCTCTTGGTTTGCTCACTATTAATGCTCTAGTAGCAGCTGATAAACTTCTTGTTCCGATTCAGTGTGAGTTTTACGCACTTGAAGGTGTGACAAAACTTCTTGATTCAATGAAACGTGTCAAAAGTATGCTTAACCCAAGCCTTGATATCTTTGGTATTGTGCTTACGATGTATGACTCAAGAACGAATTTAGCGAAGCAGGTAGTTGAAGAAGTACGTTCTTTCTTTGGATCTCAGGTGTTTGAGACGGTAATTCCTCGATCAGTGAAGCTTTCTGAAGCTCCAAGTTACGGCCAACCAATTATTGATTACGCTCCCGATAATAAAGGAACAAAAGCTTACATGGATCTTGCCCAAGAGGTGATTGCTCGTGGTTAAACAAAAAAGTGGACTTGGTAGAGGTTTGAATGCGCTTTTTGATGAAGTTGATACTAATCCTGCGATAAAAAAAACATCATCAATTACTAAAGAAGAAAACAAAACGACTCAACCTCAATCAACGGTTAGTGTTCAAGAAACCAATAAAACTACTTCTACGTATACGGGTGGAGTAATTGGTTCGGTAGTTAATCATCAACAACCAAAAAAAGAGGAAAAGAAAGAAACAAAAGCCTCTTCGAGTATTTATTTTTCAGAAGATGCTCTCGAGAATGCAAAAGTGGTAGAGCGAGAAGCTCGCAAGACTCCTACCTTTAGAACAACTCCTGAACAAAAGCGTAAAACGGCTGAAATTCAAGCGGAGCAGAAAAAAAGTACTGCATCCAGTGTTTTGTCGGGTAATTCTGTTTCTATACAGGAAACACCAAAGCCAGAAAAAGTGGAAAAGAAAGATGAAAAAGGGACAGTCGGAGAAGTTGAACTTTCTAAAGTGCAGCCAAATCCTGATCAACCTCGAACTCATTTTAAACCTGAAGAAATAGAAGAACTTGCTAACTCTATCAAAAAAGAAGGCCTTCTTCAGCCTATTTTGGTTAATAAAGTAGGCGATCATTATCAGATTATTGCTGGTGAACGTCGCTGGCAGGCTTGCAAGAGCCTTGATATGAAAACGATTCCAGTACGCTTTTGGACAGCAGATAATGATAAAGCTCTTGAACTTGCATTAATCGAAAATATTCAACGTTCTGATTTAAATCCAATTGAAGAAGCATATGGTTATAAGCGTCTTATGGAACGAAAGGGAATGACTCAGTCTGAAGTTGCTCAAACTGTTTCTAAGGGTCGTTCTACTATTGCTAATGCATTGCGATTATTGGATTTACCGGAAGAAGCGCAACAGCTTTTATTCGAGGAAAAGATTTCAGCAGGTCATGCTCGTGCAATTCTTTCTATCCCCACCCCTGAAGGAAGAAAAACACTCACAAATAAGCTTGTGAACGAAAAACTTAGTGTTCGTGAAACCGAATCGATTGCTCGACTTCTTTCGGGACGTGATAAAAGTAAAGAAGCAGGAACATCGAAGCGCCTTCCTACTCCAGCCAGTTTTAAAAAGGCTGCACGAAGTCTTTCAAAGTTTCTTTCAGCACCTGTACGCGTAAAAACAGTACAAGGGAAGAATAAGATTGAAATTCAATTTCAAGACGAGGAAGAACTTGAGCGCATTCTGAATGCTATTGCCGAACGGGAATGATAGTTATAAAAAACCAGTACCATTTATAATGTCGGGAACTAGAGCCTTATGACTATATAAGGCTCTAGTTTTGTGTATGGCTTTTCCTACTCTCTGCGCCCTTGGCGCGAGAGGCGATAACCCACCCGCTATGCGGGTGGACGGCAACATACTTATAAAACCACCCTCCCGAGGGATATTGACGATTGTTCAGGCCGTCAAAATCCGTTGGGAGGATAGTGGTCGCTATGGCCCAGAAGGCCTACAGCCTGTCGCATACGAAGTTGAGTGTAAGTTTTGAGGAATATTCCCTTTTCTTAGGTAAGGAATAAGATTTAGGAAGAATCCATGGATGGGTATATATAACTGATATGGTTTAATGGGGTTCAGGTGGAGTTTAAAGCGTATTTAGCTGTAATCCTTCTTTTTAGTACTAGGTTATTTCGAAAGTTTATTTTTTAATTGCCCACAAGCGCCATCGATATCAGAGCCTCTTGAATTACGAATAGTTGTTTCTTTATGGATAGAAGTTAATTCAGAAACCCAATGCTTCATTGTTTCTTTTGAACTTGGTTGATAAGGGGAGTGATCAACACTGTTAATAGGAATAAGATTAATGTGACAAAGAAGCGATTCACAAAACTCTTTTAAAGCGTCTAAGTCTTGTTTTGTGTCGTTAATCCCTTTAATCATTAAGTACTCAAAAGAAACGCGTCGTCCTGTTTTTGTTATATATTGCAATAAAGATTCCTTTAGTTGCGGTAAAGGAAGTGAGGAACAACGGGGCATAAGCTTATTTCTTATTTCCTGGCGTGCAGAATGTAAGGAAATAGCCAAGGTAAACTGTTCGGGTTCGTTCGAAAGCTTTTCAATTCCAGAAATAATTCCACAGGTTGAAAGGGTAATATGTCGCGCTCCAATTTCAAATCCATCCTTAGCATTAAGAAAGCGTAATGTTTCCAATACTGCGTCGTAATTTTGGAAAGGTTCCCCTTGTCCCATAGTTACAACATGAGAGATACGAGTTTGAAAATCATTCTGGACAAGTAACAATTGATCAATCATTTCACCCGATGTTAAATTACGAGTTAATCCTTCAGTTCCTGTAGCGCAAAATGCACATTCCATAGCACATCCAGCTTGGGTAGAAAAACAAACACTCAATGATTTACTAGAGGGCATTCCTACGGCTTCAACACGGGCACCATCATGGTATTCAATGACGTATTTACGAGTGCCGTCTTTCGAAATTTGTTTATCAATGATTTTGCTTAGGTATAAAGGAGATATTTCATTTATTTTTTCCCTAAAAGTTTTAGGTAAATTAGTCATTTCGTCATAAGAAGAAACGCCAATGCGGTATAGCCAATGAATTAATTGTTTTGAACGAAAAGTTGGCTGACCGCAGTCTTTACAGAGTTGAGTAAGTTCGGAAAATGAATATGATTTAATGTCTTTTTTCATATTGCTTATTATACGCATGGAAATGACGATCATGGTTTCTTTTATATCTATCGCAGGGGATGTAAAAAGATAGACATACTGTTTTGATATACTCACAAAAGAAATTCCTTATAGAATGAAGGCAGGATATATGGCTGTTCCTTGTGACCCTCAACAAACAAAAGTTGTTTTAATCGCTGGCGGACGAAGCGGCGAACGTGAGATATCTCTTGCCTCTGGTGACGGAGCATACCAGGCTCTTTGTGAAGCGGGTTTTCAGGTAGATCGAGTAGATCCGGCATATAAAGAAGATCTTCTAAAATTACTTACTAATGAATATGACGTTGCTTTTTTAGCCTTGCACGGAAAATACGGCGAAGATGGAACTATGCAAGGAATGCTTGAGATTCTAGGGATTCCTTATATTGGACCGGGTGTTTGGTCGAGCGCGACAGCTATTGATAAACCTAAAGCAAAGGTTTATTACTCAAAAAACGATATTCCAACTCCAATATCATTTGTTCTAACCGCAAAGACAGAAAAAACTGCTGAACAAATCGCTGAAGAAATTGGCACTGATTGTGTTATTAAAGCAGCTACTGAAGGAAGTGCTTTAGGGGTTTATATCTGTCATTCTGTATCAGATATAAACCAAGCACTTGATGAGGTATTTACTATTGATAAAAAAGCACTTGTGGAAGCTTTTATTGAAGGGGATGAATTCACGGTTGCTGTTTTAGGAAACGATACCGTTGAAGCTCTTCCAGTAATTAAAATTATTCCCGTCAATGAGTTTTATGATTTTGAATCAAAGTATGCTGAAGGAGGATCGCAGCATATTTGTCCTGCTCCTTTAAATGAAGAAGAAACTAAGGAAGCACAGCGTCTTGCGATAGAAGCTCACAAAGCGCTTGAATGTAGAGGAGTTTCTCGTACTGATTTAATCAAAGATAAAAATGGACATTTTTGGGTACTTGAAACTAATACCATTCCTGGAATGACGGCGACTTCGCTTCTTCCTGATGCCGCAAAAGCAGCAGGAATATCTTTTGCTCAACTCTGCGAAAAACTTATCAACTACGCTTTAGCAAAATAAAGTGCATAAACACAACCTATTACGTACTATTTGACCTAAACCTATATAACCGCAGGTCAAATAGTACATATATCTACAGGTAAAATGCCAAAAGAGATAAAAAACTTCGATTGAATCCTTGAGGTACCAGTAGGAATCCGATGATCCTTGTTGGTGGTTCTAGCTGGTAGTTGTAACTTGTGGCCTGGTAGATTGACGGGTGTTCTCGTTAGCCTCGTTTAAAAGTGCTGGTCAAGTGAACCGCAAGTTAAAACAAGCCGCAGGAGTGCAAACCGAAGACAACCAACGCAACAAGGGCAAGAAGAAATGCCCAACTTGCAATCATGCACCCTTTATTTCCCTTGCGTGCTTGATCGACAAGTTTTTCGGTGCTCGAGCGCTCTGTTTTTACAAAGGCAGTTCCTTTTTTCTTTTCTGGAAGAGGATGACGTGCTGTAGGGAACCAACTACCGTTTGTTTTAATTATTTCCTTAAGAGATTGCTGGCCGATATTTAAATCACCACGAATCCCATTGCCGAGCTTTTTGCTGAATTGTGAAACGAAATTCGAGAAAGCCTCTTTGTTTTTAGGATCGTAAGAAATGATGGCAACTTCACCCCAGTAATATCCTGGTTTTGGTTCTTCGGAATATGCTACGAGTGCGAGAAGTGCAAGAGTTTTCCATCCACGTGCTTCGCAAATATCAACTTTAGAAGCAACCTCTTCATCGATTGTTCCCATACGAACGCCAAAAGGATTAACGATATATGCTACCCGTTTTCCTTCTGAATAATCCATTTCAATACTGAAAGTGTCCCCAATAACATTATCCGCCCCAAGAAACGCGGCAGCATCGCGTTTGTCGGGAGTGGTGAATCGAGCATATGTTCCAAAAAAACCAATAGAAGACATGTTTTCTCCTCGGAGTATTACATAAAAGGTTTCAAGGCATTTATTAAATGATAATCTTACCTGTATGGATACTAAAAATGTGACCAAAGTGTCAAAACTCGAAACATATATTCTAGAAAACACTCCTCAACGGATTCACGAGCGCTATCAAGGACTTACTGAGTTCGCAGAGCAGAATTTTTTTGGTGTGCTTGATGAAGATGTTGTTGTACTTGATACCGAAACAACAGGATTTTCTTTCAATCACGACGAATTAATTCAGATCGCTGCAGCCCGAATGAAAAACGGTGTCATTACTGAGTGGTATGTGACTTTTGTTAACCCTGATAGGCCAATTCCAGAAGAGGTAGCCCATCTCACCAACATCCATGATGATGACGTGGTGGATGCCCCTTCTCCCGATGAGGCGTTAACTGGATTAGTTGAATTTGTGGGAGATTCATATGTGGTTGCTCACAATGCCAATTTTGATAGAACTTTCACAACAAAGCGAGCCAGTGGTGAATCGTTAAAAAATAATATATGGGTTGATTCGCTTGATTTAGCGCGTATAGCTCTTCCCCGTATGAATTCACATCGTTTGCTCGATTTAGTTCGTGCATTTGGTGGTCCTGATTCCACACATCGTGCGGATGAAGATGTCGCAGCAACGTGTTTAGTGTATAGAATTTTATTAGCTGCTGTTAAAAATATGCCATCTGATCTGGTGAAGTACATTTCAGAAATGTCGACGATTGACGAATGGAATACTGTTTATGTGTTCAAAGAACTTGCGGATGAAAGAGCAGGGTCTTATAACTTCAGGGTTTCACGCAAAACATCGGTCTCTTCAGTAACTGAAGCGGTACGAAAAGACGTGTTTAAACCTTTTACTGAAGCAGAACAGGGCGTTTCGCCTGATATGACTGATGAAGAGTTTTTTGAAAAACTTAACCATCTTGAGTTTGCGACAAGTGAAGAAATATACGAAGCCTTCTCGAAAGAAGGAGCAGTAGGTCAATGCTATGTCGATTATGAGCCGCGTGAAGAACAGCGTGTGATGGCTCAAGCGGTTAACAATGCCGTATCCCGCTCTGAAAATTTGGCGATAGAGGCAGGCACGGGTGTTGGAAAATCTATGGCATATCTTGTTCCTCTTGTGCTGGCTGCGCAAAAAAACAAGATGACCGTAGGAGTTGCGACGAAGACCAATACGTTGCTTGATCAGTTAATCAATAAAGAATTACCTCTTTTGAAGAAGGTTTATGGAATTTCCTATGCACCATTAAAGGGATTTACGCATTATCCCTGCAATCGGAAGGTTGAGCGTTTGGTTGCAGCGGGCCCTCGCATTATTACGTTCAAAAATCAGGAAATTAACCAAGCACCAGCACTTGCAAGCTTGCTTTCCTTTGTCGATCAGAGTGATTTCGATGACATGGATGGCTTAAAGCTTGATTATCGAGCTCTTCCACGGTACAGCATTACGACGAAAAGTTCTGAATGTTTACGTCGTAAGTGTCCTTTCTTTGGGCGTTCGTGTTTTGTGCATGGAGCTCGTGAAGAAGCGCAACGGTGCGATGTAGTAGTAACAAATCATAGCCTGTTGTTTTGGGACGTTCGTTTCGAGGGTGGTTTGCTGCCTCCGATTCGTTATTGGGTTATTGATGAGGCTCATGGTGCAGAAGACGAGGCTCGTCGTGCGTTTTCTACCACGGTTTCTTCCGATGCTATTCAAAATCTTGCGCGCCGAATGACCTCCGATTCCCCTCGTTATAACGTATTTTTGCGCGCCGAACGTGCTATTGAAGTGACAGAAGAAGCTAAAACTCTTTTTGAATCGATGATTCGAAAAGCTCAGATTGCCGCAGGTTCTTTCGGAATTGCAGCACAGGAATTTTGCTTAGCGGCAAAAGATCTTCTTTTCTTTGATGAGCGTTCTAAAAGAAATTCTTATGAGTACTTTGATTTATGGCTTAATGATGATATTCGAGCGAGTGAAACATTTTCAGGGGTGAAGTTTGCTGCAAAAGGTCTCTATGAAACGTTAGAAAAAGCAATTTCTGCGGCAAGAGATATCGTTGCCTATTTGGAATCTATAGAGGTCACTTCTTCTGAGCAACGCGAAATTGCGTTGGTTGCTTTAGAGTTAAAGGAGCTCTATGTAGCGCTTGAAACAATTTTCTTTACCAGCGCATCAAATCAAGTGTATTCTGTGCGATTAAATAGAACAAAAGATCGTTTTAATGAGATATTTACGGCTCAACCACTTGATGTAGGACAGAATTTAAACGAAACGTTTTATCAGGAAACAAATAGCGTTATTTATACCTCTGCTACTCTTTCAGTTGACGGAAAGTTTGATTCATTCGAGCAAGCTGTTGGTTTAAACGAAAGTGAAGTTTCACGTGGAATAACTTTACAGATAGACTCAAGCTATGATTTCGATAACCATATGCAGGTATATGTTCCTTCCGATATGCCGGAGCCAGCAGATCCTCAGTATTTGGAAAAACTCCAAGAACTGTTAATTGGGCTGCATATCGCACAGCAGGGTTCTTTACTTACGCTTTTTACGAACCGCCGTGAAATGGAAAAATGCTTTGAAGTGGTAAATCCTCAGATCAAAAAAGAGAATCTGCGTTTAGTATGCCAAAAATGGGGCGTTTCAGTAAAAGGACTTCGTGATGATTTCTTAAAAGATGAGCACTTAAGCCTGTTCGCTCTTAAAAGTTTTTGGGAAGGTTTTGATGCCCCTGGTTCAACCTTACGCGGCGTAGTAATTCCAAAACTTCCGTTTGGATTACCAACGGATCCACTATCTTGCGAACGCGGCGCTAGAGATGATCGTGCATGGAGTCATTATTCGCTTCCAGCGGCGGTAATCGACGTGAAGCAAGCGGTTGGTCGTTTGATTCGCTCGGCTAATGATGAAGGAATAGTAGTTCTTGCCGATGCGCGATTAATAAGTAAGTATTATGGCAGAAAGTTTTTAAATTCTCTTCCAAGCAAGTCGGTATCGATTATTCCGTGCGAAGACATCATTAAAGAAGTGGCTCATAAATATCTCCATGACTAAGCGGAAAAACAAAACAAAGACGTATCTCAAGCGCAGCGAAGAAGAATCACTTCATTTGAGTGAGTTCTCGCACGGGAAACCGTTTGAGTTCTCTCTCAATGTTCTCGAAAATAAATTGCTCGCTCAGGATCAAAAGAAACCAAGCGTTATAAAACGGTTGTTTTCTCGTGACAAAGGAAGTGCTCAAGGACTTCCAGATACTCCTTATATTTCTGATGGAACAAATGCTCTTTCATCGTTTTC
>FR895486.1:27830-37974 GCA_000434775.1 Eggerthella sp. CAG:368 | reverse complement strand
GCAGTGTCGATTTAACTGGTAATCAAACTATCCGATAATGTTATCCACGCCCGTCCTCGTTTGGTTTTGATGCCCATACACATGTTGAGCAAGTTAATTCTTTTGGTAAGTCGTAAATCATGATGATAGCTTGCTCGATGCGTCACGAAAAAGAAAAGCCCCCGTGAGGGAGCTTGTATTAGGTGGGTTAAGGTTTTTAGATATGTTGAGACCCTAAAGGTCAACTATTACACCTTCATAAGGAGTTGCATCAAAGAGAGCGAGATATTCGTCGACAGTGTCTTTATATTCAGCGTAGCTTTTTCGTGCCTTTTCGGGTGCTTGGTCGGTAAGCTCGTACTCATAGCTGTTATTAACAGGGCGATACCATGCAGGATTTTTTTTCCAAACATAGATTTTTCTGTATAACTCTTCGGTAATCACGATAACCCCCTTTGTCTGAGAAACTCCGATAACGCTATACCGTATTCGTTAGGCTTTCCGCAGTTAAGATTTGCAAAACACTCGGCGAAGTTTGATTGCCAGTTAAATCGATACTGCTTAAAAACACTTTCATTTCTAATACCAAGCAACCATTCCAGAATTTTGATAATTATTTTCTCTATATTGAGTCCTTAGGGTACTTAAAAGGTGTAATGCATACCATTGCGATTTATCAGTCTCTGCAAGTTCTTCAACCATTGCTTCACCAGTATTTAAATCTATAGAAGCTAAACCTCTTTCTAACTCTCTTCCTTCAACGAAGTATTCATAAACAAGCTCATTTTTCTTAGCTTCAACAAGATTGTATTTCAGCATTACTTATCACCTCTTTCTACCCATTCTCTAACTTCTTTACTGTAATTATAATATCCTTCTGCTTGATTATGTGCCTCGTCGCATGATAAACCGCTTTTCACCAGCGCATATTCATATGATTCGTGATAAATAAGCGTTAAGTCATGAGGCTGAATATCTTTCCCGTTTCTTAGTTTTTGCCATGATTAGGTAATGTCGGGACAATGCCTTTTGGCTGCATTGTCCATTGTTCGTGGAAGAGGTCACGCTTGGCAAAAAGGGCGAACCGTAAAAGCGCGGAAGAAAAAGTGCGTTTAAAGAATTGTTGTGCGATACGATAGCTCTGGCGGAGTTATGCACTTTGGCAAGGGGGGAGAAATGAATGAGTTCGAGAAAAACCATGTAGTTTCGGATACTTCTGATACTTTAGGCGTAGTTGGGTGGGGCATTATTGGTTGTGGCGACGTGGTTGAAACCAAAAATGGTCCAGGGACGTATCTTGCCGAAGGCTCAGAGCTTGTGGGCATCTGGAATCGTACAAAATCTAAGGCGGAAGAATGGACACGTCGCCATGGGCATGGGAGCGTCTTCGATTCGGTTGAGGAGCTTTTCGCAGACCCGTCTGTTGATATTGTTTATGTTGCAACAACCCCAAATTGTCACAAGGAATACGCTCTTGCGGTTGCCGAGGCGGGTAAACACTGCTATCTCGAAAAACCTATTGCTCTTTCTTGGGATGAAGCTCAGGAAATTAAAGCAGCTTTCGAAAAAAGCGGAACGCGTTGCTTTGTTGCTCATTATCGTAGGGGAATGCCGCGATACAAAACGCTAAAGCAAATCCTTGATGGAGGAACTATAGGAAAAATCCGAGGTGTGCAGGTTATTCGAACGCAGCGGCAAACTGCCGAAGAAATGCTTCCTGAAAAAGAAAAGCCATGGCGAGTACGTCAAGATATTTCGGGTGGAAGTCATTTTTACGAAGGCGATGCCCATATGCTTGATCTTATCGCCTTTTTAGCGGGAACAATTACGAGTTTCAAACTTGAAGTGGGTAATGAGACTCATTGTTACCAAGCGGAAGATACCGTTTCGCTTGCTGGCGTAACCGAAAATCAGGTAATGGTTTCTGGTTTGTGGTGTTATGCAACGTATAAAGCGATTGATAAATTTCTTGTCTACGGTGATAAAGGGAGTATTGAGTTTTCGTACTACGACAATGCTGCGCCACTGCGCGTTGAAACTTTAGTAGACGAAAATGCAGTTGCCCACGAAGGAGTAATGGGCGGAGTGCGTAAAGAAGCTGAATTAAAAGTCGATCTCATTTCCGTTCCAGAAGAAAGTTATCCCGGGAACGGGCAGATTCAAGACATCGTGAATGAGTTGCGCGGTGTACCCGGAGTTGTTTGTTCAAGCACCCTCGACAATGCTCTCAACACTCTCAAGATAACGTGGGCTGCCCATTTGCAGCGAGAAGAACAGCGGAAGGAAATGTGCGAGAAATAAACCTGGACAATACCCTCCGGCTCCGTTGTTCGGGTTTTAGTCTGTTTTCTTTGTTTTGACGAAGTCATCATGTTAGTTCCATGAAGTGAATGACTTTCGTATAGCAGATTCTTAATTGCGTGGGTGGGATATTGGGCACCGGAAATAAAAAATAGCGGTATTCTTTCAGCAGAGCCATTTGTCGGTATGGATGATCGTTTGACCAGCTCACGGCATATGGCTAGGGGTTTAAGCTGCGATTGTATGTAACATGGGTTCTATGTAAGCAACAGGAGGCTTGCTTACATAGTAGGGTAAACAAAAAGCTTCCTAAGAGGCTCTTGGTAAATCTTAAAGGCTCTCTACGGAGCGTCTTCTTAGGAAGACATTTTTGACTAGGCTGTATTTGACTCGCAGCGTCGATGTGGCTGGTAATCAACTATAAGGGGTTTAATCATGACGTTTATAGATGTTATGTCTTTTAGCGCCTGGATCGCTTTTCCTTTGGCGGTTATCCTTTTGGTGATCCTAGTTCTTAAAGATAAAAAAGACGATAAAAAATGCGAAAAGATAAAAGCCAACTATGAAAAAGAAGAGAAAGAACTGCGCAAGGACAAAGAGGACTTTTTAAAAACTTTTCCAGATTATGAAGAGTGGGTCAGTCTAAGAAAAATCTTTGTTCCTTATAGTGATCTATGGAGAAAAAATTTTCCTTCCTCGTTAGAAGCAGAAGAAGCAAAAAAGCGATTCGAAGAACTTGAACATAAGTTTTACAAGCTAGGGGAAGAGTACAACAATACATCTTCAGAGCTTTATAGAAAATACCTTGATGAAAAGACAGAAATAAACAGCAGGCGTGTTTTGTAATGCACTGTTCCTCGTGGCAGTTGTTTGCCTGCTGATTGCTGGACATTGTTTTGAAGCAGTGCAGTTTCCTATTTGGGCTTGCTCAGCCCAGCAAAACCTCTTCAAAAGGTCTTCATAAAAAATGGAGATTTAAAAAACAGTCATGAACAGGTAAAACTCAAAACACAATCACGTCAATTTGCGGCGAATAACCGCATGCCTCTTTGCTGATTAGGTCGAAAAAGGTATCTGGGTTAAAATCAATCCATGTGCAAAAAAGCAATAAACATATTTTTGGCAGGGTTCTTAAGTTTGCTTTTGGTCTTGTCAATGGGCGCAGCGCTATTCATTCCGAGCGAGTACGCTCATGCGGATGATCTTTCCGATGCTAAGGCTTCTTTAGATACAGCTTCTAAACAGCTTGATTCAATCAATGCTGAATACGAAAAAATTCAAGGCGAAATTAGCGCGCTGGAAGAGAAGATGTCTTCAACAACAAATAAACTCATGGAAGCTCAAAATGCCATGCTCAAGGGGCAGAATGTTTTAGGCGAGGCAGTAAAGGCTTCCTATAAAAATGAAGGAGCTTCTTCTTTGGTCAGCGTTTTTTTGATGTCGGAAGATTTAGGTGATTTTCTTAAGAACATTACCTATTATTCGGCAATTCAGGAAGATCAGGCTAAATTAGTTGAAGATCAAAAGGAGCTACGCAATCAATTTCAGGCTGTGTTAGGCGAGCTTGAGGAAGAAAAGGCTCAGCAAGACGCAATGATGAGTCAGGCGGCGGCAAAAAGACAGGAAGCTGAAAAAGTGGTGGCTGATGCCTCATCTAAGGTTTCCTCTATCGAGTCTGAGAGAGCTCGTTTAGCGGAACTTCAAGCTAAAGCTGCCCAGATGGAAGAAAAAAAGCAGCAGAATGCCGCTCCTAGTCCAAATTGGAACACTAATCCTGGTGGTAATTCCGAGGACGACAGTAATTCCGGCGGTGGTAACAGTGGCGGAAACAGTGGCGATAGTAATAGCGGCGGTACCGCTCCTTCATCGGGCTGGCAAACGGGAGTTGCTTCGGCTTACGGTGGAAGCAGTGACCCAAACACCCCTAATCCTGGATGGACTTCTACGGGGGCAATTTGCGACGATTATTCCATGGGTGTTGCTGTTCCTATGGCTTGGCCAAACTATTGGCAGTATTACGGTCATGCTGTTGAGATTAGTTATGGTGGCAGATCTGTAATTGCAACAATTAATGACTGTGGTGGCATGGGCGGTGGATCTCGTTCGCTCGATCTTCAGCCAGGTGTTTTTAAGGCTCTTGGATATAGCACCTGTCAAGCATGGGGTATTCGTACGGTTTCCTATCGTATTCTTTAGTCCTTGTAACGTTTATGCCATAAATATTCTTTATAATGCCTAAAGCGGTTTCTAGGCGTAAAGGCATACATTTTTAGGGTATGCTTTTTGGCTGGTGTTCCTTCGAAAGTTGGTTCAAAAAGTTGGTTTTCGTTGTCGAAGGCCGTTGCTTATTTGAAGGTCGCTGCGAGCGCCAATAATCGCACAAAACAATTCGCACAAATGCGCTGATGTTCGTGAAAAGGAAGCAATATGAAACCTTACAATCCGCACGAGATTGAGCCTCGTTGGCAAAAGGTATGGGAAGAAACCAACGCCTATAAGGTTAAGGAAGATTCTTCTAAACCTAAAAAATATGTTTTGGAAATGTTCCCTTATCCTTCGGGTGATATTCATATGGGGCATGTTCGCAATTACACCATTGGTGACGTTGCTGCTCGCTACTACAAAATGCGTGGCTTTGATGTGTTGCATCCTATGGGTTGGGATGCGTTTGGTCTTCCTGCGGAAAATGCAGCCATTAAGCACAATAGTCACCCCGCTACTTGGACCTACGCAAACATCGAAACACAAAAAGCAAGTTTCAAGCGCATGGGCTTTTCCTATGATTGGGATCGCACCGTTGTTGCCTGTGATCCTGAATATTATCGCTGGGGTCAGTGGATTTTCCTTCAATTCTGGAAGCGCGGTTTAGTTGAGCGTCGCAATTCTCCTGTAAATTGGTGCCCCAATTGCGCTACGGTTTTGGCCAACGAACAGGTTACCGAAGGTGAGTGTTGGCGTTGTCACGGTACCGTTGAAAAGCGTGATCTTACGCAGTGGTATTTCAAAATCACCGATTACGCTCAAGAGCTTTTGGATGATCTTGAGCAGCTCGATGGCTGGCCTGAACGCGTTAAGCAGATGCAGGCAAACTGGATTGGTCGCTCTGAGGGCGCTGAAGTAGATTTCATTCTTTGTGACGAGCAAGGAAACGCTCCAGATAATCCTACAGAAGACGACGTTATTACAGTTTTTACTACGCGACCCGATACGCTCTTTGGCTGTAGCTTTTTCTTGCTTGCACCTGAAAGCCCCTTGGTTAAGAAGCTCGTTCAGGGTTCAGAATACGAAGAGGCAGTAAACTCCCTCGTAGAATCTGCCGCAAAAGTAAGTGCGGTTGAACGCGCGCAGGGCGATCGTGAAAAGCATGGTGCTTTCACGGGCCGCTATATGGTTAACCCTGTCAATGGCGACAAGGTTCCTGTTTGGGTTGCCGACTACATCGTGAGCGATTACGGTACTGGTGCGGTAATGGCGGTTCCTTGCGGTGACCAGCGCGACTTCGAATTTGCACGTAAGTATGATTTGCCTATCATTCCTATCATCTTGAACGAGGATGACCCTCTGTTCCCAGAACTCAATGGTGTTCAGGAACGAAAGATTGATTCGGTTGATTGGGATGCCGCTTATGCCGATGAAGGTATTTTGGTTCAATCTGGAAAATACACGGGCCTCGTAGGCGGCAAGCATTCTCCAGCGGTAGATGCCATCATCGCTGATCTTGAAGCTCAAGGTCGTGGTCGTAAAACCGTTCAGTTCCGTTTGCGCGATTGGCTTATTTCTCGCCAGCGTTATTGGGGCAATCCTATTCCTGCTATTTATTGCGATGATTGCGGTTTGGTTCCCGTTCCTGAGGAAGATCTTCCCGTTATGCTTCCGAAAGATATTGACCTTGCCGCGGGGGAAACTCTGGCAACGCATGAAGGCTTTGCGAAAACAACGTGTCCTAAATGCGGTAAGCCTGCTCACCGTGAAACTGACACGATGGATACTTTTACGTGCTCTTCGTGGTATTACATGCGTTATACCGATCCACACAACACGGAAAAACCTTTTGATTCCGCTAAGGTTAACCGCTGGATGCCCGTCGATCAGTACATCGGTGGCATTGAACATGCAATTTTGCATCTACTGTATTCGCGTTTCTTCACCAAGGTTTTGCGCGATTTAGGAATGCTCGACTTTGATGAGCCTTTCCAGAATCTTCTTTGCCAGGGTATGGTTAAAGATGAACATGGTGAAACAATGTCTAAATCGAAGGGCAATGTCATTGCGCCTGAAGACATGATTGCCGAATACGGCGCAGATGCAGTTCGCGCCTACATTTTATTTATGGCACCCCCCGACAAAGATCTGTTGTGGGATGAAGGCGGCCTTGCAGGTATCTATAAATTCATGAATCGCGCTTGGCGTGTGGTTAATGATTTGGCGGGCAAGGCAGGTGAGGAAACTCTCTTTGCAGAAGGATCTTCTACTCAGGATGCCGAAAAAGCTCTCAAGCAGCTTCATCGTGAACGTCATCGCGTTGTTGGCAAAGTCAATGACGATTTTGGACGCAACAATTTCAATACAGCAATTGCTGCAGTGATGGAATTGGTAAACGCAGCAGGCGATTATTTACGAAAGAACTCTGCAGAAAGCCGTGTGGCAAGCGAACAGGCTCATGCGCTCGATGTTGATGTAGCTGAGGTTATCGTAAAGCTTTTAGCTCCTATTGCTCCTCATTGGGCGGAAGAGCTTTGGACGAGTGTCTTGGGCAATGATTCTTCTATTCATGAGCAGCCCTGGCCAGAGTTTGACCCTAAAGAGGCGGAAGCAGACGAAGTTGAATTGGCTGTCCAGATCAACGGTAAGGTGAAAGCTCATATTACAGTTTCTGCTTCTGCTGAAGAGTCTGAAATTTCAGAAATAGCGCTTGCGGCGGTTTCTCAGGCAACCGAAGGTAAAAATATCGTGAAGGTTATTGTTATTCCTCAGCGTCTCGTAAATATTGTTGCAAAATAGTGCTCTCCAAAGAGCATGATGCGTGGGGCATCCCTGCTAGGGCAAAAGTCTCATTTCGGCCATCTCTTGGGAGATGGCCGTTTTTTTACGTAGCGCAGGCACTCTATAACAGAAAATAAGTGTTAAACGAAGGAGGAAACAACAACGAAACGCAGTAGTCAAAAAAGTACGCATTCTCAACAGCAGTCAGGATGTTTGAGAGCTCTTAAGCGGTTTTTTCTTACTGTTGCATTTCTTGTTGCGCTTGTTTTAGTGTTTCCTTTTGTTCTTAACGGAGTGGTGTGTGTTTCAACCAAGGGTCAAATTCACTCAGCTTATGAAGTCGAAAAAACAGCATCCACATCAAACGCTCAGGCCGTTGCTGTTTTGGGCGCAGGAATAAACTTCGATGGTTCGCCGTCTCCTGTGCTGCAGGATAGGCTCGATACCGCCATTGAGCTTTACAACTGTGGCGTTGCTCCCAAAATCATTATGACGGGCGACAATACGTCTTCTTCTTATAACGAGGTTATGGCGATGACCAACTACGCCATTGCTCAAGGGGTTCCTGAAGATGACATTTTTTGTGATCATGCGGGCGTTTCAACCTATGACAGCATGTACCGCTTGCGTCATGTGTTCGGAGTGACGAACTGTGTGGTGGTAACGCAGGAATATCACCTGTATCGAACCCTTTACAATGCTCGAGATTTTGGCATTGAAGCAATAGGTGTTAAGAGCGACCGCAGGGAATACACCAATATCAGCTCCTATGAACAACGCGAATTCCTCGCGCGTGCGAAAGACTTTTTTCAGTGCCTTATTAATGCAGAGCCTGAACTTAAAAGCGAGCCTGTTTCCTTGGAACAATCAGGCACCATCACTCAATGGTGGTAGTGCCTGCTGTATGGTGCTTAGTCCAGTTCAATCAATTCAACAGAAGCCACCTTCGCATCAAGAACAACAACCCGCATTACGCTTTTTCTGCTTCCACCACGAGGGCGCGTAGGGCTTCCTGGATTAAGGAAGAGAACTCCGTGTATGGTTTGGTTGCGGGGTATATGCGTGTGTCCATGTACGACAACCTGAACGTCGTCAGGCAAGGTTCCTATATCTTCAGGACGATGCACCATCTTGAATCGCACGCCGCCTAAGAGAAGGGAGGCAACGAAGTTTACCGAAGGGCCTAAATCTCTTCTGTCGCAGTTACCACGAATAGCAATAGTGGGAGCAATGCTTTCAAGCTCGGAGAGAATAAGAGGCGATTCGCTATCACCTGCGCAAAGGATATAGTCCGAACCTCGAAGAGCCTCGTAAGCTTCTTCGCTTAATCGTCCATGAATATCTGAAACTATACCTATAATCATCGCGTTTCCTCTGGTTGTTGTTTTCTTAACTATAGTGCCATAAACAAAGGGGTAGTGAGACTGCTTTGGAGGTAGTCTGTAAAAATCTTTTACACAAGACAAAATCATGTATTGACCATGAGACGACCTAACACTAGAATGGGTAACTGCTTTATAAGTGCGCCGTTAGCTCAGTTGGTAGAGCAGGGGACTTTTAATCCCAAGGTCGCGGGTTCGATTCCCTCACGGCGCACCACTTCGCATTATTCGCTCTCTGTAGGTTACTGTTCTGCAGAGAGTTTTTTAATGTGATGGCAACGTGAAGCGTCCAAAGAAGCAACTTGCAAACAAAGGCGCTTTTTTGTTAGTATTCTCTGTTACCGCTTATTAACCTATTTGCTTGAAGGAGCAATTTTGGCAAAAGAAGATGCAATTGAATTAGAGGGTACGGTTCTCGAGGCACTTCCTAACGCAATGTTTAGGGTAGAGCTCGAAAATGGACACAAGATATTGGCCCATATCTCCGGAAAGATGCGTATGCACTACATCAAGATCTTGCCTGGAGATAAGGTTCAGGTTGAGTTGTCGGTATACGATCTTGATCGTGGTCGTATCACGTATCGCTACAAGTAAATCGCCTTTTGGCTCGTTTTGCTTCGGTAAAATGTGCTGATTTTGTGTGCTCGGACGTTCGTTCGAGCTATACGTGTCAGTAAAGTAAGTATAGGAAATTAATAAACAAACTATCGCCTGCGGCTGGGCGTGGTAGATAAAGAGAAAACGCATAACCGAAAGGAATTGAATTATGAAGGTACGTCCTTCGGTCAAGAAAATGTGCGACAAGTGCAAAATCATCCGACGTCATGGCAAGGTTCTCGTAATTTGCGAAAACCCTCGTCATAAGCAGCGTCAAGGTTAAAGAGAAAGGGAAACGTATCTATGGCACGTCTCGTTGGTGTCGACCTTCCTCGCGACAAGCGCATTGAAGTCGGCTTGACCTACATTTACGGCATCGGTCTTACTACCTCTAAGAAAATCTTGGCAGAGACCGGCATTAACCCTGACACCCGCGTTAGGGACATCACTGAAGATGAACTTTCAAAGCTTCGTGACTATATCCAGCATAACCTCACCACTGAGGGTGACTTGCACCGCGAAGTTTCACAGAATATTAAGCGCCTCATGGAGATCGGCTGCTACCGCGGTCTTCGTCATCGTCGTGGCCTGCCCGTTCGCGGTCAGCGCACTCATACGAATGCACGTACGCGTAAAGGTCCTAAGCGTCAAATCGGCGGCAAGAAGAAGTAGAGGTGTAACTAGTGGCAGCTAAGAAAAACGTTCGCACGCGCCTCAAGCGCTCTGAGCGCAAGAATATCGCAGTAGGCGCTGCGCATATCAAATCAACTTTTAACAACACTATCGTATCCATCACGGATCCTCAGGGTAATGTAATCTCCTGGCAGTCCGCTGGTACCGTTGGCTTTAAGGGCTCTCGTAAGTCCACGCCATTCGCTGCACAGATGGCAGCAGAGGCTGCA
>FR895486.1:17074-27794 GCA_000434775.1 Eggerthella sp. CAG:368 | reverse complement strand
GGAGCATGGCCTCAAGAAGGTGTCTGTTTTTGTTAAGGGTCCTGGTTCCGGTCGTGAAACCGCAATTCGTTCCCTTCAGGCAGCAGGTCTTGAAGTTGCAAGCATCCAAGATTGCACCCCTATTCCGCACAACGGTTGCCGTCAGCGCAAGCGTCGTCGCGTCTAAATTGAAAGGATCGAATTATTATGGCAATTAACAGGACTCCGGTTCTCAAGCGTTGTCGTCAGCTTGGCTTAGACCCGGCCGTTTTGGGATACAGCAGCAAGAAAGAATCTATTCGTCAGCCTAAGCGCCGCCGCAAAGAAAGCGAATACGGCATGCAGCTTCGCGAGAAGCAGAAGGCTAAGTTCGTATATGGCGTTCTCGAAAAGCAGTTCCATGGCTACTTCGAGAAAGCAAAGGCAATGCCTGGCGTTACGGGTGAAAACCTTATGCGTATCCTTGAGTCTCGTCTCGACAACGTAATTTTCCGTCTTGGCTTTGCTAAGACTCGTAAAGAAGCTCGTCAGATCGTTACCCATGGTCACATCCACGTAAACGGCAAGCGCGTAGATATCCCCTCTTTCCGCGTTCGTCCTGGCGATCTTGTTTCTGTTGCTCCTAAATCAAAGGAACTTTTGGTTATCAAGAGCGCACTTGTATCCAACGAAGGCGTGCAGGTTCCTGCATGGCTCGAGGTTGATATCGAAAAGCTTCAGGGCAGCGTTTTGGCTCTTCCTGAGCGCGATCAGATCGATCTCGATATTCGCGAGCAGCTTATCGTTGAACTTTACTCTAAGTAATGAATGCCACACACGGTTTTTAAGGAGGCTTATTAAATATGACAGAGTTCATGAGGCCGACAGTTACGACTGAAGAGGTTAACGATCTTGTTGCCCGCTTCATCGTTGAGCCGCTCGAGCGTGGCTATGGTTATACTCTCGGTAACTGCATGCGTCGAGTTTTGCTCTCTTCTCTTGATGGAGCAAAAGCAACCGCTATTCAGATTGATGGCGTACAGCATGAGTTCACTACCGCTGAAGGTGTAATCGAAGACATTACTGATATCGTTTTGAACGTTAAGGGCTTGGTTTTCAGCGCGCTTAATAGCGATGTTGTTGAAGCTACTGCTCATGTTCATGCGGAAGGTCCTTGCACGGTTACCGGTGCAGATTTGGACGTTCCAACTGAGTTTACGCTCATCAACCCAGAGCATGTAATTGCTACCGTGGCTGATGGCGGCACTCTTGATATGACTATCCGTATTGGTGTTGGTCGTGGCTACGTTTCTGCTGAACGCAACAAGCGTACTGAAGATCCTATCGGCATCATTCATGTTGATTCGCTCTTCTCTCCCGTACGTCGTTGCACCATGAATGTTAGCGACACTCGTGTTGGTCAGCGCACCGACTACGACAAGCTCATTCTTGAGGTAGAAACTGACGGTTCAATCAACCCTACCGAGGCGGTATGTCGCGCTGCGAATATCATCAACCAGTACATGGGAGCATTCCTCTCGTTGGATGAGGTTGAAGAAGACGAAGAAGGGGAAGTAGTTTCCATCTTCGCTCCTGAAAATCAGGAGACCAACGCAGAGCTTGATAAGCAGATTGAAGATTTGGATCTTTCGGTTCGTTCTTACAACTGCTTGAAGCGTGCAGGTATTCATTCTGTTCGTCAGTTGGTTGAGTATTCTGAAAATGACTTGCTCAACATTAGAAACTTTGGTGCGAAGTCCATTGAAGAAGTGAAGGATAAGCTCATTTCTATGGACCTCAATTTGAAGCTATAGGAGATATAAGATGAGGCACAACAAGAAGGGTCGTAAGCTTGGCACTGATGCTGGCCACACTCGTGCTATGAAGAAGAGTTTGGTTTGCGCATTGTTTACCAACGACCGTATCAAGACGGTTGAGGCACGTGCTAAGGAAATTCGTCCCGATGTCGACAAAATCATCACCTGGGCAAAGAAGGGCGACTTGCATTCTCGCCGTCTTGCAATTGCTGCAATGGGTGACAAGGAACTGGTACGTGAGGTTTTCGAGAAGGTAGAGCAGGGTCAGTTCGCTGACCGCAATGGTGGTTACACTCGTATCTTCAAGCTCGGCAACCGTAAAGGCGACAACGCTCCAATCGTAATCATGGAGCTTTGCACCGAGCCAGTTCACAAGAAGGATAAGGCTGAAAAGCCTGCTGCTAAGAAGGCAACCAAGAAGGCTGCTCCTAAGGCAAAGGCAGAAGAGCCTAAGGTTGAAGAAGCTCCTGCTGAAGAAGTTAAAGCTGAAGCAGCCGAAGAAGCTAAGGCTGAATAGTTCTTCTGCTCTGGGTTAAAAGCTCAGATTACATAAAGCAATAAAGTGCACGTATGGTTTCATGCGTGCACTTTTTTTATACTTACTCCATGCCTTTTTTTCTGAACACATACCTTGCGCGAAATTCTTGCGTTCATCGTTTTGATCCTCGAATAAAACTCATCCTGCTTTTGGTGTTTAGTGTCGCAGTATTTATGGTTACAACGTGGATTGGTTTGGGTATATTCGCTCTTGTTCTTGCGATTGTGCTTACGGCCTCTCGCTTGCCCGTAAAGCAAATTGCGAAACTGTGCATTCCTCTTCTCGTCATCTTGTTCATCATTTGGGTGTGCAACGCGCTGACATTTGATGTACATGCGGATGCAATCCTACAAAGTTTTGGAGCAGTATCGGCGGGTTTTGCGGCAGGCATGCCCAATATTGCGTTGGGGGGGGGGGTTGGGTTTTCCCCTGAAGGTGCTGTGCGGGGTGCGTTTTATGTTGTAAGAATTGTCTTGTTGTTTGTTGCCAGCTTTGTTGTTGTATTGTCTACTACCTCAAACGAACTGGTTAATGCCTGCATTTCCCTCTTACGTCCCTTAGAGAAAATTCGCGTTCCCATTGATGATGTTGCAATGGTTTTTTCGCTTGCGTTGCGTTTTATCCCCCTTATCGCTGAAGAGGCTTCCCAGATAAAGAAAGCCCAGATGGCTCGGGGAGCAGCATTCGGACAAGGTGGTATATGGAAACGCATTACCGCATGGTTTCCTGTTTTGGTTCCTCTGATCGTAGGTCTCTTTAAAAAAGCTGAAAGAATTTCGGTAGCTATGGATTCCCGCTGTTATGGAAAAGGTAAAAGAACGGCGCTCGTTATTTATAATCTCACGGTTTCTTCAGTAAGTATTTTAGTTATATCCCTGTGCTTTTTTATTGTTGTAGCTTGGTTGTTGTAGTGCATAAACCCAAAGAATGTAGGCCCTGAATACTCCGTAAGCCCCCCTCTGTGGGTTGGGCGTAGGTTTATTGACAGGAAGCTAAAAGTACCTTGTTTGACCCTGGCTTAACGGAAATGAGACGCAAGGGCAGAAAAGTGTCAGTACATAAAGCCGCAGGGTTCTGTGTAATAAGTGGCATTCAACTACGCTTGAAATAGGGGTTTGAGCGTGCTGAGTCATGTGGCAGCACTCGATGGAAGGGGTTTCGTCATGAAAGCTATCGGTAAAAAAAGAATAGGTATTATTGCTGTCTTAGCCTGCGTCCTTGCACTTTGTTTTACCCTCGTTGGGTGTGGCAGTGGAAATTCGACGGACAATTCCGCTAACTTCAAAGGCGAATACAAGCTTGTTGGCATGGAAGAAGATGGCATTACGTATTCCGAGGATGATCTGGCCTTCATGGAGGAATTGGGCTTGGACTTTGGCTTAACGCTTGCTGATGAAGGAAAAGCAACTTTGAATCTGGCCGGTGAGAGCATGGATGGCACTTGGGAAGCAAAGAGCAATAAAGAATGCACCATCACCATAGGCAGCGACAGTATCAAGGCAACTCTTGATGGCGACAACTTGAAATGTGAAGATGGAGGGTCTTCGTTGACATTCAAAAAAGCATAAGAGGTAAAGAACTAATCTGGATAGATTAAAAGAATGTCTGCAGCGCAAAGGAAATCAAACAAGGCTATAAGCAAAACAAAACTTATAATCTTGTAGATACCCATCAATCCTGCAAGGATGGCCGGAGTACGAGGGAGGGCCAAAACCTTGCAGGATTTTTGTGTGGTATCATTTTTATGTTTTGAACAATCTTTCCAAGGAGGAATTCATGGGCATCATTATTGATGTGTTTGGCCGCGAAATTTTGGATTCTCGTGGCAATCCTACGGTTGAAGTTGAAGTAATTTTAGATGACGGCTCTATGGGTCGTGCTGCAGTTCCTTCAGGTGCTTCTACGGGAGCTTTTGAGGCAGTTGAACTTCGTGATGGTGACGACGAGCGCTATCTTGGCAAGGGCACTTTGAATGCTGTTGCTCATGTAAACGAAGAAATTGCTGATGCTCTTATTGGTGTTGAGGCAGACGATCAGCGCGCAATTGATGCCATCATGCGTGAACTTGATGGTACGAAAAACAAAGCAAACTTTGGCGCTAATGCAATCCTCGGCGTGTCCTTGGCTTGTGCTAAAGCAGCTGCAGAATCTGCGGAGCTTCCTCTTTACAAGTATGTTGGCGGGGTAAATGCAAATCTGCTCCCAACTCCAATGATGAACATTCTGAATGGTGGCGAGCACGCAGATAACAACGTTGACTTCCAGGAATTCATGATTATGCCTGTTGGTGCTCAGTCATTCGCGGAAGCTCTTCGCTGGTGTGCAGAAATCTATCACACCTTAAAGAAGGTTCTCCATGATGCTGGTCTTGGTGGCGGCGTTGGCGATGAGGGCGGATTTGCTCCTAACTTCACCACAAATGAAGAGCCTTTGAAGTATATCGTTGAGGCATGCGAAAAAGCTGGCTACAAGCCAGGCTCTGACATTATGTTTGCAATGGATCCTGCTTCTACCGAGTTCTACAACGCAGAAACCGGCAAGTATGTTCTTGCAGGTGAAGGACGCGAGCTTACGAGCGACGAAATGGTTGATTATTGGGAGGCTTTGGTTAACAAGTATCCTATTATCTCTATCGAAGACGGCATGGCGGAAGAAGACTGGGATGGTTGGAAGGCTTTAACCGATCGCATTGGCGATAGGGTTCAGCTTGTTGGCGACGATTTGTTTGTTACTAACTCTGAGCGCTTGGCAAAGGGTATTGAGCTTGGTTGCGCAAATGCAATCCTCGTTAAGGTTAACCAAATTGGTTCATTGACCGAAACTCTCGAGGCAATTCAGATGGCTAAGCAGGCTGGCTATGCATGCGTTATGTCCCACCGTTCTGGTGAAACCGAAGACGTTACCATTGCAGACTTAGCCGTTGCTACTAATGCGGGTCAGATTAAGACAGGCGCTCCTTGCCGCTCAGATCGTGTTGCAAAATATAACCAGCTGCTTCGCATCGAAGAGGAACTCGATGGGGCTGGTCAGTATGCGGGTCTCAATGCGTTCTATAACATTCAGCGCTAAACCGCTGATGGCTTGAGCGACGAGCGAGTCTTATTGACTGGTTGTGCGTAAACTTGCGCGTTGTGTGTTGCTCATACGAAGCGCGTTGGGGCGTTGGCGCTGAAGCGTTAATAGTGCCTGGGCTTTGCAAAGAGAGCGAAAATAAAAAGGAAGAGGGCCTCTGTATGAGGCCCTCTCATTGTTCAGCTCTTTTTTCCATGAGCGTTTTTGTTTGGTGCGATTGTATTTAGTGTCGCCGTGGATGCCGTTTCCGCACACATAGGCGTTATAGTGCGGCTTTTGGGCTAAGGTAGCTTCTTCTTTTGATAGCTTCCAAATAGCACCAGTTTTAGGGACCTTTTTGGTCTTTTTCTTTTTCATGGGGTTCACCTCCATTCGTTAATAGATGTTTAGTGATTGTATATCGTACGTGTTAACAGTGCTACTTAAGCATTGTATAAGCGTTTCGCGCTATACTGAAAAATAAAACTAATCGAGCAGAGAAGGTACTCTCGTGGAAGAAATACCAAACGGTTTTACAGGTTTTGCCCAGCGTAAAAATGCCGTGTCTTCAAACGCACAGCAATCGTATCAGCCAAATCTTAACTATCAGTATTCGCGAACTAATGCAGCTCGTGATGCTGAGGAAGCGAACGTTTTTAACGAAAAGGAACTTGCAGAAATCGATGAGAGAGATCGTCGTTGGTCTTGGGTTGAAATCAATCGGGGTGCTATTCAACACAATGTTCTTCAAACGAAGCGTTTGTTGGGGCAGGGCACCCGTTTGATGGCCATTGTAAAGGCTGACGCATACGGACATGGAGCTGTAGAGGTTGCAAAAGCGGCAGCGGGGGCAGGTGCCAGTTATTTTGGTGTTGCAACGCTTAATGAAGGAATAGAGTTACGAGAAGCAGGGTTGCGCGAACCTATTTTAATTTTGGCTGAACCGCCTATTCCTGCTATTCCTTTGTTGTTGCATTATCAAATTATGCCTTCCGTTTATACGGCTGATTTCGCCATTGCATATGCTGAAGTTGCAGACATGCATGGTATGAAAGCTCCCTTCCACTTAGCAATTAACTCAGGAATGAACCGCATCGGTGTGCGCAGTGAAGAAGTGGTTGAGTTTTTACGTCAAGTTTCCTTTCATCGTGCCTTACAGCTTGAGGGGTGTTTTACTCATTTTGCGACGGCAGATTCGCCTGAAACACTTGATTTCCAAATTCAGATCAATCGTTTCGTTGAGGCTATGCGTGCGGTAGAGACAGCAGGAATCAATCCCGGAATTGTTCACTGCGATAACTCTGCTGCAATTTATCGCTTCCCTAAAACGCATTTCGATATGGTTCGTTTAGGTATCTCTCTCTATGGATATCAGCCTGCGGCAGATACAGCTCGCTTTATTGATCTAAAACCTGCTATGAGTGTTAAGGCTCGTATCACCAACGTCATTACTGTTCCCATGAGCGAGGGCGTAAGCTACGGCATGAATTATCGCAGCCCTGGGAGCGTTAAAATATGTACGGTACCTTTAGGCTACGCCGATGGCCTAGTTCGTCTCCTTTCGGGAACTATTAACTTCGCCTATAAAGATCAGGCGGTTCGTCAGGTGGGTAATATCTGCATGGACCAATGTATGTTTGAGGTCGATTTACGACCGAGCCCCGTTCGTCCTACGCTTGATCCTCAAATTGGTGATGAAGTTCTTATTGCGGGCCCGCATCCAACAGTGGATACTTCAATTGATACTATGGCAAAACGTGCAGCTACTATTCAGCATGAAATAACGATCGGGTTTTCGCATCGTATGCCACGTTACTATGTGTAGAGTTCGGATAAATAGCGCACCTGTACGATGCGTAACTTGTGCGGATATTGGGTTAGATAGACGTTTAACGATTGAGGCAAAATGAAAGTCCCTGTTAGACCATTGGCAGAAATACGCGAGGAAGTTTCTACCTGCAAAGCATGCTCGCTTTGTGAAGGAAGAACCGACGTTGTTTTTGGTGAGGGTAACCCACATGCGCGTGTGATGATTGTTGGTGAAGCTCCTGGTAAAAATGAGGACTTGCAAGGAAAGCCTTTTGTGGGTGCAGCAGGAAAATTCCTTGACGAGCTACTTGAGGTCGCGGGACTTAAGCGTGAAGATGTTTTCATTGCAAACGTTCTTAAATGTAGACCTCCCTCAAATCGCAATCCAAAGCCCGAGGAAATTGAGGCATGCGCAACTTTCTTGCGCCAACAAACGCAAACTATCAGTCCAGATGTCATCGTAACGTTGGGTAATTTTGCAACACAGTTCATTTTGCGAACAGGTGTTGGTATTACGCATTTGCGAGGAACAGTGCAGCGTGCGGGACGCTTTTTGGTCTTACCGGTATTCCATCCAGCAGCTGCAATTTACGATCGCTCGAAGAGGGATGTGCTTTTGTCCGATTTCGAGCGAGTTGGCTCGCTTGTGCGTGATAGAATGGCGACAAAACAAGAAGAACTATTTGATTCAGAGGAGTAATCATGGTAGAAAAAACCGATGTTGCTGCAGTTCTGGAACTCATTCGTCCCTCATTGCAGGCAGACGGTGGCGACGTATCTTTGGTTGATGTTGACGAAAATGGTGTTGTTACCGTTGAGCTTCAAGGTGCATGCAAAGGCTGCCCAATGTCTCAGATGACGCTTGCAAATGGTGTTGAGCGAATTTTGAAGGATCGTGTTCCTGGAGTTACTAAGGTAGTTCCTGCTCAATAATTTATGCTTAGACGCTACGTTCCGAAAGCGCACGTGATGTGCGCTTTCGCTTTTTTTCGAAGAAACAAAGAATCACTACGCTCTACAATGAGAGTAAGGATACAGGTACTCGTGACATCAAAACGCACTTCAATAGCCGAATAAAAGTGCTTCTTATGTGTGGGATGATTGAGAAAGGGTAGAAATGGCTAAATGTTGGGAACTTCGCGGATGTGATGATGAAATGCAATCTCGTTGCCCTCATAACACTCCAGGGGAGCGTTGTCCTGCCGATTGTCACTATGCTGCCTGCAGACGTGAAACACATGTTGTAACTCAAAATATTGATCTTCTGTTTCGTGAAGATCTTGACAGGGAACAATGCATTAAAGATATTTGCCAATTCTGCGAGTTTTTTTTAACGAATGGTCCAAGCATAGCTGCGGCAAAGTAGCGGTTTTGCGAAAACAGAGCAGCACACGTTCCCATTTTAATTAATCAAGGATTCGGTCGATCTTTATGAACGACCGATTTTTTGTTTCTATGACTTCGGTCAGCACGAATGAATACTGCTACAATCGAGAAAACTTCAACCTGGGCTCAAGAAAAGGAGGAAACTATGGGAACAATAGTAAAATGTCCTTCTTGCCACGAGACCGATTTAATACTTGAACGGTATTACTCAATGATGGTTCTTGGGCACAGTCAAGCGCTTTTTTCGTTTAAGTGCCCTCGATGTCGAAAAATTGTTTCGCTTGTTGAAAAGATTCCACCTTCGTTGCACCCTGACATCGAAAAGGTTGCTCGTGAAGTTAAAGCAGGGATGGGAAAGGCACCCAACTAATTATGCTAAATGAAATCTATCAATCGCTTAATCCTGTTGCATTCACGATAGGTCCATTTTCGGCACGTTGGTATGGAATAGCGTACGTATTGGGGTTTATATGCGCAGCGTTTGTGATTTACAAAGTAGGCAAGCACTGGAAGCTCAAGTTTGACTTTGATTCTATATGTGTCATTTTGATCTGCGCCATGGCGGGTGTCATCATTGGTGGACGTCTTGGATATGTGCTGTTCTATAACTTTGAAATGTATGTAGCTAACCCTTTAGAAATCTTTAATTTCTCTCATGGGGGCATGAGTTTTCATGGTGGATTTGTTGGCGCTTTACTTGCGGGAATAGTTGCGGCAAAAATCATCAAAATGCCGTATCTTACGCTCGTTGATGTGGCGGTAATTGGAGTTCCGCTTGGGCTTATGTTCGGTCGGGTTGCCAACTTCATTAATGGAGAATTGTGGGGAGCGCCCACCAGTCTTCCTTGGGGTGTGATTTTCGGTGGTATCGCAGGGGTAGAGCCCAGACATCCAAGTCAGCTGTACGAGGCTTTACTCGAAGGGGTTTTGCTCTTCGTTGTTTTGTTTGCGCTCGCCCGAAAAACTCCTCCGCGTCCTCGGGGTACGTTTTTCGGTGCGTTCATGCTGGGGTATGGCATATGTCGCTTCTTGATTGAGTTTGTTCGTCAGCCAGATGCTCAGTTGGGATATTTGTGGGGAGGTTGGCTCACTATGGGGCAAGTACTTTCCCTTCCTTTGATTATCGCGGGCGTGGCACTTTTGGTTTACGCTTTCAAAACAAGGCGACCTCAAGAAGGTCCAAAGTCGCTTGATAAGGCATAATAGGTAGTATCGAAGTACTATGAGGAATGAAAGAGGGGATTGCTATGGTGCTTGAATTCTATCGATGTGAACACTGCGGAAACGTTGCAGTGAAGGTGTTCGATTCAGATGTTCCGCTGTTTTGCTGTGGTGAGGAAATGGAAAAGCTTGAAGCGGGGGTAACTGATGCCGCCCAAGAAAAGCATGTTCCTGTGGTCGAAGGTAAAGAGGCAATCCATGTTCAGGTGGGAAGCGTTGCGCACCCTATGCTTGAAGCGCATTACATCACTATGATTGTGCTCGAAACAAAACTTGGTTTCCAGGTAAGGCATCTTAATCCAGGTGATGCTCCCGAGGCTGATTTTGTGGTTGCGCCAGGAGATGAAGCAGTTGCCGTGTATGAGTACTGCAATCTTCACGGTCTTTGGAAAACGGAACTGTAAAACTTGCTGGAAAGGCTAAGACAAAGAATGTTGTAAGAGGGCGGTTTTCGCCCTCTTTTGTTTTAGGTTTGCTGTTCATTTTGTTGGCTCTCACGTATTATGAAGGCATGAGCAGGAAGAGCAAAAAACAACAGAGAGATAAATACGTTTTTGAGCAGCGCAAACAGTTTTCTTTTGAAGATAGTTACGATGTGGTAGTTATCGGTGGCGGGGCATCGGGTTTAGCTTGTGCGCTTTCTTTGGTACAGGAAGCAAAACGCCTTGGTATATCACGGCCACGTATCATGGTTTTAGAAAAAGGGAAGAAGCTCGGAGCTTCTATTTTGCGTAGCGGAAATGGCCGATGTAATTTTTCGAATGCTCATCTAGATATTTCTCAGTTTCATAATGCGGGGTTTGTTGCATGCGTAAGTCGGACTCTTGAGGAATGTTTTGATCTTGGGAGGTATTCCGAAGAGCAAAGTGAAACTGCCCTTAATCCTGTTTTGCAATGGTTTGAATCATTGGGTTTGGTTTGGAGGGAGCAGCCAGGTTCG
>FR895486.1:16794-17059 GCA_000434775.1 Eggerthella sp. CAG:368 | reverse complement strand
GGTTCGGGTGGTTTGTTGTATCCCTACTCTAATAAAGCGAGCTCTGTGCTTGAAGTTTTGTTGTCAGAACTCAATAAGGAGCAAATCGATTTTCACACGTCTACTCGTGTTGCGGTGATTCGATCGTGCGGTGAGGGCTACGAGATTGATGTTGATGAAGTGCTCGCTGCTTCCCATCAAGGAAAAGGTACATCAGCTCAGGCGGTTCATCGTTGCGCGCCACGAAAAGCCCGCATTAAAACCGCGCGGGTTGTGCTTGCGGCAG
>FR895486.1:14944-16777 GCA_000434775.1 Eggerthella sp. CAG:368 | reverse complement strand
GGCGGGGGTTTTGGAAAAGATCTTCTCCAATATTGCGCTCCAGAAATTCCTTTTGTTTTTTGGGAGCCCATCCTTGGTCCCCTTAGGGCAGTCTTTCCAAAGGGAGTTTCTGCTGAAAGCCTCGATGGAATTCGTGCCCAAGCACGAATCGTTGTTCCTTCGCGAAATTATTCCGAAGAGGGCGAGGTTCTTTTCCGTGAATATGGTATTTCGGGCATTGTGGTGTTTAACGCATCGCGCTTTGTTCTACCAGGTGATGAAATCATTCTCGATTTAGTGCCCGATAGTGCGCAAAGTGAGCTGAAAAAAATGCTCACAAGGCGGCAAAAGAAGGTATCAACTTCTAAAGAGCATTTTTTTGAAGGCTTTTTGTTGCCTGAGTTAGCACAGGCAGTTTTTTGTGCGGCAGGCGTAGATAGGGCAGAAAGCGCG
Organism: Eggerthella sp. CAG:368; assembly: GCA_000434775.1. Taxonomy (GTDB): domain Bacteria; phylum Actinomycetota; class Coriobacteriia; order Coriobacteriales; family Eggerthellaceae; genus Anaerotardibacter. The sequence continues at coordinate 16,345 of FR895486.1, read as the reverse complement.
GGAGATATAACAAAACTTGCTCAGACGCTAAAATCATTTTCGCTACGAGTGGAAGGAATCGCTGACGAGCGTCAGTGCCAGGTGAAACGTGGAGGAGTTTCACCTGAAGCGGTGAGCAGCAAAACGCTCGAAGTGAAAGATATGCGAGGATTGTACATTCTGGGTGAAGCGCTTGATGTTGATGGTCCTTGCGGTGGTTACAATTTGCACTGGGCATGGACTTCAGGCATGCTTTCAGGGAAGGCTCTTGCGCATGAAATGGCGGATAGTAAATGATAGAGGTTTCAGGAATAAAGCTCTCACTTGATGCGGGCTTGGAATTGTCTCAAGAATCGAAGCGCAGCTTGTGGCAAGTAGGAAAAACACGCAAAGAGTCGCTTGCTGTTCAAGAGGTTGCGCGTGTCCTGAATATTTCGCCGAAAACCATTCAATCGTTGTGCCTGATAAAACGTAGCGTCGATGCAAGAAAGAAAAGTCACATTCACTTTACGGCAACATTTGAAGTCGAACTGCCCTCAGAAATCGAAGCGCGTCTTCTTAAAAATGCACCTAAAGGAATTCGAACAAAAGCGTCAAAACCTTTTGTTCCTTTATCTATTCCTCTGCTCGCGAAACCAGAAGTTGCTCCCGTAGTAGTTGGTGCAGGCCCTGCAGGGCTGTTTGCAGCGCTATATTTGGCGCGTGCGGGGCTTTGTCCTGTTCTTGTTGAAAGGGGCTCTTCGGTTGAAGATCGTCAAAAAGAAGTGGATGCCTTTGTTCGAACAGGAGTACTGAATCCCGAATCGAATATTCAATTTGGCGAAGGAGGAGCGGGAACGTTTTCTGACGGAAAACTCACCACAAACACTAAGAATCCTCTTACGCCTCAGGTGCTTCACTGGTTTGTTGACGCGGGTGCACCGAGCGATATTCTTTGGCAAGCCCATCCTCATCTAGGAAGCGATAATCTGCCTTCCATCGTAAAAGCCATGCGGCAAGAAATAATTGAACGGGGCGGAAACGTTTTATTCAATACGCGCTTATCTGATCTTGAATTAAGGGGCGAAACGCTAACAGCAGTTTTTCTGGAAAATACCAAGGGAGAAACTGTTCGTAAACCAGCGCAAACGCTCATTTTGGCATGTGGTCATTCAGCTCGAGATGTGTTTGAACTTTGTAAAAACAAAGGCTTAGCCATGGAACAAAAGCCTTTTTCGGTTGGAGTGCGCATTGAGCATTCTCAATCGCTCATCAACGAAGCGCAGTGGGGTAGAGCATCGCATCATCCTGCGCTCGGCGCTGCAGAATACAAGCTAGCGGTCCATCTTCCTAGTGGGCGCAGCGTATATACCTTTTGCATGTGTCCGGGTGGTAGCGTTGTTGCCGCTGCAAGCGAGGCGGGTGGCATTGTCACGAATGGAA
>FR895486.1:2783-14877 GCA_000434775.1 Eggerthella sp. CAG:368 | reverse complement strand
CGTAAATGTTGATCCTTCAGATTTTGGAAGTGACGATGTGCTGGCGGGTGTTGAGCTTCAGCGTCGCATAGAGCAGGCGGCTTTCGCGTGTTCTAAACAAGCAGGAGGAAAGCCGTATCAGGCACCCTGTCAGTCAGTTGCAGAGTTTATTGCAAGCATCCAAACAGCCAAAGCCAAGGATTCAAACAAAACAAGCCCTGTGGCAGCTTCGTCGCTTCCTGCTTCGGGTGATTCTCTGTCGTGTGAGCCAACGTATCCTCGCGGGGTGGTAAACGTACCAATCAAAGATTGTTTCCCTTCGTTTGTGAGCGATTCACTTGCGCAAGCGCTCCCTCTGTTTGCACGAAAACTTAAGGGGTTTGATAATCCTCAGGCATTGCTTACAGCGCCTGAGACCAGATCTTCCTCTCCTGTTCGCGTTTGCCGCACAAAGAAATTCGAAGCTTTCTGCGCTTCAGATGAGAGGGAAAAGCAACTTGCTGAAAAGACTTCTCCTAGTTCCACGGGAATTTTTCCGTGTGGAGAAGGGCCAGGTTTCGCGGGCGGTATTATGTCTGCGGCGGTTGATGGCTTGCGGGTAGCAATAGAGGTTGCGGCACGCTATAAAGCGGCGCGATAAAACGACACTATGTCACCATAAAAGTCTGCCGATTGAGCATACTCGCCTACGGGCTAGCAAGAGGGGGATAGATAAGGTTCTGTCTTCGTTATGGTAAAATTCTAGTTTCAGAATCAGACCATTAAGAAGGTAGCCATGGCTGCAAATTCTCACGCTCTTCAGGAGGCTCTACGGTCTCTGGAAAAGGGAGAGCCTATCATTTTTCCAACTGACACACTCTATGGCCTTGGGGTTTCGGTAGGTCATGCTCAAAGCCCTGAAATTCTCTATAGCCTCAAAAAGCGTAGTCAGAAAAAACCCGTTGCATGGCTTGTGGGAAATCGAGACGATCTAACAAAGTACGGCAAAGTGGTTCCAGAATTTGCCCGCACTCTTGCTAGAACCTTTTGGCCTGGTCCTTTGACTATTATTGTGAAGGCAAGCGAAGAAGTTCCTGTAGCATTTCGTTCCGCTGAAGGAACAATCGGAATGCGAATGCCTAAAAATGAGCATGCGCTTCAGATGATAGAAGAACTTGGTTGTCCTGTTGCTACCACATCTGCCAATATTTCTGGGCAGAAGGCAACGAAATCCTTTGCGGAAATTACTCCTGAACTGCTTGAACAAGTTGGCTTTGCTTTTAACGATGATGATGTTAAAAGTGGTATTGCTTCAACCATCGTAGATTGTACGGGGGAGCACCCTGTCATGGTTCGCGAAGGTGCAATCACGATAAGCGATATTCAGGCTCTTTCATAACACCGATCACTCTGTGTGCTTTATTGAGCGCTGTTATAACCATTGCAACAAGGGGGTCAAAGAATGACTGAAGAAGCAAAGAGTTCGAAGGCGTTTTATTCGCGTGTTTCCTGTGTAGAGGAAACAATATATTCAAGTGATGGTGTCTCAAATCTTCGCATGAAAGTTTGGGATCCTGTAGATGTGACTCCTAAGGCAATCGTTCAGCTTGTGCATGGCATGGCGGAGCACATTGATCGGTACAATGATTTTGCGCATTTTCTTGCCGAACGTGGCTTCGTTGTTGTTGGTCATGATCATATTGGCCATGGCAAAAGTGCGGGAAGCGCACAGGATTTAGGAGTAATGCCGCTACATGGTGGCAAAGAGGTACTCATAGCAGATGTTCACAAGGTGCGTCTTACCGTTCAATCATGCTACGATGTTCTACCTTATTTTATCTTTGGCCACTCAATGGGTAGTTTTGTAACCCGTTGTTATTTGGCGAAGTATTCCCTGGGTGTTGCGGGGGCCATTATTTGCGGTACAGGAAACCAGCCTTTGCCAGTTTCTTTGTTTGGGCGTAGTGTTGCACGCGCTATTGGTACTTTTGAAGGGGAAGAGCATAAATCTTCTTTCTTGGAAACGCTTATTATTGGAGCGTTTGCCCTACCTTTTTATGATGAGCCTTCAAAGAATGCTTGGATTTCGTCAGATCCTGCGGTAGTTGCGTCCTACGATGCGGATCCTTTATCGGGTATCACGTTTTCTGCGGGTGGCTTTGCAACGTTGACTGACTTAAGTGCCGAGGCGGCGCTTCCTAAAACGAGTGATATTCCTGCTGCTTTGCCCCTCCTTTTTATTGCGGGTGATAAAGACCCGGTTGGCATGTTTGGAAAAGACGTTGTAAAAGCAGCTGAGGCGTATCGCAAGCAAGGTTCAATAGAAGTAGAAGTTCGAATTTATCCAGGTATGCGCCATGAAATCCTAAACGAGCCAGGCAATTATCGTGTATATAACGATGTTGTTGATTGGTTAAAGGGAAATCTTCAGTAGTCATGAAGAAATATATTATCGCGCTCGATCAAGGAACAACATCGTCTCGGGCTATTTTGTTTAATCATGAGGGAAATATTTGCGGCCTAGCTCAAAGCGATTTCCCACAGTATTTTCCTCACCCAGGTTGGGTTGAGCACAATCCGAAAGAGATTCTTTCGAGTCAACTCAAGGTGCTTACGGAGCTGTTGGTTTCAAAGGGTTTGACTATCGATGAAATTGACAGCATCGGTATTACTAACCAGCGTGAAACAACTATTGTCTGGAATCGTCATACGGGCGAACCAGTATATAACGCCATCGTGTGGCAGTGTCGTCGTACAACTGAGTTGGTTGAAGAGCTTTGTTCTGACCTTGCTGTGAGAGAACAAATTACTGCTCGAACAGGGCTTATTCCCGACGCCTACTATTCGGCAAGCAAAATTGCCTGGGTCTTACGAACGGTGCCTCATGCACGTGAACAGGCAGAAGCGGGCGATCTTATGTTTGGTACGGTGGATTCTTGGCTCATTTGGCAGCTTACAAATCACAGCGTACATGCTACTGATCCCACCAATGCAAGTCGCACGATGCTTTTTAATATTCATGAAGGTGCGTGGGACTCATGGCTATGCGATGTATTTGATATCCCCATGAGCATGCTCCCAGAAGTACGGCCTTCCTCAGGTATTTTCGGCAATATGAAGCATCCAGTTATCGCGGGAGAAATCCCTATCTGTGGGGTTGCGGGCGATCAACAGGCGGCATTGTTTGGGCAGTGCTGTTTTGAGCCAGGCGAGGTTAAATCAACATTCGGAACAGGTTGCTTTCTTCTTATGCATACAGGGGAGAGTGCACCACGTTCTTCTCATGGTCTCGTTACCACAGTGGCAGCCTCTGCTCCGGGGAAAGCTAAGCTAGAATACGCTCTTGAAGGTAGTGTTTTTATGGCGGGTGCTCTTTTGCAGTGGCTTAAGGATGGCCTGCGTATCATTGATGACGTGGTAGATACCGATACCATCGCCCGAAGTATTGAAGATTGTGCTGGTGTTGTTATTGTTCCGGCATTTACCGGTCTTGGTGCTCCGTATTGGGATGCGGAGGCACGTGGAGCAATATACGGGCTTACGCGTGGTACCACACGTGCCCATTTAGTGCGCGCATGCTTAGAGGCACTAGGATATCAAGTTCACGATGTTCTAAGGGGAATGGAGGCCGATGCGGGTCTTTCGGTGAAGCATCTTAGTGTTGATGGTGGTGCGTGCAGGAATAATTTTATGCTCGAGTTCTGCGCCAATATGCTCGATGTTGAAATTTGTCGCCCAAACAATGTCGAAACAACGGCAGCAGGAGCGGCTTTTTTGGCGGGGCTTGCAACAGGTTTCTGGAAGAACATCGACGAATTGCGTGACCTTCATTCATTTGAGCGCGTGTTTTCTCCTTGCATGGAGGAAACACAGCGAAAGCAGTTGCTGGCGGCGTGGCATGATGCTCTTTTGCGCACTTCTACGAAGGTCTCATAATCTTCTCAAATCTGATTTTAGACTCCTTTAATTGAGCCGTATAATGATTTCACTACGTAACAAATGAGAGGAATGGGGCTTTTGTGAAAGTATCGATTGGTTCAGACCATGCAGGATTTGAGCAGAAACAACTTCTTGCCGAGTATCTTCGTTCAAAAGGGTATGAGGTTATAGATAGAGGCCCCGATAGTGATGATCGAGTTGATTATCCCGATTACGCTGCCCTTGTTGGTAAGGATGTTTCTGAAGGCGCGTGTGATCGCGGGGTTTTGGTGTGCGGAACAGGAATTGGTATGGCCATTGCTGCCTGCAAAATCTCAGGTGTTCGGGCGGCAAACATCGTATCACCTGAATTCGCTAAGCTTTGTCGTGAACACAACGATGCAAATGTTATTACGCTTTCTGGACGTTTTGTGCCTCTTGAGGAAAACGAAAAAATTCTCGATGTGTTTTTTGCTACGGAATTCGGTGGCGGTCGCCATGCTGGTCGTGTGGCAAAAATCAATGCTCTCGATAGCTAATATGTTAACTTTTAAAGAAGGGATAGGCTCTCTTGCCTGTCCCTTCATCTATTTGTAGAGGGGTGTGCTACTCTACAAAAAAGAGAACGATTTAACAGTTCATGAAAGGATTAGACTTATGTCGCTAACGTATCTTCCTACTGCTGACCCGCAAGTTGCCGATGCTATTAACCAGGAGCTCTCTCGTCAGCGTTCAAGTATTGAACTTATTGCATCGGAAAACTTCACGTCAGTCGCAGTAATGGAGGCAGTTGGAAGCGTACTTACGAATAAGTATGCGGAAGGCTATCCAGGAAAGCGTTACTATGGCGGCTGTGAAAAAGTCGATATTGTAGAAAACCTTGCTCGTGATCGTGCGAAGGAGCTTTTTAACTGCAATTTTGCTAACGTTCAGCCTCACTGTGGCGCGAACGCTAACTTGGCTGCATATCAGGCTTTGATTAACCTTGGCGATACTGTTTTGGGATTAAGCCTTGATAATGGTGGTCATCTTACCCATGGTTCCCCTGTTAACTTCTCGGGCAAAGATTACAACGTTGTTGCCTACGGTGTTGATCCTGAAACTGAACGTATCGATTACGATGAAATGGAACGTTTGGCAAAAGAACATCGTCCTAAGTTAATCGTTGGCGGTGCTTCTGCATATCCTCGCGTTATTGATTTCAAGCGTATGCGTGAGATTGCTGATGAGGTGGGCGCTTATCTCATGATTGACATGGCTCACATTGCAGGCCTTGTTGCAACGGGTGCGCATCCAAGCCCTGTTCCTTATGCTCATGTTGTTACTTCAACAAGTCATAAAACGCTGCGCGGTCCTCGTGGCGGCTTCATTTTGACTAACGATGAAGAAATTGCAACCAAAATCAACAAGGCAGTATTCCCTGGAAGTCAAGGTGGCCCCTTGATGCATGTTATTGCTGGTAAAGCTGTTGCTTTCGGCGAGGCTCAAAAGCCAGAGTTCAAAGAATACATCGACCACGTGGTTGAGAATGCTACCAAGATGGGTGAAGGCATGATTGACGCAGGATTGCGCTTGGTTTCGGGAGGCACTGATAATCATCTTTGCTTGGTTGACTTAACTGCTTCCGATGTTACGGGCAAAGATGCCGAAAAACTTCTCGAACGCGTTGGTCTTACCGTCAACAAGAACACCATTCCTAACGAAAAGCGTTCTCCTTTTGTGACGAGTGGTATTCGTGTTGGTACGGCTGCAGCAACTACGCGAGGCTTCACTGCTGACGAGTTCTTCACTATTGGTCAACTTATTGGTCAGACAGTATTCAATGCGGAAAACGATGCTAAGCTCGATGAAATTGCAGGCAAGGTAAGCGAACTTATTTCTCGTCATCCACTCTATCCAGAATACTAAGAGCAATATCGAAGGCGGCGTATTAAGGTTGCGTAATCCTGCGCACCTATTGTCAAATACGGAAAGAGTAAACGAAGCATAATAACTGCGCTGCCAGGAATGCAGGTAGTGTTTACTTTGAGTATTTTAGTCAAGCTTTGCGATACGGAGAGCAATGCGCTATCGTTTTTTGATTTGTTGAAAATACGATGAAATTTCAAAAGGCATTCACGGGTACAATACCGGTGGATGCCTTTGTCGTGCCCGCATCCATTAGAAGAAAAGAGATGTGCTATGGAACAGTTCGACCGCCTGACGGTTATCGATCATCCTCTTGTTTCCCATAAAATTGCGCTTATTCGCGACAAAAATACTCCTGCAAGTGTTTTTCGAACGAGCATTCGGGAACTTACATACCTAGAGGCCTTCGAGGCAACTAAGCACTTAAAAACGAGAGAAATTACCGTTGAAACCCCTCTCGCAACTACAACGGGCAAGATTATTTCAGGACAAGAGCCAGTAATTGTACCCATTTTGCGCGCGGGGCTTTCGATGCTTGAAGGAATGCTCGAAATTATTCCTAATGCTGCTGTTGCTCATTTGGGTATGTGTCGCAATGAGGAAACTCATGAACCAATGGAATACTACGCAAAAATGCCTTCCTTCATTGCCGAGCGTCAAGTAATCATTATTGATCCAATGCTTGCTACGGGTGGTTCGCTTAAAGCCGCTATTGCGAATTTGCGCGAACGGGGGGTAAAAGACATTGTCGCTATGGTTTTGGTCGCAGCTCCTGAAGGGGTAAAAGCGGTGCTTGAAGCAGATCCAGAGGTCAGGTTGTTTGCTTGTGCTCTTGACGAAGGTCTCAATGACCGCGCATATATCCTTCCTGGTCTTGGGGATGCGGGTGATAGGATTTATCAAACATTTGATACGCCGGCGGAAGGTTCGCGCGTAACTCAGTAGTGAGTCTTACGGCAGCAAGCAAATTGTAGGTGCAGATAGCTACCGACTTGCTGGGGAAAGCGTTGGTTGGCAACGAGAAGAGTTTCCATAAGGCTATCTGGATCATTTCATGGTAGGCTTCCTTTCATAGCTAGTTGGGGTTTCTGTTGCCAGTTTAACCGCATTGTCCAATAGTTAATTAGGATACCTACAGCCATAATTCATAAGAAGTGCGACGCATAACAGCTTCCCGTTCTTGTTTTGTATAGAACACAGCGTAAGAGATGATACTATCGGGGCAGTACTGATGCGAGAGGGGCAAAACGGGCCATGACTTATCAAGAGCGTCCTTCGTGGGACGAATACTTTATGAAGCTTGCCGAAGAAGTGCAAACGCGCACTACATGCCTGAGGCGTCCAGTCGGTGCGCTCATCGTAAAGGATAAGCGCATCTTAGCAACGGGATACAATGGCGTGCCCACTGGTTTGCGCCATTGCAATATTACGGGGTGCTTGCGTCAAGAGCTCGGTGTTCCTTCAGGGCAACGCCATGAAATATGTCGCGGACTTCATGCGGAACAGAATGCCTTGCTGCAAGCAGCGCGCTACGGCATCAATATTGAGGGTGCATCAATTTATATCACCACACAGCCATGTGTCGTGTGCGCAAAGATGCTTATTAATGCTGGCATCAAAGAGATCATTTATAAAAATCCCTATCCTGACGAACTTGCCATGGAGATGCTTGAAGAGTCAGGAATAAAGATGCGGGTGTTTGAAGAGGAATAGTTTTCGCCAAGGAGGAAAACCGCCAGTTAAACGATTGTAAAAAATCGTTGCATTGAACGTGTTTTTATCACCACTCACCCTTGATTCGGACACTTCATCGGAATCAGCACTTTAGGGTGCAAGAGGGCATTTATGCTCATCTTGTTTAGGCTTTAAGGTGATTCTATGAATCGCCAAGAAAGAAGAGGAAATGATAGCAGCTATTGCAGCAGGACTAGGGGCAGGGGTTATCGGTTTTCTACCCTTGTTCATTTTTTTGCGTTTAGGACGTCGTTCAGCTTCTCTTTCTCCTATGAATGCTGGCCTTTACGGGTTGGCAGGAACATTTGTTTCGCTTATTATCGTCGCCGCCGCTTTAATTGTGTGTGCGGTTGTGGCACGCGAAGCTGTTTTACCGTTTGGTATTGCCGAAATAGTTGCGCTCGTTGTTTCTACTTCGGTGTATGTGGTATATAAAAATGCGCTTGCAAAGCGCAAGAAAAAGTAGTTGAAAGGTTGGGACTTTAGATGGGTGAAGCACTTTCAAAGTTCGTCGAGGAGGCACAGAGTCTTTATGCAGGCTTTGAATCCGCGACGGTCTTTTCCATTGGTGGCTGGAACGTATCTCAGTACACGTTGTACATGTTCCTCGCGCTCATTTTGGTACTGCTTATCGTTTTGATTGGTGGTCGAAAACTCGAGCTTATCCCTCACAAGAAATTTACGGGAACGCTTGAGTATGCTTACGAGTTCATCTCTAACGGTGTTGGTGGAGATGTTATTGGCGAAGGCTACAAAAAGCACATTCCTTTCTTGGCAACCTTATTCTTTATGATTTTGATCGCCAATATTATCGGCCTTATTCCTGGCGCTAAAGCGGCAATGGGAACCATTTCAATTACGTGGGCTCTTGCAGCTATTTCGTTTATCTACTTCAACTTCTGGGGATTAAAGCAGCTCGGTGTATTCCGCTATTTAAAGAGCTTGGCTCCTTCAGGGGTTCCTGCTCCAATGGTTCCAATTATTTGGTTCCTTGAGTTCATCTCTATGGTTATCCGTGTTCTTACGCTTGCTGTTCGACTTTATGGCAACATGCTCGCAGGACACATGATTCTTGCAGTATTCTCACTTGCAACAACCATCTTCTTGCAAACCGCAATCTTTAACATGGATTTCGTCACCGGCATCCCAGTGATCTTCTGGTTCTTCTTGCTGTTCTTTATGTATGCGCTGGAAACTTTGGTTGCATTCTTGCAAGCATACGTTTTCACCATTCTTTCTTCTTCCTATATTGGTATGGCTATCCATCCTCACTAAGAAGAGGAACTCTGGGGGCTTTTACGCCCCTTGGGTTTTGCCCGTGTTAGGGCACAGGCTTCTAATGGAAGCTCGCAGCTAAGCGCTGCACTCACTTTTGGTACTACAGCTGGTACAACGTAATTGCAGCTGGTAATAATGGACGAATAGGAGAGAAGGATTCCTATTCAACAAAGGAGGTAATCGTGGAACTTACTATTGTGCTCGCCGCACTGAAGGTTGTAGGCTATGGCCTCGCAGCTATCGGCCCTGGCATCGGTATCGGTATTGCTACCTACGGTTTGTGCGTTTCTGCTGCACGTCAGCCAGAAATGAAGGGTCAGCTCATGGGCTACTTCTTCATCGGTGCTGCTATGTCTGAGGCATTGGCACTGCTCGGCTTGGTTCTTTTCTTCATCGGCTAGTAAAACGTATAAGTTTTAAGATTTTGCCAAGAGAAGAAAAGGAGGCAAGCGAATTGAACGCAAACGTAAGCAAATATGTACGTAACTGCACAAGCGGTGTTGTCGCTTTTGCTGCTGCGTCTGCAGTTTGCCCAGTGCATGCATTCGCTGCTGAAGGTGCAGGAATTGAAGCCATCCTTCCTGTAATGGATGAATTCATTCCTATGCTCGTTGCCTTTATTATCTTGTGGATTGTTCTTGCTAAGTTTGGTTGGCCTAAGTTTGAGGGCATGCTCCAGAAGCGCGAGAATATGATCAAGTCATCCCTGGAGAAGTCCGAAGAGGCTCGCCAGGAGAGCGAACGTTTGCTGGCAGAGTATCGCGAGCAGCTTGAGAGTGCTAAGTCTCAAGCTCAGCAGATTCTCGTTAATGCACAAAAGTCTGGCGACGCTCTTGAAAAAGAGATCACCGAAAAGGCTCGTGCAGAAGCGGACGCAATGATCGAGAAGGCAAAAGTTGCTATTGAGGCAGAAAAGCGTGCAGCCATCAAAGATTTGCAAAACTCTATGGCTGACACTTCTATCGCAGTAGCTTCTCGCTTGATCGGCGAAGACTTCAGCGACGAAGAGCATCGCAAGCTCATCGAACGCTATGTAAAAGAGGCAGGTAGTTTAAATGCCTAATCGTCACGTCATCAATGAAACGATTGCAGCTTACGCCAACGCTATTATCGACGGCGCATATGCCGATGGTGGTAGGGAACGTGTCGTAGTGATCCGCAACCAGATGATTGAGATTCTTGGCTTTATGGCTACCAATATTGATCTGCGTATGGCGTGCGATGATGAGGGTTATACCCCTGAGCAACGTGAGCAGATCATCACTAACGTGTTTGGTGCCTATGATCCAAAGCTCGTTCGACTCATGAGCATCATGGCAACTCGCTGTGATATTGCAAAGCTTCGTGGTGTTTATCACGTATACGAAGATCTCATTGAGTCAAAGCTGAATTTTAATGTTATTGACGTAACGACGGTTGTTGATCTTGACGACAACTTGCGAACTGTAATTACCCAAAAAGCTGAATCTGACATGGGAAGAGATTGTGTTCTTGTTGAGCATATTGATCCATCCATTCAGGGCGGCATCATCATGAGTACTCGTGGCCGTTTTGTTGATGCGAGCGTTCGTTCGCAGTTCAACAAGGCACGTATCGTGCTCAAAGAAACGACAGATGGAGGTGAATGCTAGTGACTGAAATCACCGCACAGTCTATCGACGAAGCGTTGCGCAAGCAACTCGATGTTATTAACACCAGTGTAGAGTCCCGTGAAGTAGGTACTGTTGTACAGATTGGCGACGGTATTGCTCGTATTGACGGTCTTAAGGGCGCTATGGCTGGCGAACTTCTCGAGTTTGTTGGCGAAGGTGGCAAGACTGTTTACGGCTTGGCTCAGAACCTCGAGGAAGAGGAAGTTGGCGCCGTACTTCTTGGTGACATCACTGCAATCAGAGAAAACGATCAGTGCCGTACCACTGGTAGAATCTTGGAGATTCCTTCCGGTAAGGGCATGCTTGGTCGTGTAGTAAATGCTTTGGGCGAGCCTATCGACGGCAAAGGCCCAATCGAGCCAGAGGGCGTACGTCCTATCGAATTTAAGGCTCCTGGCGTTCATGAGCGTCAGCCTGTTGAAGAGCCAATGCAGACTGGTATCATTGCTATCGACTCGATGGTACCTATCGGACGTGGTCAGCGCGAACTTATCATTGGCGACCGCCAAACTGGTAAGACCGCTATCGCAATCGATGCTATCTTGAACCAAAAAGGTCAGGATATGATCTGCGTTTACGTAGCAATTGGCCAGAAGGCTTCTACGGTTGCTACGGTTGTTGAAACTCTTGAGCGTCATGGTGCTCTTGACTACACCGTTGTTGTAGCTGCTACTGCTGCTGATCCTGCTCCAATGCAGTATCTTGCACCAATGTCTGGCGCTGCAATCGGCGAGTTCTTTATGTACAACGGTGAAGACGGAAAGCCCGCTAATGCAGAAAACCCTGGACGCCACGTACTTTGCATTTATGACGACCTGACCAAGCAGGCAGTTGCTTATCGTCAGATGTCATTGACCCTTCGTCGCCCACCAGGACGCGAAGCTTATCCTGGCGATATTTTCTATCTGCATTCACGCTTGCTTGAACGTGCTGTTAAGCTTTCCGATGAAAACGGTGCAGGTTCACTGACTGCATTGCCTATCATCGAAACTCAGGCTGGTGACGTTGGAGCTTACATTCCTACGAACGTAATTTCTATTACCGACGGTCAGATCTACCTGAAGACTAACTTGTTCTTCCAGGGTCAGCGTCCTGCTGTTGACGTAGGCTTGTCAGTTTCTCGCGTTGGTGGTGCTGCTCAGGTTAAGTCAATGAAGAGCGTTGCAGGTAACTTGCGTCTTGACTTGGCTGCATACCGTGAATTAGCTGCCTTTACGCAGTTCGGTTCTGACCTTGACAAAGCAACCCAGCAGCAGCTCACCCGTGGTGCAGCTATGACTGAATTGCTCAAGCAGGGTCGCTATATGCCACTTCCAGTTGAGGAGCAGGCTATTGCAATCTACACCGGCAATAATGGTTATCTTGATGACCTGCCAGTTGATAGCATTGTTCGTTTCCGCGCAGAGTTGCTTGATTTCTTGCGTATCAACCATGCAGAAACCGTTGCAAAGCTAAGGGACGGCAAGAAGTTTAACGACGAGATCGAAGCAGAGCTCAATGCGGCTATTGAAGCATTTAAGCTCCAGTTCATCGCGTAAGGTAGGTTAGACTATGCCGAACCTTCACGATATCGAAAGACGAATCAAATCCGTCGAATCGACGAAGCAGGTAACGCATACCATGCAAATGGTTGCTGCAGCTAAAAT
>FR895486.1:0-2752 GCA_000434775.1 Eggerthella sp. CAG:368 | reverse complement strand
GTCGAGGCGGCAACTCCATTTGCTCGTGCTATGGAAGAATTGCTTGGCAATATCGGTCGTATGGGCAGCTGTGCAGCCCCTCTTACGAAGCCTCACGATGAAGAGAAAACAGCTCTTATCATCGCTATGGTTTCTGACCGTGGTTTGGCAGGCGGTTTTAATTCGAGCATTTTGCGTCGTGCTGAGAGAATCATGAAGGAATGCCAAGCAGAAGGCAAAAACGTAACTGTTATTACCTGTGGTAAGAAAGCAATTGCGTATTTCCAGTATCGTGGCATTGAGCCCGTACTTGCTTTCCGCGACCTTTCTGCAGACCCTCGCGTTGAAGAGGCAGAAACGATTACCGACTACATCATCAACAATTACCTTGAGGGCAATATTGATGAGGTACACGTTGTCTATAACCACGCAAAGAACGCTGCAGAGCAGGTTCCAATCGAGCGACAACTATTGCCTGTTGACTTGAGTTATTTTGTTCCCGATGGGGAGTCATTCAAGTTCGGCGGTATCATGGAGCCAGATGCCGATAACCCTGACTTGCCTGGGTCTATCGAATACGAACCAGGCGAGGAAGAAGTTTTGGATCACTTGCTTCCTGAATACATGGCAGGTTGTTTGTATTACCTGTTGATTGACTCAGCTGCTGCTGAGCAGGCTGCTCGTCGTAACGCTATGAAGAATGCGACGGACAATGCCAATGAAATGATTGAGACGCTCAATCGACTTTATAACCGTGTACGTCAAGGCGCTATTACGACTGAGATCAACGAAATCGTTGGTGGCGCCGCAGCTTTGGAGGACTAAATGGCTGAAGAAATGAATGCTTCTGCGGCCAAGCCGGGTGCAATCGGTCACATTGTCCGTATTGTTGGCCCTGTTGTTGACGTTGAGTTTGCTCCGGATCAAATGCCGGCAATCTACAATGCGTTGACCGTTGAAGCTACTACTCCCATTGGTGACGTCAAAGCACTTCTCGAAGTCCAGCTCCATCTTCCAGGAGATTTGGTTCGTGCAGTTGCTATGTCGTCTACCGACGGCCTTATCCGTGGTCTCGAAGTTAAGGACACCGGCGCTCCTATGATGATGCCAGTTGGTCCTGAGACTCTCGGCCGTATTTGGAACGTAATGGGTGAACCTGTTGATGGCAAGCCAATGCCAGACGTTAAGCAGTACGCACCTATTCACCGTCCTGCACCTGAATATGAAACCCTTACCACTGTTACCGAGATCTTTGAAACGGGTATTAAGGTTGTTGACCTTATTCAGCCCTTCATCAAAGGTGGTAAAACGGGCCTCTTCGGCGGCGCTGGTGTTGGTAAGACCGTTATCATTCAGGAGCTTATTAACAACCTCGCTCAGGAGCATGGTGGTACTTCTGTATTCACTGGTGTTGGTGAGCGTACTCGTGAGGGTACAGACCTCTTTATCGAAATGACCGATGCAGGCGTTATCAACAAAACCTGCTTGGTTTATGGTCAGATGAATGAGCCTCCTGGAGCTCGTCTTCGTGTTGGTCTTTGTGGCTTGACCGAGGCAGAGTACTTCCGTGATCAAGGTCAGGACGTTCTTCTGTTTATCGACAACATCTTCCGTTTCACCCAGGCTGGTTCTGAGGTTTCCGCACTTCTCGGTCGTATGCCTTCCGCTGTAGGTTATCAGCCTACTTTGGCTACTGAGATGGGCGACCTTCAGGAGCGTATTACTTCTACCAACGTTGGTTCTATTACCTCCGTTCAGGCAGTTTATGTTCCTGCAGACGACCTTACCGACCCTGCTCCTGCAACCACGTTTACTCACTTGGATGCTAAGACGGTTCTGAATCGTTCTATTGCAGAGCTTGGTATTTATCCTGCTGTTGACCCACTGGAGTCTACTTCTCGCGCACTCGATCCAGAAATCGTTGGCGAAAAGCACTACAGTGTTGCGGTTGGTGTTCAGAAGCTTCTCCAGATGTATCAAGATCTTCAGGACATCATTGCAATTCTTGGTATGGATGAACTTTCTGAAGAGCAGAAGCTTATCGTTAACCGCGCACGTAAGGTGCAGCAGTTCTTAGGTCAGCCTTTCCATGTTGCTAAGCAGTTTACGGGCAACGATGGCGTTTACGTAAAGCTCGAAGACACCATTCGTTCCTTCGATGAAATCCTCAAGGGTAACTGCGATGAAATTCCTGAGCAGTGCTTCCGTTTCAAGGGTGCAATCGAAGAGGTTTATGAGGCTTACGAAAAGCTGAAGGAAGAGTAAATTATGTCCACGATTAAATGTGATGTCGTAGCAAAGGATAAGGTTCTTTATTCAGGGGAACTCTATTCCATTATGGTTCCAGGCACCGAGGGTGAACTTGGCATCATGGCTAACCATGAGCCTTTTGTAACCGCCCTTACCGATGGTGTGATCTGGGGTCGTACCCAGGCTGATGGCGGCACCACGTTGAGTGCGGCTATTATGGGTGGATACGTTCAGGTTTTGGGCGAACGTGTAATTGTTCTTTGTGACAAAACGCGTCCCATCCAGCGCATTAACAGCGAAAAGCTTAAAAGGGACATTCCTATTCTTGAAGAACGTATTGCAAACCTACGTGATGACAGCATCATTTCTAGGTCGGTTCTTTCTCGTAAGCTTCGTTGGTGCCAAGTGCAGCTTGCTGCAAAAGAAAAGGAAGACCAGTACAAATAGAAGTGATATTGGTGTTAGCCTTTACCTTCTGTACTTAGCGTCTTTTATACGTGCATTGTTGCGGAATGCTGTAACA
>FR895485.1 GCA_000434775.1 Eggerthella sp. CAG:368 | reverse complement strand
TTATGAAAGGCTTAGAGGGTGTAAAAGTTGTAGAGCTTACGGGCTATGTTGCCGCGCCAGCCGCGTTGCGTGTTTTAGGTGAGATGGGTGCAACGATTTATAAGGTTGAACCTTTTACGGGAGATGAATACCGTACTAACGCTCCAGGGTTTGGCATGGAGCGAAACGATATTGATGATCCTGCTTTCGAACTTGCTTCGGCAAATAAAAATTGGGTTTCGGTCAACTTGAAAAATGAAGAAGGCATGGCGTTTGTAATGAAGATGCTTTCTGAGGCTGATGTAGTAATTACGAGCTTCCGGGACAAAGCGCTTAAAAAACTTGGGCTTGATTACGAAACCTTACATGAAAAATGTCCTCGTCTTGTATACGGGCAAATGCGTGGGTACGGCGAACGAGGGCCAGAAAAAAATTCACGTGGATTTGATGCTACCGCATATTCTTCTCGTGGTGGATTGTTTATGACGTTTCCTCAGAAAAACGAATACTTCCAGCCTGCAAACATGCCTGCTGCATTTGGGGATTGGAATGCTTCGATGGTAATGGTTGCAGGCGTTTTGGGAGCTCTTGTTCGTGCCGACAGAACTGGTGAGGGGGACAAAGTTACGGTCAATCTTTACCATTGTGCTTGCTGGGCAATGCAAACTGGTTTGGCAGGAACTCAACACGGATCGCTCTATCCTCGTTCTCGCAAAAGCGCACCTTGTCCAACTAATAACACCTACTGTTCAAAAGACGAGGTATGGTTCCTTATCTGCTTCGGTTCGTATGACATTTATTATGATCTGGTTATGTCTTCTATAGGCCTTGATGAAATGGTCGGAAATCCTGAATACAATAATCTGGCAAAAGTTACTGCAGAGGGTCGCAACGCGGAAGTGGTTTCAATTCTGGAAAAACGTTTCGCTGAGGAAAGCTTTGAATATTGGGAAAACATATTCAAGGAAAACGAAGTGCCGTATCAAAAGCTCAATACGCTTGAAGATGTTTTGGAAGATGAAGAAGCATATGCAAATGATATTTTGCGAAAGATTTTCTATGATTCATTTGGTGAGCAGGCCTTGGTAACCTCACCCTTGCG
>FR895484.1:19374-21801 GCA_000434775.1 Eggerthella sp. CAG:368 | reverse complement strand
ATGCATTGCATAGCCGGCCGATTCGCGCAGAGTAGAGGCTCTTCCGATAACGAGTGCCCTCTCTGCGTACGGTGATTCAATTATTCAATCATCTGCTTGAATCTCTGGGCTGGCCCTACCGCCCCCTCCTAAAAACAAGGGATGACGCTGATCACACTGCATGACCGGCGATAGTATCCTGCTGCCCAGAAATACGCATAGTTTTATCATTTTATGACTTTTACCGATCTTGAGGCATCTTTTCTTGCCCGTATCCAGATATGAGCAAATCAAAGTCCGTAAGACACCCGAACAGGTGATGCGAAGCACCTGAAGCAGACAGTAAGAAAGCGTGCTCTCACCTGCGCGAAAACACTCTATGCGCGTTTCCTTCATTGACGCCTCACCGTATTCCATGGCTTCGCTGCAATACTTCGCACCATATCTAACCGCATCACGACCAGGGGGATCCTGTTCGGAAAGGCAGTCACACATAGGTTCGGCCAATAATGCTTCCATCTTTACCGAGCACCCGCTCGGTAATCCGTACTCCTATCAGGCTGTCAGGTGCACCTCCAGACGGTTCGGGCAAGATTTCCCAAACGGGAGCCGATACATCCAGGCGAAAATCTCAATTCCAAGATCGGGGAAATGGAAGGCAAAGTGTCTACGATGAAGGCTCAGAAAGATGAGCTTGACCGCGGCATCGAAGGTCTAAATCAAGCACGAAATGGCGTAAGCATCGGCAAAACGGGCATGCAGCAGGGCAAAAGCAAAATGCAGACAGCCCAAAATGAGATGGCTAGCGGCAGGGCAGAGCTCGTAAGCGCCCACAAAGACCTCCAAACAGCCTATAACGATCTGGATGAAACGATTTCCCAGATGAAGGAAGTGCGGGACGCAATCCCAGGCATGTTTGACGAAGCTGAGGCAAACTACCTTGCCGCCATCGATGAGGAAGCCGATACCATTCAAACTACCTACCAGCAAACCCTAAACAAAGGCTTCAAAGACATGGCTGTCTTTGTTGCAATCTGCGCCATAATCGGATGTTTGCTGCTTATCCCCTATCGCGAGAAAGCCCCTAAGGGCACCATGTAAGGCAATCAGATGAAACATGGCTCCTACATCGCCACAGTTGGATAGGATGGGCGATACGCAACCCACTTCGTACATTCAATGCTTTTCTAAGCCCCTTGCCGAAAGGAATGCAATGGCTGAACCTACACCCCGTGATACCCTGCTCGATCATGCATACGAGATCGTGGACAAATATGGCCTTGCAGCCCTTTCGGTAAGGGGGCTTGCATCAGACGCAACAACCCAAATAGCCAGAGTCACGGCAAACGAAAGCCCTCTTGCCTTTGCGGTAAAATTGCAACCATGAAACCAATTGCGCACATCCACACCGACATGCCGCAGAAATTCGGCATTCCCCGAAACAGCTTCCTTGCACCGCATTTGCGGGGAACCATCATCTTCGAACCCGAGTTCGCCCTGAACTCAGCGGTTGAGGGAATGGATGGCTTTACGTACCTATGGCTCATCTGGGAGTTCGAAAATGGAACCCCTGGTGGCACCGCCGCCGATATACCCGCCGCCGATATAGCCAACGACGTGCAATCCGATGATAAACGGGGCACCACGGAAAAATGGTTCCCGACAGTAAGACCGCCACGACTAGGAGGCACTAAGCGCATGGGGGTATTTGCCACCCGCAGCCCCTTCCGTCCCAATCCCATCGGGCTTACCTGCGTAAAGCTAGAGCGCGTAGAGCTCACCGAAAACGGTCCGATCATTCATGTTCTGGGCGCCGATCTTCGCGATGGTACGCCTATCTTCGACATAAAACCCTACATTCCCTTTGCCGACTGCCACCCCGACGCACAAGGCGGCTTCATCGACGAAACACCTTGGCAAGAACTCACCGTTCACTGCCCCGCTAAACTGCTGCAAGCCATTCCCGAAGAAAAGCGCGAAGGCCTCCTTGAAGTGTTAGGTCAGGACCCACGTCGAGCGGGTAGCAAGCATGAACCCGAGCGTATGTATCATCTTGCCTATGCAGGGTTCGATGTTGCCTTTACCGTTGATGATACAAATCTTCACGTTCAAAGGATCGCACCCGCTATCGCCTAAGGCGTGAACGTTCCACAAACCAAAAGAGGGAATGCGAAGTTTCGCATTCCCTCTAACTTTTAAGCAATTCGCCGATTGGCTATTGCATTACAGCATATGAGCGCGCAGCTCTTCGCCAGACTTCGCAGAAAGATAAGCCGGCGCGATATCGAATACCGTTTTGCAACCATGGTTGCCTTCGGCCGAAAGACGAGCAACGGCACGGGCATAGCAAGCCAGCACACATGCAGTGAACTCGGGGTTGGACTCGAGATCAAGCGAATACTCGATCTTACAGTTCTTGTCACCAGCGGTTTTGCCAGTGCGGATAAC
>FR895484.1:14962-19349 GCA_000434775.1 Eggerthella sp. CAG:368 | reverse complement strand
GTGAGGCAGGCCAGCATGATCGCGATCAAGCTCTTCCTGACTAATGAAGTTCACGGTAACGTCATATTCGTCGAAGTAGTTTGGCATTTCCACGATCTGCTTGGTTACCTCGGCAGGGTCAGCGCCCTCTTCCAAAACAACCCAACACTCACGCGTATGCTTTTCGCGCGTGGTGAGCTCGGGATTGGAGCCCGAACGAACCGCTTCCAGCGCCTCGGGAACGGGAATGGTGTATTGACGAGCATCGGCAACACCAGGAATACGACGAAGTGCATCGGAATGACCCTGGGAAACGCCACGACCCCAAAACGTATAGTCAAAACCCTCGGGCAGGATGCAGTTTGCATACAGACGATTCAAAGAGAACAGACCTGGATCCCAACCACAGGAAATCAGAGCGGTTTTACCAGCGTTCTTAGCAGCTGCATCAACATTGGCAAAATGAGTGGGAATCTTCGCGTGGGTATCGAAGGAATCTACCACGTTATACAGAGCAGCAAACTTGGGTGTCTGCTCGGGCAAGTCGGTTGCGCTACCACCACACAGAATCAAAACATCAATATCTTCATTGCCCGCCTCAAGATCCGCAGCCGAGCGAACTGCAACGCCAGGCGTTGCGATTGATACAGTTTCAGGATTGCGACGCGTATACACAGCGGCGAGTTCCATATCATCGTTTTGACGAACAGCAAGCTCAACGCCCTTGCCAAGATTTCCGTAGCCCAAGATACCGACTCGAATCATGCGGCTTCCTTTCTAATCAAACCCAACTTCTAAAGCGGGTAAACTTTCACACTCGTGATTGTACGCTGCACGCATTAAAGAATTACTTTGAATGCATTAATACCACAGAAAACAAAACGGAATAGTTAACACAAGCACCGTAAAACAATGTTGGAATTATCCAGCGCTTTTTAAGACGCCGCTCTCAGTAAGCAACAATCAAATATCTTATCGAAAAAAGAAGGACCTTCTCTCACGACCCAATCCGCATAGCCAGCCCCAGGAAACACGCATCAAACCAATTGAAGGCAAACAAGAACATGCACGAGCGCTCTGCTATACTGCAGCGGAGAAACTTCCTGCTTGTTTATTTACAGAAGTGGTCTTTTGAGCAGAAAGCTATCCATTGCCACCGCGGCATTCTATGCCGCTTGTGCGATTGCGCCCGTGATCGTTCTCTCGACGTGCCTAGCTTTAGTCGGAGAATACCCTTTTGGCGACATACATATGCTTGCTGGCGATTACGATCTGGCTTATCAATATGCCAACTTGCTCACTTGGTTTCAGAATGTGCTTCTAGGCGATGCCAACCTGATGTATTCACAGGGCAAATCGCTAGGCGGGAACATGTTTGTAACATATAGCTACTACGTGGCTTCACCGCTAAACCTCCTCCTAGGTCTGTTTCCTCGGGGCGATATCGAGGACTTTTATTTCTTTGTTAGGCTTTTGCGCACCGCGCTCTGCGGATTAACCATGGCTCTTTTCCTTTCGAAGCGCTTTGGGAGCCTTGCACGTCCCACAGCCTTTGCTCTCGCCTTGAGCTATGCGTTGTGTCAATACAACCTTATTCAAGCCGCCAACATTATGTGGCTTGATGCCCCAATCCTTATTCCCTTGGTCGCCTTAGGCGTTTGGCATTTCGTAAAGAAAGGGCGCCTATGGCTTTGTGTGCTTACACTCGCTTTTTCCATTGTTAGTTGTTGGTACACCGGCTACATGATGGTATTGGCTTCACTGGCTATCTTCTGTATGGAGTATTGCTTATGGGCTCAAGAACACGGTGGATTCAGGCTGGCAACTTTTATCAAGAAACTGTTCAAGTTCTGTTTAGTGTTGCTGCTTGTTGCTGCCGCTGTGGCGGTTATCTTGCTTCCTTCTGCTTATGGTTTGTTCTCTGGAAAAGGCAGCAACCTAGAAACCGCCTCAAAGATAACACGTTGCCATCCGTGGGATTTCATCACTGCTGTTCTACCTATGAGCTTCAAGTACAACTGGACAGGACCACAACTATTTTGTGGAACCCTGACCCTTGTAGGTATGGCATTACTGCTATTCACACGAAAAGTAAAACATCAACAGAAGGCAGTAATCTTCGGAGCACTGTTTGTCTTACTGATTTGTATGATCGCATCACCCCTCGATAGGGTATGGACAGGATTTACGGAAGCAAACAACTACTATTGCCGTTGGGCTTTTGTAGTCGAATTCTTCTTCTTGTTTGCTGCAGCGTTTGCCTTCAGCAAAGGCATCCCCGAAAAGCACGATATCGCTCGAGCGCTCGTTCTTGTCCTTGCGGTTGGGGTACTAGGACTGATTCTTGGCGGCTTTTCAGCCTTCAACTCCTCGTTCGCCAATGCTCTCATTGAAACAGATCAGTTCCAGAACACCCAGAACGGCTTCGTTAAAGACGCCTTTAATGTACTCAATCCTTTTGTTTGCTTTACTGTCTTTATTGTCGTTTGTGTTTTGCTGGTTTTGTCATGGGCGATTTCAAGGCATCGGCGCAGCATGGGTAACATTGCCGTTGCAGTGTTGGTTATTGCCGTTTCTATAGATACTAGTTTCAATGCTTTCTCTTCCATCGCTGTAGATGAAGGTGTAAGCCGGAATGTATATTCAGGAGACTACAATAGCTACCTTTCAGACTCATCGGGAGCGTTAGGCGAATTGAAGGCATCTGATCCGGGATTGTTCAGGACAGAAAAAACCTATTCCCACGTTCAAGACCATACGCGGTGCCGCGTTCCCACAAGCGAAGGCCTTGCTCTTGGCTACATGCCGTTGAGTTCGTATCTCTCAACGAACGATACTTCTGTTTCCCGTTTTATGGGGAACATGGGCTATATGGCGCGTCAATCTGATGCAGATAGTGTGTTCCAGGGAACCTACCCGACAGCAATCCTACCCTCAGATTCGTTATTGGGTTTGCGCTATGTGGGTTCGAGCGAACCAGTTCAGGGATATGAGCCAACCGATATGCCTTCGGGAGGCGCTGGTCATTTCTGGTTCAAGAATAGCGATGCCTTCCCTCTTGCCTTCGGAGTAGGTGACAGCGCCACACAATCAATCGATGTCCAGCCTGATGCGTTCAGTTATCAAAACAAGCTTTTTCAAGCGCTGTTCAACACGGAAGCTCAGATGTACCTTCCGCTGAAAGCCGAGAAAACAACTTCTGACAACCAGGGTGTGTGCTGGACGGTTAATGAGGATTCCTCCAGCGATCTCTGTTTTGCCGAGATTCGCTCCATAAAAAGCTACAAGGAGCACTATTGGGATGTTTTTTCATTGCGAATCGGTGATACCGTGGTACCTGGAGGCTACTATTGGGCCTTCACTTACGGAATTGTTGGAGTAAATAGAGTTTCAGCAGGCGAGCAGATTGCTCTTACCGGTTCGCCCGAGATTGGCAACGATGAGCATATGACGCTCTACCTAGTTGAGACCAACAAAGAGTTACTCGATGAACTTAACGAAAAGGCACAGGCAAAGAAAGCTATCTTCAGCGAATTCCGTGATGGTTACCTCACAGCTAGCTACACTGCCTCAACAGAAGATAAATACCTGTTTATGAGCATCCCCTACGATAACGGATGGACCGTGAAGGTCAACGGTGAAGTCGTAAAACCCGATACCGTTGCCGATTGTCTGATGGCTATCCCGGTTCACCCTGGCGAAAACAATATCGAACTCTCGTACTGCTCTCCTCTATTAAAAGAAGGTGCGGCAATATCGGCTTTGACGTGGCTGGGTATCCTTGTTTTTATCATTATGCGCGCCCGCGCGTCTACTTGGCGTAAAATCAACTGTGGCAATCATTAGAGAAAGGGGCTTCGCGTTGGATTTATCCATTGTCGTGCCATGTTACAACGAGGAAGGGTCGCTGCCGTTGTTGTTCGACGCAGTCGACAACGCTTTTGCTGATTCGGGCGTGTCCTATGAACTTATCCTGGTGAATGACGGAAGCTCGGACGCCACATCCCGTCTGCTGCACGAACTGCCCGCCCCTGCATCTGCCGAGCGCATCGTCACAGTCGATTTCTCCCGCAACTTCGGCAAGGAAAGCGCTCTGCTCGCTGGTCTTCAACATGCCGAAGGAGATGCGGTGGGTCTTATGGATGCCGACTTACAGCAACCTCCCACAACATTGCTGGAGATGTATCGCATGCTGCTGACAAATCCCAGTGTCGATTGCGTAGCAGCCTTCCAAGAACACCGAAAAGAAGGTGCCGTGCTGCGCTTCTTCAAGGAAGCATTCTATAAAACATTCGATGCAACCTCGAAGCTTAACGCCATGCCTGATGCCTCCGACTTCCGTGTGTTCCGCCGCAGCGTTGCTGATGCTCTGCTTTCCATGCCAGAGAGCTTCCGCTTCTCAAAGGGT
>FR895484.1:13231-14828 GCA_000434775.1 Eggerthella sp. CAG:368 | reverse complement strand
GTGCTTTCGTTTACTACGTTTCCGCTGAAAATTGCTGCCGTGATAGGCGGTATCGCCACACTCGCAGGCCTGGCACTACTCATTGAAGTTATCGTAGAGCAGTTTATAAACCCCGCCATGCCCTCTGGCTACCCCACGCTTCTGTGCGTACAGCTCATTTTGGGTGGACTAATCTTATCCACGCTTGGCGTTATTGGCGAATACATCGCGCGCATCTATATCGAAACGAAACGCCGTCCCGCCTATATTGCCAAATCGATCGAGGTTCGCACACCTGAACATAAACCCGAGCGTGATCAAGAATTACGGTAGAAATAGATCTCTAGACAGGACAGGACAACGGCTCCGTTGTCCGTCGCATGCCTCATCCCCGACAATACCCTCTGGCTCCGTTGTCCGGCAACTCTTTCAAAGCCTCTTTCGTCCTATAATTTGCCTTCCGCTGTAATGAGGAAGAAAAATCCTCTATTACAAGTTAGGATTCGTTAATTAAATACTTTCTGTCGAAACATAATGAGAGGTAGTTCACCTGAGCATGCTGCTCCATTTTGCTGAATGAGACACAGCTCATCTGAACGGATTGCCCTTTTTCGGTAAAGTGAAAAAGACCTAGCTTCAAATATTCGATCGCCAGAGAGTAACAAAACGACGGAGGGGGAAATTATGGCAAAACGTCGTTCAAGCATACTTCTCGTGCTTTGCGTGACGCTGTTATTGTTGCCTGGAATGGCGCTAGCTAACGAGGGTGACAACGCAATCGACAGCACCAACGACGCTATCAGTAGTAACGAGATTATACTCAATTCCAAAAATGCTGACGATACCAGCGATAATAACGAGGCAATCACCAAGACTAACACTGCTGACGATGCTAGTAACGCTAACAGTACCAGCAATACAACCCCCAATGCCAACACTAAGGCTACGACTGTCCCCTCTGAGGAAGACTTTAAAGACCTGCCCGAATCACCCTATAAGGTTATCGAAGGTGATAACAGCGTATTCATCCAGAAGAGTCACGACACTCTATCATTCCGTATCAATGGACTTTTTTCGAATTTTAACTGCCTAGTCGTGGATCGCTCAATTTTTCCTAGCGAAAATTACACTGTCACTGCCGACTCAAAATCAACGGTAATAACACTTAAAAACGAATATCTCTCGAGCCTTATTGTAGGTATGTATAAAATCAACATCTTTTTTAAGGATGGCTATTGCACCGCCAATTTCACGGTCATTGGACCAGGTGAGATAACGGATGAAGCCGAGAGCAATAGCGTCTTCGCAGCTGAAAACGTCAAACCCGACAACAATATCTCCAACACTTCCAAGATAAACACCACTCCTGCTACAGGCGATAATACTCCTATCTTGGCGTTTATTTCGCTGCTGTTTAGCTGTATCGCATTGATTGGCTACACTGTTGTTGTAAGCAGAATGAAACTGAACCAGCAATAACAATGAACGGACAACGGAGTCGAAGGGTATTGTCCGCTCAGCTCCGTTGTCCGTCGTCCGCTGTTCTATTCTTCAGGAGTTTCTTTGTCCTTCTCAGCGGCTCGCTTGCGGCGCACCTGCTCAACGGCAGCCCTCAATG
>FR895484.1:11881-13210 GCA_000434775.1 Eggerthella sp. CAG:368 | reverse complement strand
TGCTTCATCTTCGGCACGAGCCACTTCTTTAGTGGACTTCACCAGCTTAACAAGCTCAAATCCCAGCAGCAAAACCAAAGGCACCACAACGAACGGAAAGAAAACCAGCGGATTAGAGAAAAGAGAAACCACAGTTCCCAGCGCTGCGGATATAAACACTACCTTACCCACTACGTTTATCGAGGACACGGGTTCAGAATCTTCCACAGCGTTGGCATCACCTTTGGTATGAAACATGAGCTGACCGCCCTCTTCATACACGCTCGTTATACGGTGCGTATTCAACGCACCCTCTAGCTTCGACTCCGTAGAACGGAACGTAATAATATCGCCCACCTGAAGACTCTCAGGATCAACCGCTTCGGTAACAATAAACGAATGAACAGGAATGGCAGGTTCCATGGAACCTGTAAGCGTACGCATAAAACTGTAGTTACCCAGCGAAGGAACCTCATCCGCTGGTGTGAAGACCGTACGCAGCAGCACAACCAACGCCAAAGCAATAACTACCGCCGCTAACACATTAACAACGCGAAGCACATATTTCATTACCCGCGGCCACCTTTAGAAAAAACCTCAGACGAAGCATGGGAAGCTACCTTAGACTCACCAGAACCCGCATCGGTCTCCCCCGTAGGGCAATACTGCTCAACCACAGCATTGTGCGAACTGCTAAAATCAGAGTCACAACCCTGCCCAATCGAAGCATCCTGCGAAACATTGCTACCTTGGATATTCTGTGTGATAGTCTCACTGTTAATAGAATCATCATTGCCCGATGCAGCAGGAACGGCCTCGCCGCGCAAACGAGCAAGAAGGTAGTTCGAAAGCCTATTGCCTTCAGCACGCTTTTCTGCGCGAACTCGAGCTCGTTCAGATTGCTCCAAACGAGCATTCAGTTGGCCAATGCGCTGTTCGAACTCCTGCTTAAGCTGCGCGAGTTCATCAACGTGTCGCTGCTCTGCTTTAGAAGCTGCCTCCTTATGAGCATTTGCAGCTGCATCCATCTGCTGACGCAATTCTGCCAGCTTGGCATCAGCCACCTGACGCATATGCTCAGCAGAGGCGTTTGCAGCCTCCACCTGCGCTTTAGCATTTTCTTCTGCAGCTTGCTTCTTTTCCTCGGCCTCGTTTTTCACCATCTGAATTTTAGCTTCAGATTCATCACGTACCGCAGCAAGACGACGCTCAGCTTCTCTCATTACCGCTGCGATTCGCGTATCAGCATCAGACTTAGCCGCCTGCGTCTCTGCCCTTGCGGCTGCAAGATCAGATTCAGCCTGTTCTTGCAAGGCAACTGACCGAGCATTGGCTTCATCGAGCGCGGTC
>FR895484.1:5057-11862 GCA_000434775.1 Eggerthella sp. CAG:368 | reverse complement strand
GCGGTCTGACTCTGAATCCTCACATCCTCAACGGCAGCAGCAGCCTCTTCCTTTGCTGCAGCCACCTTGTTGACGGCATCATCAAACGCATTTTGTACCTCTGCCGCCGTTTCCATACGCATACGCTCAACCTCAGCTGCAGCTTCTGAACGAGCCCGAGCTGCCTGTTTTTCGGCAGCTTGCTTACCCTCTTCAGCATCTTCCAAAGAATCACGCAATTCATCCAAATCTGCCTCGGCGAGCTGCATGCGCTGAGTCAAGCCCTGCTCACGCTCTTTAGCCTGATCAAGCTGCTCAGAAAGCTCCTTGCGCTCATCTTCTAACGCATACACTTCCACCTTGAGGGCCTTTACCTTGCTCTTCAGCTCTTTGTTCTTTTTGCGCTGCTCGTCGAGCGCCTCTTCAGCATCAAGTTGCGCCTGAGTAACCTCTTCGATAAACACCTTACGTACTTCCACATCGGGAATATCGCAGCTGTCTACAAACTCTTCCTTGATTTCCGTAATGAACTTTGGCGCCACAGGCTCTCGCTGTTCGCTCGCAAGCTCAGATAGATTACGATCGTCAGAAATGAGACTTTTGAACACCGCATAATTATTGATGAGATTGGTATACATCTGAACCATATACTCATCGTCAAAGGCCAACGCAGAATCTTTTACCTCAATGTTGTAGCCCACTTTGTCATAGCGCTCCATAAACTGCCACAGCTGAAAGCACTTACGATAATTCGGGTCTTTCATGATAAGGTTGGTGCGCTGAATAGGACTACGCACTACCGAGCACCCCTCCATAATCTGACAAAACGAGCTATTTCGCAGTGCCATAACTAGGCGGCGCACACGATCGATGCGCATGAAGGTATCAACGTTGTCAGCATCGTTTTCGGCAAAGTTCTGACGGTCTTTTACCGTCATTTCAACGTTGTACTCAATTTCTTCATACGCATCGCCAATCTTGCTGTGCATGGTAAAACGATTACGAATCTCATTTCCCGTAGACCAGAAAATCACATCGGTACGCTTGTCCACAAACGTAAGCAGACGCTGAATCAGGTGATACACAAAACGGTTTTCGTACAGATCGTACGTTTCAGCCGTATTTACATTCAAGATTTTAGTAGGATGAATACCGCCATCATCCGAAGGCGCCAAAAACTGCGTATTTTGGCTCAGATGACGCACGCTATCGGCAGAAATCCTCTTCGCTAACGAAACAGGCACCACTTCTTCTTCGGTAGTAATGAAGCGGCGCGGCTTTTCAATAATGCTATTGATAGCATCAAGCGATTCTTCAATTACCGAAATCCATTCTTCATCAACCACCTTAACCAACTCTTCGCGCTGCTGATCGATGGTAGTATCGGAAGCCTGCGCTATTTCAAACAGGTAGCGAAAATAGCGATCTTCTTCTTGAATAGGCTCCATTTGAGCGGAAAAGCTGCCGTATAAATCCTGAATGGTATCTGACATTTATTACCCCACAAGTAAACATACCCGAGCATTGCATAAACGCCCGAGCCGGTTTCTAGTACATGTTCTGAATTCTTAGCAAATACGAAATGCTGTCGGGCAAGCCGCCTTCGCCAAAGGTTTTTTCAATGTACTCGATAAGTCCGCTCATTTCGTCACGCACAAAGCTGACATTCATAGACTCGAACTTCTTCAGTACCTTACGCGCTATGATGTAATCCATACCGCCGAGTTCAGTACCGCCACACGCCACATATACAGGAATAAAGTCATACATCTGCTTGATAATACGGTTGCCAAACGCCAGGCGGAAACGTGTTTGCAGATACTGATCCAGTTTGTGCATCTTTTCCAGTAGCTCTTCAGAAACCACGTGCTCTACTTTGGCTTTCTGGAATAGATACTGCAGGTGATCACTGGTAACATGCACGCGCTCATGGTGCGGACACTCGAACGAATCGGCACGCTCATTCAGCTCGATAGGAATAGCGCG
Source organism: Eggerthella sp. CAG:368 (assembly GCA_000434775.1). Lineage (GTDB taxonomy): Bacteria > Actinomycetota > Coriobacteriia > Coriobacteriales > Eggerthellaceae > Anaerotardibacter. The sequence continues at coordinate 9,897 of FR895484.1, read as the reverse complement.
GTCATACACTTTGTCGGTAATAGTGAAGGTGGAATCGTCATTATTGGCAGTACCCACAAACCACAAACTATCAGGAACAGTGATTTTTCCACCAGTGAGAGCCTTTGGATCCCCTGCCCAAGCGGTAGGCACCAAATCAAGCACCCATTCGTCATGACTGGGCATTTCCAAAACCGAAAGAATCTCGGCAAAGTAATATTCCACGCGCGCCAAGTTCATCTCGTCAAGCACAATAAGGCTTGGGTCTTCGCGCAGGCCTGCTTCGTAGAGCGCTCGCAAAAACTCAGTTTCGTTGAAGCGTTTAGAAAACTCGTTGAAGTAACCTAACACTTCGGTGCGGTCGCGATACGAAGGCTGCACTGAGACAATGGTGGCTGGATTGTCTATATAACGACTAAACGAATAGGGTAGCGAAGTTTTACCCGTACCAGAAATGCCTTCTAAAATAAGCAGCTTGCTCGCTGCCATACCAGCAACAAAGCGACGTACCACTTCGGAAGAGTAATACAGTCCCATTTCGTTGCAAGCAAATTCTCGATAGCCTTCCGCAAAATGCTCGAGCGTAATGTCGTTATCGTACGCGGGCGGTTGCCAATCGCGATACTTCAAATCTACCTGCGAAAGCTTGGGGAAGCGAGTAGCCAGAGAAATTTCCTTTTCTTCAGCAAGCGTTTTGGCTTCAACCGTGGCCTTAGCCATAGCTGCCGCAGCACCAGAAACAGAATCGCCATCGAGCGAAAGTGAAGCAGAACCTGCGACCACACCAGCTCCTTCACCGCCCGCTGCCGAGCCTCCCCCGACCACATTGGCAACCGTCGGAATGGAATCATCAGTAAGCGCAGAAGCACCCACATACGGAATGCGCTGTGTGCCTCCCATAGCATTAACCTTTAGAGCAAGAAGCTTGTTCTTTTCGTCCATAAGGTCCAAAACCTGCTTGTTCAAACGACCAATTTCGCGATACAGCGTTTTATTGTCGGAAGTATCGCTCTTAAGGGCACGATGCAGTTTCCAGCGACGCACCACAACAATGGCAATAAGAACAGGAATAGCTATGAGCAGCGCAAATAGAAGTACCGCACCGATTTTACCCACCAAATCAAACGTATTGAAGTACGTAAGAAAGATATTAAAGTAGTCAACCCATCCAAAAATAAACAAATTTAGTATGGAAGCGAACACCGCAACAATGTTATATACCACCTTTGCCAGCAACTCCCAGGCAAAGCTCAGAAACTCGCTCACGGTTCACCTTCTTTCTTAAAAGCGAAAGCGCACACCGGGCGCAAGCCCCAGTGTGCGCGCACTAGTTACCTTTACTTTGAATCAGAACCTGATCCGCTATCCGTAGAGCCTGATTCGCTATCAGCAAAACCCGAACCCCCACTCTGAGAGCCAGATTCTGCGCCCTCGGAAGAGTTGGCAGATGCCAGCTTGGCCTCTGCCTCAGCTTTCAAACGCTTAGCTTCCGCTAATACCGCCTCTGCTTCGACACGCGCAGCTTCAGCCTTTGCGCGTTCCGACTCGACAGACTGAGCTTGCTCACGATCAACAATTGCTTCGGCCTGTTTCATACGGTCTTCCTCAGTCATGGCACGCTTCAGGTTCATACCTACAATTACCAGATGATACACCTGATAGATGAAGAACAATAGCATGGGCACCACAATCACAATAAGGAAACCCCATGTACTCGAAAGGAAATCTATAACCTTGCCTAGATACGGAATCTTAAACACATATTTGCCCACAATATCGCCATCAGCAATTACATGCTGATCAGCCAACTCGTTGTTATCGCCCTTGGTGGTATAGCTATTCAAGCCATTTACTTCATTGATAGCAATAATACGGTGGGTGTTGAGCGCATACTGATTATCAATAATGGCATGAAAGGTAACGATATCGCCCACCTGAAGAGAGGAAGGGTCGCACTGCTGAATGAAAATCAGATCGTTTTCATCAAACGTAGGTACCATAGAATCGGACTGAACCGTAAGAGGGGTAAACCCAGCTAGGTTCGAAACGCTGCCATCCTCCTTAGTAGCAAGCGTGGTGAATGCAAATAACGCTGCAATCAGGATAATGATCCACATTACAACGCTGATCACAATGGATGCAGCTTTTTTAACCGTACTCATTTCGACCTTTCTTATACAACAAACGCCTGTATTCTTATATAACAACCTTTGCTTGTTATCATCGTTACTGCTGTTCTGGCTGTTCAATGCCTTCAAAGCGCATTGTTACCGAATAATCGGCACCCTTAATCATATTAGTGCAATTTTGGTCGGTTCCCTCCAACCAAATTCGGACGACAGTGGGTTTATCTGTGTCCGCAATCAGGCTAAACATGTTAGCCTCTTGGTTTGAACTTCCCGACACAATTCCGAACGTAGTTACACTACCCGAGCTTGTTGTGCTTGCGCCAAGATTGGGATTGTATATCCACGTTTGCCCATCACAAGTAAAGCTCATACGCATAGCCTGCGGCAAGCTCGAAACGTTAGAAGAAAACGCCGTTCCCGCTTCACCATTGCTACCCGATTCACCCGTAAGACGCACTATCACATTTTCATGGCTGATAAAGTGCAACGTGAATTCAAGATATGCCCCTGTTTGAGCCTGGGCAGCCGAGCCATCTTCATAGGTGAAGCTCTGTCCATCAGAGGTGGTTACTGGCTGCAGCTTAGAAGTATCAATATTCACGCCTTGTTCCGAAGAGATACGCGCAGATATTTGGTCAAAACCTAAGGTTGTTACGTATTGATCGAAGCTATCATGTGCGTCTAAGTCGAAACGTAAGGCATTTCCGGCATTCGCATTAAGAGCTAACTGGCGAGCTTTTGCCTGATCGGAGATAGAAAACCACGCAAACGATGCCATGACGATGGCTACCAGGGCAAACAGCACTAACAACACCGTAGCCGCCAAGCGATGGCGCAAGTCTTGCTTTTGTTCTTGTTGCATTTACGCCCCCTGCCCGTCAAGCACGGCAAATAAGTCAACATGAAGAATGCCTATGTCGTTGTACAGATAATCAGCACTATCCAAATCGGTGCCTTCAATGTAGTAATACACATCCATCCGATACGTTTGTCCCAAGTCCATAGCAAGCAATGCATTTTGCGGGCGCGTGCCGTTCTCATCGCTGCGCATGAGGTAGGTAGTATAGTCCTGAGCATTATCGTTTGCACAGGCCAGTTCCCCATTCTCCCAACCAAGCAACATGCCTTCGGAATATCCAGGAAGAGAAGGAGCGGTTGCTGGGTGCTCTGAACGATGTGAACCAGCAGAATCATCGAGCGTAAAATAGCGGCTCTGAATCACTTGACCGTTGCGTGAAAGCTTAATACCCACACGCGTTGCCTTCAACAGCTCAGTATTGGCACCTTCAGGAGCTAAGGTATCGCCCAAATACACATTTACCGTACCAGCGGCCTTCGAAGCGCCCGAGCCTGTTACATTAGCGCGCACATCGACCCACCCATGGTAGAAATGCTGACCATCTTCTGCCTTCTCAAAGTGCACAGCACGGCCCCGATCGTCGGTACGCGTGCACTCTACAAAACCCTCAAGGTCAAAGGTGGAAACAGGGTACAACGTAAGAGGATTGGGACTATTAGAGGAAAACGCAACATCACCTTCACTGCTCCAACGATCAGCTGAGGCATCACCCAGTTCAACCACCAATTTGCTTTCATCACTATGAACTGAAACAGAATTAGTATTCACCACCGCATTGCTGGTAAACCACGCATACGTAGCTGCAATAAGTACGGCTACTATCACCACCAACACAAATGCTGTACCCGCCTGAGTTAGCCTGAACTTTGCTCTGTTAGAATTCGTGCTCATGGTGCCTCCTTTAAGCCTTGGCGCCCGCAAACGCGAACTGCAGAGAAATATCCTTAGACTGCGCTTCGGTGATGCAGTTAGCATCGCAGCCTTCCATATACACGAAATAACGCACGCTGGCTACTTCATTGGCACCGAGCGTGAATAAGGGCGTGGCACCCGAACGAGCCGTTGGTGTATTACCAGAGCCTTCCATGCTGTATGCGGCAACAGACCGAGCGGGATCGGAGACATACTTCCATGAGGTTTGTCCATTCACCACCACATTGCTTTGCGAAGTAGTGCGTTGCTGAGCTGCCTGGGAGGTGTTGCCTAAATCATCGCACTGAAAAATATAGGTATACGTACCCGAAGAACTTTGAATAACAAAACCCACGCGCGCTGCAGCCAACAGCTGAGGGTCGGCCGAAACACTCATTTGACCTTGATATAAGTACACCAAAAGCGGTGCCTGAGAACCCTTCAGATAAAACGTGCCCGTTAAAGCATATTCGCCCAGCTGGGAGGTGCAATTCGAATAGTCAGTGGTAATGCCGCTGGCATTTTGGAAGGTAGCGCGCCAAAAATTGGAAAGATCGGAGGTAGAAATGGGATACAGCGTTTTATCGGCAGCAGCCAACTGACACTGTTCAGAGAAGGGACCCTGTTCACTGGAAGAAACGAACAAATCGTAACCGTCTTCACTAACGGTATGCGCCACTGGCTCTACGTTGGTAAAGCGAGAGTTGGAAAACCACGCAAACGTAGCAACACTCAAAACCAACACCAAAACCACCAGCCAAGCAGCCGCTGCAACCATGCGCTTGCGCGCAGAAAACACGCTACCCAAACGAACCTGTTCGTTGTTCTGTATAAACGCCATACGCACCCTACCCTTGGCTTCCCGCGAAGAGTAGTGCAAGCGAAGCTAGACTGGTGCCATACAGGTTGTTGGTGCAGTCTTCATCACAACCTTCAAGCCACACGTACACATCTACCTGCA
>FR895484.1:1734-4914 GCA_000434775.1 Eggerthella sp. CAG:368 | reverse complement strand
AAAAGTTACCGTGGAGCCATCAGTTTTGGTGCTGTCTAAAACATCGCCCGCCTTGCCGTTTTTGGTATTGTAGTTTGCCTGAGGATTGTGCTCTTGGGAAAGTTCAAACACGTATTGATTGACCACGGGCTGATTTTCACCCGGCTGATGAACCACCAAACCTACCCGCAGTGCCGTTGAAATAGGGTTTGCTTTGTCTATATCGTCAAAGCGAATGTCTGCTAAATACACATCAGTAGGAAGTGAACTGGTAGCCAAATAGAGTGTAGTTTCATAGTAGTCAGAGCGCTGAGCTGGTCCAAAAAACGTAGCCAGTAACGAATCTTGCGTGGTACCCCCCGTAAAGCCGGTAACCTTCTGAAAACCATTTTCGATACTATCGGTTGAAACAGGGTTCAAAAATCCTTGAAACGAAAGGCCAGCATTGGACTTATATTCGCCATTATACTCATCGGAAATAAGGAAGGTTGCACCCGTACCAGCAGCCATTTTCACATCAGTAATATGGCGATTGGCGTTGTAGATATACCAAGCGTAGGTAACCATCACGGCTGCGAGCGCCGTAACAATAAGCGTCACCAACAGGCGTTTAAAGCGCCTGCTCAGCTGTTGCAAATCGCGCATCTCTTCCACCGGAGCTTACCTCCCTTCGTTCCACAAAACCAACCATGGGTAAAACTCACGCAACACTTCATTTTACGCGAATTCCCCTTGCATAGCACCTTTAAGCACTAAGCACATGATCTCGTCAAACATAGAGCATTAAGGGCTTAAAACTCACGTAACCAAATCACTAGTTCGCTGCCCTAACCCTCGACAAATAATCTCACGTTACATTGTTACTTTGTTTGAAAGGATTCTTATCAAGGTATTACCTCATTTTGAGATAGATTCGATCAATTCACTAACTCGTTCAAGGTTACTTTTTTACTTTTGTTGCAATTCGTTTTTTCTCCTGCGCGCGACTTAAGGTTAACTATGGTTGATGCCTTTCATGTTTACGCGGGTTAAAGTGTAGGTTACGTAGCCGGAATGACTGTAGCCCACCACAGAACCAGAAGCGTTCACGGGCGTGTCGTCCACGCCGTCACCTGACAGGTGCGCCGTCATAACCAAGCGGTAGTTGGCGTAGAAATGCTGAGCCGATTCAATGTCGGTGTTCACCTTCACCACAAAGCCGTGCCTGAGGATGGGGCTGCTACCATCACGGGTAGCAAGACCATCATCGGTGACAGTATCGGTAAACACGATGCTGTTACCATCGGCACTTAGCGTGCCGGTTCCCAGATGGGTGCTTTGTTGAACGAAAAGATACTTCTCGATGTCTGAAACATCTTCGTAACTGCCATCTTCCTCGCGCTTTTGCAAGCTGAGCGTAAAGGTTGCACTCTTCGCCTTGCTCAGCTTCTCATCAGCACCGCTCAGCTTGGACAGATCGTAGGTTGCCGCCAGCGCAATGGTGCCGTCAGCGGTTCCCAAGTCGTCAACATTGATGCCCAGCTGCGTTTTCTTGGTTGCCGTAAGGGCAATGGTGGAAGTACCGCCGCCCTTGCGGTAGTAGCGCATCTTGCCTTCGTTATCGGCAGTCATAGTACTCGTGCTCAGCGTATCTACATGAGGAGAAAGGAACGAGCGATAGGTGGGCTTCGTGTAAGCCGAAGCGTCTTCTGAAGCGGCAATAACCTGTTGGCAAGCAGGACCCGACATCTGCAGGTCGGCCTTCATCTGAATGGAGAACGAGGCATTTGCCGCAATTGCAATGCTGCGAATACCGCTCAAGTCGATAGGCGTTCCTTCACTATCGGAAAGGACAAGCTGCATGTCTCCACCATCGGCGTTCCACGACTTGCCGCTCACCGCAGCCTCACCTGCACCAGCCGCCGTCCAACTCCACTTCACGTTGCCTGCGGAATCAGTCGATTTGCTGGGCTTGTAATAGGTGTCCCCCACCTTCACGTAGAAAGAATAGGTGCCTGAGGTACCGCTAGGATAGCCGCTCGCGCCCGTAAGGTCAGAACCGCTATGGCTTGCAAGCGAAGAGTTCAGCTGGTAATACAGCGTGTCCGAACTGTTGTATACGTTGCTGCAGCTTACGGTATCGGTCACATCCATCTTGAACGAATTAATTGTATCAGCACTCATTTCCTGAGTATCGTCCGAAGCACCAGCAACTAAAGTATCGGTAAGCGTTTGCCCATAGCCCGAGGCAACACTATAGGTTGAAGCGGTGCCCACATGGATGTCGGTCTCGCGCTCATTTGAACCCAGCACGTAGTTGACACGCGTATTCACATCGCCTGCAACCGAGGTTCCCGTATAGCCGTCCACGGTAGTCGTAGAGCCCTTAGGCACGCGAACCACCAAGAAGAAGTTCTCGGATGGATGAGGTTCTGTGTTGCCATCGATTGCAAGATCATACCGATCACTCGTATCCCCAGATACCCAAGGGCGGTAGTAGTCATAGCCTGCGTCGGTCTTAATGCGCGCACCAGCTTTTTCATCATTCGCATCGGTCTTAACCCATGCGCCTGAAGCCTTAGGCCCAGAAGCTTTTACTCCCATCAGTTCGCTGAGCCACTGCTCTTCATACGAACTGTTCGCGGAGTCCACAAAATCGGTCAACGCAACCGAAGCAGCTCCACCAGCACCCACAGTATAGTGATATTCCTTATTGTTGTGCGCGGTATCAACCAGCGTGAGCTGGGTTCCCTCGGGCAAGGTTCCCTTCTCCCCATTACCACTGAACAGGATTTTCTTGTTCAGCGATTTCATGGAGCCACCACCCTGAAGATAGGTGTTCCAGCCATATTCGGTATCAGTGCCATAAGCCTTGTTGTAAGTCCAGGTAAGATACCCTGTCATAGCATCGCCCGCACCGGTAAGCACATGGTCGGTTTTGTTTGAATAATCTATTGCCTTGAAGTTGGTACCATAGGTATAGGTTGCCGCGAAGCTAACCTCCAACAAGCGCTTAACCACAATGGGAACTTGAACCTTATAGGTGTGATTGGCACCGTCGTTGAAAGTTACGGAAAGAAGCGTGAACTGACCCTTATCGTTGTCCCAGTTGGTAGAAGCACGGAACTGCATATTACCGGTACCGTTGCCCACAACCGAAAGCGATGCAGCCTCATCGCTCTTAACGAAGGATTTCGTGGTTTCGTCTAACACAAACTTTTC
>FR895484.1:0-1696 GCA_000434775.1 Eggerthella sp. CAG:368 | reverse complement strand
TGCTTGCCAGAGCCGTTATTCAAGCGAACCGCATCGGAAAAGCCACCATTCGTTACCAGGTTAAGATAATTGGTTACGGTTGTGGTGTCCTGACCGGGGATCTCAAGGACTTTAAAGTCCTTTTCCGTGGCGACCTTCTTCGAGGAAGACGAGTTCTCCGAGTTGTAGCTTTGAGCAGAGGTTGCGCTGTATTCGTTTTGGTTTTGATAAGTACCATTGTCACTTCGCCCACCAATGTTGGTGTAGGTGTAACGACCGGCAACGTTTGTTCCCGCCTCACCCTTAATGGTCGAAGCTAAGTCAACGTTCGCACCGTCACCAAAAAGGAAGCGATCAGTGTCGGTACTGGATACCTTCACAGCGATGCCGCTCGTCGGGCTCGTGGTCACGTAAGGTGAAGCGGCTACGGTTGCCTTTTGAGTACCATCGTCGTTTATCTCGTCGCTATAGAGCGTCTTATCCGCATCGGGGGTGGCAAGCGTATCGTTGTAGTCACCGAAAGCCACGTACGAAACGGTGTTCACCTGCTTCACATTACTTTGGTCTTTGGTGGTATCGAGCATCAAAGGCGGTAGATCACTGGTTGTTTTACCTTTGATCGGCTTGATGTCGATACCCGCGGCATAGACCTGTAGGTCAGTCTTTGTCTTTGTGTCACCGAAGAAAATACCCTGGCCGTTTTTGCCCTGGAAGTCATTGTTGTCGAGCAGGATGTTCGAAATCTTGAAGACACCCTTGCCGTCACCACAAATACCACCAGAGCGGCTCTTCTGATTATTCGAACCCTCCCACATATTGCTCGGATTTTCAAATACATTGTTCTCGATTTTCATATTTGTGATATTGAACGTTGGCTTGCCCCCAAGGGAACCAATGATGCCACCCGCATACGAGCTGCCAAAGGTTACACCACTCACCACCACGTTATTACAGGTGACTACTGGCGACCCAGAGATATTGCCAGAAATGCCGCCCGAAACCTCACGGGACTCAAGGTTGATATTGCTGACCTCGCACGTATCAAATTTAAATTCGCTACCACTCGTTATATTACCCGCAATACCGCCAGCGTTTTTAAAACTACCTGCATCTGCTCGGCCGAATATCACCTTCGTATTTGTATCACCCGTTACCGTCAAGTTGTAGGCATATATGCTGTTCTCAGCCTTACCAACAAGGCCACCAACGCCACCAACTTTACCGGCACTTGCCGAAACAGTCAGCGTCACCTCAGAGATAGTCGCTTTCCCACCGTTGGTTGCTGGATTGGTGTTTGCATCGGTGTTCACGAAGAGGGCACCGCCGCTAACGCCGAAAACACCGCCAACCCTAGGGTCGTCTGAGCCTGCCGTAATCATTGAATCCTTGACAATATCCATATCATTCGTTGCCCAAACGCCACCTTGGGAACCAGTGTTCAGCTTGCCGACGAAGCCGCCGACGTTTTGAACGCCCGAAATCTCCATGTTGCTATAGGAGCAATCATAGAGCTTGACTGGAGACGGCTGTCCCCCGGTCTTATTCACCATCCCGGTATCGTTCTTGTCGGTCTTGCCCTTGCGGCTTCCGTAACCAGACGAGCCCAACAGGCCACCGACGCTGGAAGCACCAGCTGAACCATTTACTTTGCAGTCCGTCAACGTAACGGCATGATACTTGCCATAGTCCGTCAGCGAGTTGTTATTTGCCGTGGTGC
>FR895483.1:32934-46092 GCA_000434775.1 Eggerthella sp. CAG:368 | reverse complement strand
GCCTACGACTTTGCCGACACGGGCCAAACCTGCCCTCTGTGCAAGATGTATACGCTCGGTAATGGATTTATTCCTTCCGCAGACCACGCTGGCGGCCTGCGCTACCACGGCATGAGTCCCATTGTTTCCAAGCTTGTTCACGATGGTTACGCTCGCGCGGTAAGCGTTAAGCAAACCGAAGTCTTTGAAGCAGGTGTACAGTTTGCTAAGCTCGAGACCATTTTGCCTGCACCAGAAAGTTCTCACGCTATCAAGGTAGCAATCGATGAAGCCCTTAAGTGCAAAGAGACCGGCGAAGAGAAAACTATCCTGTTTGGCCTTACGGGCACTGGCTACTTCGACATGATGGCCTACGACGCCTTTATCAATGGCAAGATGGAAGACCACATTCCTACCGATGAAGAACTCGAGGCAGGATTTGCAACCATTCCTGCAGTAGAAAGCATCCAAGCTGCAGGTGGCCTCCCGCTGGAATAACAGACAGAACAACAAAACAATACACTGCTTTGCGTATGCCTCTACCTGAACACAACAGCAATAACGGCACCAGCCACTAGGTTGGTGCCGTTATCAACAATTAAACACTACATAAGTTAGCAATACCCAATGAAACACTCTCTCTCGCACTCAGAGAAAACAAAGCCCTTGCATAGAATCCAAACCTATACACATTCGTACGTATTCGCAACTCCTACCAATAGCAACAAAATACCAGGAAGATAACCTTCACAGAGCTAATCGTTGCACAATCCAGACCAACAAACCTCAAAACCTCTCACCCCGTTCACGGAGCCAGTAACCAATATCGCTTTTTTTCAAAGGCGAATTGAGTAATCTAGTTACCGACAATACATGCTCTACGAGAGGACACTCCCATGGCTATTGAAAAAGTTGTTGTAGCAGGTGGCGGCGTTTTAGGCAGCCAAATTGCCTTCCAGACCGCATATTGCGGTTTCGATGTGACTATTTGGTTGCGCAGTGAAGGCTCAATTGGACGCACACAACCAAAAATCGATAGCGTATATAAATCGTATATTGAAGCCATCGAAGGAATGGCGGATGGCAGCGGTGCTTGGTGTGCTGGTATTGCCGATTCCAATGCCCCTTTCAACAAAGAAGTTTGTTTAGCTAAGGTCGAACAAGCCTACAAAAATCTCAAGCTTGAACTTGATATGGCTAAAGCAGTTTCCGATGCGGATCTTGTCATTGAGTCCATGTCAGAAGACCCAAAGGCCAAAATCGATGTCTATCAAAAACTAGCTCCGCTTTTGCCGGAAAAAGCCCTTTTAGCTTCCAATTCTTCCACGCTCTTGCCAAGCCAATTCGCAAAGTTCACAGGTCGCCCTGAAAAATACGGCTCACTGCACTTTGCTAATTCCATCTGGAAAAACAACACCGCTGAAGTAATGGGTCATGACGGTACGAGTAAAGAAACTTTCGAAAAATTGATGGAGTTTGCAAATCAGATTCGCATGATTGCGCTACCTGTGCGCAAGGAAAAGAGCGGTTACTTACTTAACTCTATGCTTGTACCGTTTCTTCTTTCTGGCCTGGATCTATGGGCAAGCGGCGTAAGCGACCCTAAGAGCATTGACATCGCATGGGAGCACGGTACGGGAGCACCAAAAGGACCTTTTCGTATCATCGACACCGTTGGCTTGCCTACCGCATATAACATTGTGTTGCAATTCCAAAGTGTCCCCGGCCTTCTAAACCCTCTGTTTAAGAAGATGATGCTTCCCTATAACTACAAAACCATGGCTAAACTTCTCAAGGAAATGATCGATAAAGGAGAAAGCTTTTACTAGGATTAGAACCCTCACAACACCATCCTGCTAAAGCTCAGAATCGTCCGAGGTCAATTATGTGTTGGCTTCGGACGATTCTCTTTTTAGCAAACCGCAAAAATAAGTACATAAGCAGCAATGAGACTTGAGTTGTATGGTATTTTGGCATATCAATTATCATTATCCTTGCTCTGTCACTCACTTTTTTCAGCCAAACAAACTGAGGCAGCATCTCCCTAGATACTGCCTCGTAAAACCCTTTTTGCGTAACTGCGCTTATCTTTACTCTATTGCGCGCTATTTATTCCTTCCTACAGCTTATGCTTGCGCGAGGCAAACAAACCCGTAAAAGCAGTGAATGCCGCCACGATTGCCGCTACAATACCGAGCCCACCGTTGGCATCGCCTGTTTTTACCAACCCAAAAGACCCAGCTGATTTATCTGCAGTAGAAAGCATAGCATTTGCAGACTCACTAGCAGACCCCTCATCATCAAACGCTGGTGTTACGGGTTCGCCTTTCTCAATAACTACCGTGCGGGCGATTTCATCACTTTCCCATGAATCAATCGCGCCAGTTCCCGCAACACCAATAACCTGACCGAGCTCGCAATAAGACCCACTATTTCCATCGTGATTCCACTCATCAAACAGTTTGAAATCACGCACAACGCCGCCTTCGGGCACAAGGATCTTTGACCCTCCCGTGATAGTAATCGTACTTGAGGGCGCCGATCCAGGACTAGCACTGGATACACCATTAACCGCAATAACAGCAGCGCCCTTACTTGTAACCTTTACGGTAGAATTGTCAATCAAAATAGATCCACCCGCATGTTCACTTCCGCTGAGCGAACTAATACCATAAGAGACGCTATAAGGGGTGCTCGAATCCGAGAACACATCAACGAAAGAGTCTTTAATGATGACGTGGGATTGATCATCTGTTGTATAAGCATAAATCCCCGTTGCAAAGCCCAATTCCAGTTCGGTATTAATTAATACATTCGAACCATTAACGATGCTGACAGTTGTTGAAGCTCCTTTAGTTCTTGTATAAATTCCATCATTAACAGTTGCCTTGTCAGACGCAGTGATAGAAAGCTTGGAGTTATCAATTGTGACGTTACCTCCTTTATTGGGAATATCATCAAGACTGTGGGTGTAGCGCAGACCATCCTCTACCGTTGTATCAGGCACGCCATTTGTTGTCTCAATCCCAGAAGCACCCAAACGCGTATTACCAGCCTTATTTACTTGAATGGTCACATCAGCCCCATCTTTAATGACGACATCTCCACCATACGTTGAAATTCCGATCGTTGAGGGAAGTTCATTTCCATCACTTTTAACGTTCCCCGTTGCATTTACATTTACCTTTGAGCCCGAAATAGTTACATCCCCACCTGCTTCACCGTCGCCTGTTGCCATAATCACATCGGTATCGGCAGTAGCATTAAGGGTGCCCTCCCCTTGGATGGTAAGATTTCCCTGATCAACAGTGAGTGCACCGGCATTGTTTTCGGGCGCAGCATTGTTGGTAACACTATTTTCTCCCGCCAGATTAACCACCAAATCACCCTGGGCGCTAATAGGTCCACCCATGTAGCCATTCAGATTTAGATCATCCTGGCCATCCCACATCCAGCCCGTACCCGATGCCCCTGTGGTTTTGTCCGAATACTGCGTTCCATCAACATTTACCCAATCGGCTGCAAACGCCAAATTCGGACACATGAGGGCCGCACTAATCACCACCGCTGCCGCCATTGCCGTTGCTCGCCGCGGTAAACCCGAACGAATATCTACCCCAAAACGCTGACGCTCCGCATGTTTTCCGCATGACCCATAGGCTAAGCCTTTCGAAAAGAGAGTCGTCTTTGATTGTCTGTCCATAACGCATCCGCCTCCTTTTTCTTTCACCCTCAACAAAACTATGCGTTTTTCGATTCCCTCCCATATGCATCAATCGCTCAAAAAAATACTCGGGAATACCAGTGATGAGCGCCCTGCAACAAGAAAAGAATCCACCAATTGGATTGTTTCGGATTTACCCGCACAGGAATAGGTTCGTATATATGTACAAACTTGCTAACCTGGTGTTTTAATTGTTACTCAATGAATTGTTCTTCCAAAATCGTAAAAAAGCCAAACCATACACCCATCGAGAAAGATGTTTTTCACCTCGATGAAACCTCGAATATCAGTTTGGTTATACAATCAAACACGTACGTTTTACTCATCACGAACCCGAAAGAACCGCCTGTGCCCTCGTTTAATGCAAAATTACTTCGATCGATTGCTGGACTTGCTCTCTTCACGTTCACTTTCTTAGGAAGTGAATTTTTCTTTGATCGACAGATGGGACTCCTCGCTTCTGCAGAACAAGTTGTTTCTGCTCAAGCGGCAATTCTTGGAGCAAGCGTTGTTGGTTTTCTGGCCTATGCGGGTATTTCAAAGGTTTTTAAGAAACAAATTCAACAAATCATTGTTTCAGCAATTGAAGCAGCGGGAATCATACTTTGTCTTTTTGTTATAGCAACCTCAAACGACATTGCCACCATGCAAACGCTTGGATGCATTGGCTTTTTCTTGTTTGGTTGCCTAGGAGCGGAAGCTTACTGGAATATGGCATACCTCTTTCACAGAAGTCCATCACTTGCAAAAGGTGCAGCATCAGCCTATTCCGCAGGTATTCTTCTTCAATTCGCTAACAACCTTATTATCCCCTCAGGAATGCCTGAAACTATTACCTTAAGTGTTGGAGTCATCTTTCTTTGCGTGCTTTGTATTCCAGAAAAAAACCCGGATACAAAGCATCCCGCCCAAGAGAACACACCAAAGAGCACCGACTCTCTTGAAACTAAAAACTCACCTTTACCCAAACAACCGCTTTCAAAGGCTCTTTGGTCTATCGCTCTAATCGTGCTGTTGGCCTGCATGTTTTCAACCCTTGATAACGTGATTACCCTCGCCGATGCACAAGGGACAGTCTCAGTAGAAACATGGCCACGGCTGCTCCTTGCCGCAAGTAGCCTTGTTGCTGGATTCTTATTCGACATCCGCGAACGCCAATACATGGGTTTTATCATGTTTGCGATCACAGCGCTTTCAGCCATTTCCATCTTGGCAGTTGAAGCGGGCGCAAGCCCCGTAATAGGCCTTATCGTCTTCTACCTAAGCTCAGGCTTTTTTGTAACATTTTTCACCACCATTTTCCTACAGCTTGCGCCTCGCATGCATACGCCACAACTATGGGCAGGAATGGGACGCGCGGCAAACAACTTGTGCGCATTTACCATTTCTGGAGCATCTCTTGCCATAACCCAATCAAGCGTTCCCGTTGTTATGATTGCCTCACTCCTTCTCTTTGTGTTCGTAATTGTTACGTTCATTGGCGCAGGATGGTTTCGTCTTCCGCCAAACGAACACGAACGAGCAACCTTTGAAGCAGGGAGAATTGCCACTACAACACCATCGCAAGAGGAGCTGCAAGCAGCATTCATTGCTCGCTGTAAACTAACACCACGAGAAGTCGACATCTTGCATGCCGTTACTACCAATGAGCAACCCCTAAAACAGGTAGCGGAAGATATGGGAAT
This sequence comes from Eggerthella sp. CAG:368, assembly GCA_000434775.1. Classification (GTDB taxonomy): domain Bacteria; phylum Actinomycetota; class Coriobacteriia; order Coriobacteriales; family Eggerthellaceae; genus Anaerotardibacter. The sequence goes on along the minus strand of FR895483.1, from coordinate 40,704 downwards.
ATCTCTTCGTATGCTACAGCGCCACCTAACGAGCATTTACACCAAAACAGGAACTCAAACACGCGCCGGTCTTACACGCGCCCTGTATTTCAATACTCGAGAGAAATAAAACAAATGCTTAAGGAATTTCGTATTTCTTTTTTCGCGTGAATCATTTTTGAAGCGATTGTTGTCGCTCTTTAACTTACGCTTGACAATAGCTTCTATCCCACAAACTTCACCTACGTCGAAATATACCTTGCTGTTGCTCTTACGCTCGTTTATCTCTTAATCAAGATTTCTTAAAATACTCCCCTGTAAAAATTACCATCTACACTCTGCCGGGGGATGCATCCGCAGGTCTTTGCCGAAAACCGTTCCTTTGTCCAAAAGCATATATAATTACTACAGACAAAGGAAACGAAGCCGTGGCTTTGAATCACATTGGTACGTGGCAACGCTAACGAAAGGTCCAAAAACCATGGTGCGCATTATTACCGACTCAACCTCATCTCTTCCCAAAGACGTTTGCGAAGAGCTCAACATTGAAGTTATATCTTTAATCATCAACCACAATTCTGTTGAGTATATTGAATCTGAAACCGATCTTGATGCCTTCTATAAAGATATCTATGAAATGGCAGACGCCATTCCAACATCAAGCCAGCCTTCACCTAAAAAAGTGAGAGATGCTCTTGAAAAACATGCCTTAGCGCACGAAGAAGTACTCGGTATTTTTATTAGTAGCAAAATGTCGGGCACATTTGAAGGTTTCGTACACGGGGCCCAAGAAACACGCAAGAACTATCCAGAGTTCACCTATGCAGCCATTGACAGTACAACTAATTGTATGGAAATGGGTTTTGCGGTTATTGCTGCTGCAAAAGCAGCAAAAGAAGGTAAGTCTTTAGAACAATGCATTGAAGCTGCAGAGGAAAGTCTTCACTGCTCAAGATTTATTTTTGCACCCGAATCACTTACCTTCCTTGAAAAGGGTGGAAGAATCGGAAAAGCGGCTGCGCTTATTGGTCATCTCATTAACATTTCACCCATTCTTACGGTAAAAGACGGAGAAGCTGGAACCCTAGCAAAAACCCGAACCCAAAAAAAAGCCCTCGAGAAAATGGTCAAAGTGTTTGAAAAAGACATTGCTCAATACGGTCTAAAAAATCTCGTTGTTCACTACATTGGGTCAAAAATCCCTGCAGAAGAATGGGCTGACAAAATCATTAACCCAATCGCCAACATGAAAGCAAAAGTTCTTCCCGCAAGCCCTGTAATTGGCGTTCATGTGGGACCTGCGCTTGGAATTGCTTACGAATGCAAACAACGTCTTCCGAACAAGTTCACAACCACATCACCAGAAAGAGTTCTCCCATAAATCTTAGGTAGACCTCTTTTTGCCTCCGCTATGCGAAGACAACAGCGAGCCAATCTGCGAGGCTCTCTATAGCTATCGCTTTTTCTCTGCCGTTCGTAGGGACAATTACGCCGCCCAGGAGAATAATGATGTGAACATGTTTTAAATGTCCCTGCAAAAATCAGTTCACTCCAAAGCGAATATTTTCAGGTCGCCCAAAAATCGACCCGATTCCCCTACAGAACATTTTTCAAAACAACAAGTTTCACAAATAGATATCCTCCGTTTTTATTTCGTAAAGTTATCAAATTGCAAATCCCTCAGAAAAAAGTCCAATTGCTACTATGCGAATAAGCAAAAACGAATCTATCAGGCTTCGTTTCCACTACTGCTTCATCGGACAAGGGAGGTAATGATGAGTGCAGCAGCACACGTGGCAAAAAAATATATGTTTGCCATCGCTACCGTTTACATGTGTTACTTAACACATGGTATTCAAGCAATTATTTTGAGTCAAAACAAGGTTAACTTCTATACTCAATGGGGATATACCGATGCCGCAGCGGGTGCAGCAGCTGTTTCGATCGCCATTACCTTAACAGGTGTTGGAAAGTTTGTAAGCGTGTGGCTTGGCGGTGAAATTTCTGACCGCATTGGACGCAAAATTCCCGCCGTTACAGGCTCTATTCTCTATGTAATTTGTTTCGCCTTGCTGTTAATTACCGACAACTTCTACCTTGCCTGTTTCGCTGGCTTCTTTTCAGGCGTTGCCACCTCCGGTTTCTGGGATGGAGCTTTATATCCCGCCATCGCAGAAGCAAACCCGAAATACGCAGGTTCCTCAACCATTGGAATCAAGGCGGTTATTTCTGTCTCTGGTATTGTCTACCCACTCATTTCCGCTATGAATTCTGGGGAAACTTGGCACATTAACATTTGGATTCCCATCATCCTTTCTGGCATCTGTGTGGTATTTGCAGCACTTACACCCTTTGCGTATGACGACAAGCGAAAAGAAACCACAGACGAGGGCTCTGGAGCTAAAAATGAAGCTGAGGCAGAAATTCAAGCTGCAAAAGATGCCATGCTGCAAAAGCCCACTGCTCTTACCAACTTCGTAACATTATTCTTTGGATTCGTCATTATGTTCATCATGTATGGCGCACAACAGTACACAAAGGCCTTTGGTCAAAATAACCTAGGGTTGGATGAAGTTGCTGCCGCAGGCCTAACCTCAATCTACACTGTTGGATCAATTATTGCCGTTCTGTTCTGGGCATTTATGATGGGAAAACTGCGCTGGAACCCCATCAAGGTTATCTTAATTGATGGTATTTTAGCGGCCCTTGCCCTGATTGTCGTTATCGTAGCATTACCTTTGAATCTTGGCGCAGGAACCGTATACTTCGGCATTGCCGTTTTGGGTTTCTCGGCCGCAGGCGGCATGCTGCAAACAGGTGTTACTCTGCGCCAGCAAATGTGTCCTGGTCCACGCGGGCGTAACGTCGGAATGTACTACACGTTTATGGGGTTCGCCTCCGTGTTCCTGCCTTTTATCGTCGGGTTTATGACGACTTCTGTCGGCGAAACGCAAGCAGTGTGGGTAATGATGATTCTACTCCTAGTTGCTTCTTTACTCTCAGTTCTGATGAGCGCATATGTTTGTCTTCAATACAAAAAGCAATTTGGCTACAGCGCTATGGCACGGATGAAAGACGAGTACGCAGAATAATTTAAAGTTTCTATCGTTATTCGCTCGATTTTTCAAAGGGGTGTAGAAGCTGCCTAATATAACTTCCTTTAGCTTACAACGTGCTTAATCGACCCTTACAGAGCACGCTGGACAAACAAGCAAATGCATTCGGAAACTCTTCGACTACCCCCCTTAAACCCTTCTTTTAGTAAAGACCCCAACTCGGCGGGGTCTTTACTGCTTTATTGTTATTCAGTGAGAAAAATAGGACTAAGACTCAAAAACAGCTTCTTTCATCATAGACAATGAGGAATAACGAGGTAAAAATAAGAGCACGGATGCCTACAGCCTAAACAAGGAAAGACCCACGAATAGCATCGGAGGTTTTTCAGCCCCCTGAGTCGCACTCAGCCTATATGTTTGAGCACCCTAAAGTAGTTGAGCATCACCGAATAAAACCAATTAAGGAGGCAACTGTGCGCAACCTACGAACTCTGGCCGAGGTAGTTAAGCATGCTGGACTTGGACCACTTTCTCTTCTGTTTCTGTGTATCTACCTTTTATGTTCTGCCATCGTGTGGTTCGCAGACCCTACTGGTAAATCATTCGGAGACGCCATGTGGTTTTGTTTTCAAGTAGTTACCACAATTGGTTTTGGCGACATTTCCGTTGATGCGGGTATTGCACGTGGTGTAACCATAGTGCTGAGCATCTTTAGTATTTTCTATATCGCGCTTATCACAGGTGTGGTAGTAAGTTACACCACCGAGCGCATGCATTTGCGACAGGAAGATACCCTCGCCCGCTTCGTCAACAATCTTGAACACCTCGACAGCATGAGCAAAGAAGAGCTCGCTTCCCTTTCAGAAAATGTTCGCGAATGGCGCAAAAAGTCTCGGTAGTGATTTTAAGGTGATGCTAAAACCCATGAGCTCATTTTGATTGATCGTGGCTTTCACTTGTGTCCAAAAATTAGGACACACAGAACACTTCTACTCATTACACTAAACGCAATGCCGTTCAAGAAAACCAAAAGCATCAAGGATAAAGGAGGGATACACATATGACGGAATACATCGCTCATTGTTTATATGGCAACACCAACGAATCCTCCAGTGTCCCCAGTGCTGAATCTTGGCCGAACACAAATCTTAGCGATGGAGGCTTTACCCAAAAAGCAACGGCAACAAGCATCAATAAAAGCGAGTACCCTACTACCCCTAAAGCAATTCATGGCTTCATTCACTCCCTTGGACTTGAACGCACACTTACCCTTCAAGGGCTGAAAAAACAATTCTTAGCAGACCTTTTTGTTGTTCGGAATTGCTACACCAATAAGCCTCTGTTCTGGTCACCTCTGCTTTTACGCTTTGAAGCCTTTGATTTGCTCGTTTCTGCAGAACCTGATGGAACACTTTCTTTTTGGCAGGGTAACGTCAACACCGAAAAGGGACTCGATTACTCTCCTTTTTCTTTCATCGATAAAAATGAACTATGTCCTGTCTGGACCAATAAAACACTCTTGATAAAAGCTACAGGACAACAAGTGCTTTCTGCATGTGCCAAAAACAAGCGTCAAATAAAGCTCGATCTCGATGAAAGCTACCTACACATGATAGGTTCGAAAGATAAAAAACCTGTCGTACGTACGATGCTCTACAAAAAAATCGATCAGTGCTTTACTTAATCTTCTAAAAGATATTTCAAATAAGATCGATACTCTTCGACAAGGCTTCTGGGGGCAACAATCCTGACAGCCTTCCCCATACCAGCAATCCATCCAAAGAATTGTTCACTTTTGCAAACCTTCACGTATGCCTTAACCTCACCGTCTTCGTCTGCTGAAATAGTTGCAGCATCGCCGAAACGATCGGTGATGATTTCAACCTTATCTGCAGGCGCAGCAAGCGTTACGCTAACCTCATCCCCGTTAAAACGCCCAAAAGAAACAGCCTTGTTCTCTTCGTAGCGATACTCACTTATTACCTCATTTCGATCTGCTGACTCACTTTCATGAAGCACAACATTAGTCATACGATCAAGGCGAAACTCTGTGAGGCCATCATGCGAAATATCCCAAGCAGTCATATAGTAGAAGCCATCATCGTAGGCAATAGCAACAGGTGTTACCAGATGGCTTTTTCCTTCAGTCCCCGCTTTTTTATAGAAAAAACCAAGCTTGCACCTAAGACGCATGGCATCATGAATGGTATCCACTGTTCCAAAAACACTCTTGTTTTTGGTTTTTACGCGCCCTACCACATGAATGCGACGGTTCAGCATTTGTTGCTCATAATTGTTGGCAAGCGTTTTAATGTTGGTGATAAGCATGTTTGCTTGCTTGTCGGTAATAGCACGACACGATTGGATGGCGTCAACCATAAGCATAAGTTCACCTAGAGTGAAATCACGATGTTCAATAGCGTACTCAACAGGGTTTCGCTGATACGTTTTTATATCAATATCAAACTCACGAAGCGCTCTGATATCGGCGTAGATACTTTTTCGTTCTGCATGAATACCATACTCATCTAAACGCTCAAGAATTTGCGACATGGTCAATCCATGCTCTGCATCCGTTTCTTCTTGGAAGATTTTGAGTAGGTACAGAATTTTGATTTTAGCTTTACTGTTGTATGCCATAAGCCTCATCAACTTCCTAAAAAGCACGCTTTGTAGTCCATGCTAAACGTTGTTCTTTCCGCATTTTACCAGATAGGAGTCAGACTGTCCCATATTTGCCCCTGTACGATAATAGGGACATCTAGAAATTGCTTCAAACGGTATTATTTCAAATGTTGAAACACAACAAAGACCGAAAGGGGTAGCAATGAATACGCATTCGCGCTATTTAGCCGATTTCAACGTAGCTGGCATGCGCTACTGGGATGGTGCACTTGTTTTAAGCAAGCTTGAACCTGGTGAAAAGCTTCAGCTCATTGCCGAACCTCAAAATTTGAACGATTCTGATGCGGTGGCAATTTACTACAAGAACAACAAAATTGGTTATATTCCCCAAGATTTCAACTTTTTCCCTGCACAGCTTTTGCGTTTTGGGCACAAGAATGTTCTTGAGTGTCGCGTCTTAAAAGTAGATAAAAGTGCTGACCCTTGGAGGCAACTTCGTGTTGGTCTTTATATAACCGATCGTTCATAAGCATTTAAAGGCAAGTACTCAAAGAAGCCAATAAACGTTTTGAACCCTTTATTATTCATGCAATCGCTCGTTTTTCAGCAATAAGAAGAGGTGCCTTTTCGTCATGTAATTCAACCTTTCACTTCCTTTCTCTCTGACACACCCCTGCAAACTCCTTTCTTACTTCTTTACCAAATTGTCTTTACTGCAGGGGCACACAAAATGGCTACACCCTACCGCGAGGTGGGATGCAGCCATTGTCTTTGAGGGCAGCATGCCCTCAGTACAGGAAAATACGCCAAAAACACAAAAGAAAGGTTATTCCCCAAACCTCTTCGGCTATTTCACGAGCAAGAGAAATCTTAGCCCACTGCTGTTCTTCAGTGAGCTTGTTGCCCACTTCACAACTCGCAAAACCACACTGTGGAGAGAGATAAAGGTTTTCCAATAACACGTATTTTTCAGCCTCATGAATGCGAGTGATAACCGTTGCTTTGTCTTCCAGCTCAGGACACCTTGTAGTAACAAGACCCAAAACCCTTATGGTTTGCTACCATAAAAGAAAGTGCCCGCTCAACAAAAGGCCTCTCGTGAATGCCAACCAAACAACACAGGAAGATTCATCGCTTGATTTATCGACGCGCCTCGCAAGAGCCCTTCGCAAGCCAGGAGCGCTTACTCCTTTGATTCTTCTTATGGGCTTCATTGGCGCCTCGCTTCGTTATGTGCTTGAAACGATGTTTCCAGCTAATAATGGTTTTCCTTTTTCAACCCTTATCGTGAACATATTCGGTTGTTTTGTGCTTGAAATTATCAATCAGTACGTTGGCAGAAGGCTCCATCTTCCACCGCCCCTCGTGAAATCACTCGGCGTAGGACTTATTGGAGCTTTCACTACTATTGCCGCCTTTTCAACAGAATGTTTGTCTTTCTTCCATGAAGGGGCTTTTGCCCTCGCATGCGTCTATATTGCTGCAACTATAGTGACGACATTTATCTCTGCACTCGCAGGAAGAATCACCGCTCAGTTTTTAGCACTCCGACGCTTTAGACGCTTACGCAAGCAACATGCAGTGGAGCGTGCTTTTCGCAAAGAACGTTTTTATGAAGTAGATCTTTCCTCTTCTACTCCGCTTTCTTCTTTTGTAAGTGCACCTTCCAGTAACGAACAGGGCAATCCTTTAAAACCCAATGATGCAAAAAGCATATACGATAATAATTCCATCGATACAAAACTTCAGCACACCTCTTCAGAAGAAGGTGATGAGCAATGAGCTTTTTCACCATTCTTGCTGTAAGTTTTGGTGGAGCACTCGGGGCGTTATGCCGCAATAGAGCGAGCGCGTTTCTGAAGCCACGCTTTCCCCAGCGGCTCCCTCTTCCCACGCTCTTTATCAACCTTACCTCCTGCACGTTGGCAGGAATCGCACTGTATTTCCAAGCATCCATGGATCAAACGCTCTATCTTGCCTTAACCATGGGGTTCTTAGGAGGCTTTTCAACGCTTTCGACCATGAATTATGAAGCGGTTGAATTAGTGATTCAGAAACACTTTATTGAAGGTTTTGGATACCTAGCACTTACCTATGCAAGCACCATAGG
>FR895483.1:31048-32830 GCA_000434775.1 Eggerthella sp. CAG:368 | reverse complement strand
TAGCTGCGTTGTCCTGTTTTTTGTCTTATCTTTTATTAAATTAAGAGCGAGCCAAGCCGTCGACGGAAAGCACTACGCCAGAAATGTAGCTTGCCATTTCCGAAGCCAAGAACACATACGCATTCGCGATATCTTCCGGCTCGCCCATACGACCAAGAGGAATACTTGCAATCAAAGGATCAATTATCTCTTTGGGAAGAGCGTCTACCATATCAGTATGAGTAACACCAGGAGCAACTGCGTTTACGCGAATCTGATCAGCAGCAAGCTCACGTGCGAGCGATTTAGTTAAACCGTTAACAGCAAACTTAGAGGCAGGATAAGCGCAACCAGAAGGTTGCCCATAAATGCTTACCATGGAGCTGGTGTTAATAATTGCTCCTCCGCCCTGTTCACGCATATAGGGAGCAACCGCTTTGCAGCAGTAGAACACAGCATTTACGTTAAGCGCCATAGTTTTGTCAAACGCTGCTGGATCGTAGTCATACAAGGATTCACGAGCAGAAACACCCGCATTGTTTCCCAAGATATCAATTCGCCCAAAGGCATCGTTAACCTTTGCAAATTCAGACGCAATAGACTCCGGGTCTGTCATATCGGGCCAAATACCCATTACTTCATAGGAAGGATTTTCAGCTTTAAGTTTCTCCACTGCAGCGTTTGCAGTTTCTTCCCTTGATCCACACAAAGCCACCTTTGCACCATTTTCCAAAAAGGCTTTTACGATTCCGAATCCGATACCTCGCGTACCACCGGTAATAATGGCGGTTTTGCCTTTTAATAATTCCATGGCAACCTCCTAAAAAGAAACTATAAGATTATTGATATCTTGTATTTTCTTTTCTTCAATCCACTGAACAACAAAGGCAAACGGAGGTAATAGCACCTTTTTCGGCTCACCATCCTACGCAATAGCAATGTTTAAAAAACCACTGATTCACTCATCAAATTTATCGGAATACCGCTTTTGAAATGTTAGGGATAACGTTTCAAAATGAGCCACTAAAAAACATGGAATATTAAAAACGAAGCGCTTCAGGATTCAGGCAGTCCATAGGACGAACTCCTGTAACTACATCAATTGCTGCCTGCATAGCACGCGTGCGAAGTTCCAATCCCGATTCTTCAGACCAGTAAGCCGCATGAGAGCTCAATACCGTATGAGGAGCCTTAAGAAGAGGATGATTGAAATCTACCGGCTCGCCTTCGAATACGTCAACGCCAGCACCCCAAAGCTTATCCTCAGACAGCGCCTTCGCTAACGCAATCGTATCAATTACGGCACCCCGCGAAGTATTAACAACGACCGCACCTTGTTTCATAAGGGCAAGATGTTTTTCGTCAAGTAGATGGTGAGTTTCAGGGGTAAGTGCTGTATGAAAACTAACCACATCGCTAACGCGCAGCAATTCCTCATAGGCCAGAACGTCAAACCCCTCGGGCGTTCTTCTCCCTGGAACCAAAGAACGGGAAGAACAAACAACCCTAAACCCCAAACCAGATGCCTTACGTGCCACCGCTCGACCAATCTCGCCCATTCCAACAACACCAAACACACGACCGTATACCTGTCCATAGGGTCGGTGACGAGCATAATCCCAAATACCAGCACGCATATCAGCGTCTACTTCGTTTATACGACGCAAGCAGGAGAGCGCCAAAGCAATAGCATGATCCGAAACTACTTCGGTTCCATATCCAGGAACAACACAAACAGCAGTTTTGTTGCGCGTAGCGGCAGCTACATCAATGCTGTCATACCCAATACCCGTGCGGCTTACC
>FR895483.1:22719-31016 GCA_000434775.1 Eggerthella sp. CAG:368 | reverse complement strand
GAAGAGCTTCGAATACTTCAGCGGGAAAATTACCGTATGACGTTATCACCCCATCAGCATCTTGCGCGTTATGAATAATAGCCTTTGGCTCACGTTCGTTAAACAGAGCAATATCAACATGAGCATTTGTTGCCATCTCTACTTCAAAATCGTTGTTTTCGAAATCGGTATCGACAATAACAATTTTCGGCACTGTCTTTTCCTTCTTTCTTGTTTTTTAGCTCAAAACAAACTGTAATATTAGCCATTAGAACATGCTTAATTCAGAAAACGTAAGCACCTTAGTGCCGCTTCTGCGCAAACGTTGCGTACACGCAAGAGCCACACAACGAAATAGTTTTATTTCGAGCGTTTTGCACCGCAAAGCTTAACTGGCAAATTAACACATTTATTAGCTGAAATACTGGCCAATCCCGCCCTAGGAAAAGGACATAAATATCATAGCAAGGACATAACCAATAGCGCCACAAACAGGAAAAGTAATAATCCAAGCGAAAATCATGTTCTTCGCAATACCCCAATTTACCCTGCGAATACTCTTACTCGCACCCACGCCCATAATGGCAGACGTGTTGCAATGGCTCGTAGAAACAGGCATACCGGTGAGACTTGCAAACAGAAGGGTGAAGGTAGTTGAAAAATTAGCTGCTACGCCTTGGTACTTTTCGAGCTTAACCATATCCATACCAACTGATTTAATAATGCGTTTGCCGCCAATTGCAGTACCTAAAGAAATAGCCGCGGAACAGATAATCATAATCCAGAGCGGGAATCCATCAGCACTCGGTTCCGATACCCCAAAAGAAAGAGCAATACCTAGCACCGCAATAGACATGAATTTTTGGCCATCTTGCGCACCATGCAAAAAAGAAAGAGCAATTGCACACAAATCCTGAATTATCACAAACAGCTTATTGGCAGACTGTCTGTTCGCACCATGAAAAAGCTTTTCGATTATCTTGGTAAACAGCCAACCTAAAAGAAATCCCGCCACCAGTGAGAAAACCATACCGTAAATAACTTTTGCCCACTCGCTTGGCACTACACCAGCCCAACCATTAAGCGCAATAGCGCCGCCCGTAATACCCGCAATAAGGGAATGAGATTTGGAACAAGGAATACCAAAAACCCAGCAAATAACACCCCAACCTATTGCGCCGACCATAGCTGCCACCAAAGCTAATAGCGCTGCATTAGTATCACCCGAGAAATTAACCATGCCAAACATGGTTTTTGCAACCGCAGTGGAAATGAACGTCATCCCCACCAGTCCAACAAAATTGAATACCGCCGCAAGAGCGATGGCGGTATTAGGCGTTAAACAACGTGTAGAAACAACCGTAGCGATAGCATTAGGAGCATCTGTGGCGCCCGAAACAGCCGTGACGCCAATTACTAAAATCAGGATAACAACCAAAATAGGGTGTGTTGCCGCCTGAGCAAAAAAATCAACAAACGATAGCGCCACGAAAAACCTCGAAAATCTTTACAACGGAACAGCACTATTGCCGCGCCACTGTGTCTAATAAACCTCTGTAATTTTACAAAAGTATTACATTTGAAGATAGAGACTATTGGGGAAATAGTGCCGATATTGCCCTGAAATGCAGACAATCATGCCCGTGCGAATCCATCCAATACGATCCCAAAACAACCCTATTACCCCTCCTTAAAACACAACGGAACATGCAACAAGCCACCAAGAAAGGAACCACACAAAGGTGTTCCCCTGAAATGACACTCCATGCAAGCATGATTCTCTTCTTCTGTGCTGCATCGGTTACACTATAAAAGTAGACACGTGCAATTCCGATCAGGAGGCTGAATATGGACGCAACGCAAAAGCAGTACCTCGATCTTCTTTCAGAATCTTTCTCTTCAATCAACGATATTTCTGCAGAAATAATTACCGATAAAGCAGTTCTTTCATCCCCTAAAAAAACTGAACTTTTCGTTTCCGACATTCATGGCGAATACGAATCTTTTGCCTTTATTAGTAGGTCAGCCTGCGGAAACGTGAAAAAGCAGATTGAGAAAGCTTTTGGTTCTCAGCTTTCAGAAGACCAAAAGAATGCCCTTATAACCCTTGTTTGCTATCCTGGCGAAAAAACTGCGCTCGAGCTTCAGAACGAAAATAATTCAGCCCTCTGGCTTAAAAATGCCTTAAAACAACTCATCACACTTTGCAAACAAGCAGCACAGAATCATTCTTGCGCTCAAATTCATGATGCCATTCAGGGTGACTTCACTTCTGTTCTCGAAGCGTTTTTCGTTTGTTCGAATGAAGCTCAGCTTGAAGCACTCATCGAAGTAACGATAGAAACCAAATGCGCAGAAAAAATTATTATCCAGCTGAGCAGAACTATTCAAAAACTCTGCGTTGATAAGCTCCATGTTGTGGGCGATATCTACGATCGCGGTCCTTATCCTGACCTTGTTATGGAAGAGCTTATCAACCATCATTCCATTGATATTCAGTGGGGCAACCACGATATTGTTTGGATAGGCGCAGCGCTCGGACAACGTGGATGCATTGCCAACGTTGTTCGCATTTGTGCTCGTTATGGCAACCTGTCCATCCTTACCGATGCCTACGGCATTAACCTTCTGCCCCTAATCACCTTTGCAATGAATGCCTACAAAGACGACCCTTGTATTGCTTTTGGCCTGAAAGGCAACCCCGATCTTTCGGAAGATGAACTTGAAATGAATATCAAGATTCAAAAAGCTATGGCTATCTTGCAATTCAAAGTAGAAGCTCAGCTTATTGCTGAAAATCCTTCCTTCAATCTTGAAGATCGCAACCTTCTTGACAAGATTAACTATGAAAAAAATACGGTCGTTGTTGATGGCGTTGAATATGCTCTTACTGATACCGTTTTCCCCACCGTTGACCCAAGTAATCCTTATCAGTTAACTGCCGAAGAAGAACAAGTTATGGCACATTTAGTCAGTGCTTTTACCTCATGCGAAAAACTTCAACGTCACATTCGCTTCTTCCTTGAAAAAGGAAGCCTCTATAAAATCGAAAACAACATTTTGATGTTCCATGCCTGCGTTCCGCTCAACGAAGATGGCTCCCTTAAAGAAGTTAATATTTTCGGCACCACCTATAAGGGGCGTGCGCTCTTTGATGCGGTTGACCACTATGTACGCGCCGCATTCGTTGAAACCGATCCGTGCGCAAAAAAACAAGGGCTCGATCTGCTGTGGTATCTATGGCTCGGCGAAGGTTCTCCTCTGTTTGCCAAGAGCAAAATGGCGACGTTTGAGCTGTATCTTATTGCAGAAAAGCCTGCCCGTAAGGAAGTAAAGAATACGTTTTATTCCCTTTTAGAAAACGAAGAAGTATTCGCCACTATTTTTGAAGATTTCGGAATGGATCCCGCTTCTTCCCATATCGTATGCGGACACGTTCCGGTGAAGGTGAAAGATGGCGAAGACCCCGTTAAATGCAATGGCAAGACAATTATTATTGATGGTGGTTTCTCCCGCGCATATCAGCCAACCACAGGCATTGCTGGATTCACTCTTATCAGTGATTCTGAAGGGCTATCCCTTGCAACTCACGAGCCTTTTGTTCCTGTTCAGGAAGCCATTCAGAACAACGATGGTGTTCGCTCTAGCGTACGTGCAATAACTCCTTCGGAAAAGCCCCTTTTAGTCGCAGATACCGATGAGGGACTCAAACTTGAGCAGCGCATTGCAAACCTTAAGCAGTTGCTTGCCCAATAACCCGATTGCCACTAAACATCGCCAACATACTTAGGGCTTTCTTTGTGTTGCAAGAAAACAGGATACACCGATTATTGCAGCATAAAGAAAGCCAAAACTATCAAAAACACTTATTGTCACCCATCACCTCGGCGCCTCTGCAGACTAGAAAAAGGTTTTAGCATGAAAGTACTCTTAGTTAACGGAAGCCCTCATAAACGAGGATGCACCTATACCGCATTGAGCGAAATAGCCAAAACACTCGATGAGGAGCAAATTGATTGGGATATCTTTCACATTGGCAACAAGCCTGTTCGAGGATGCACCGCTTGTGATTCCTGCCGAAACAACAATCGTCCCTTTTGCGTTTATGGCGATGACCCCTGCAATGACTTGATTGACCAGATTCAACACTCGGATGGCCTTATCATTGGTTCTCCCGTTTACTACGCAGGTGCCAACGGTGCCCTTTGCGCCATTCTTGATCGCGTGTTTTACAGCGCCCAACAAACATTCAAACATAAGCCCGCTGCCGCTATTGTTTCTTGCAGACGAGGCGGAGCAAGCGCAACTTTCGATCGTCTAAACAAGTATTTCACCATCAACCAAATGCCTCTTGTCTCTTCGCAGTACTGGAACTCAGTACATGGTATGACTCCCGATGAAGTCCTCCAAGACAAAGAAGGATTGCAAGTAATGCGCATGCTCGCACACAATATGGCATGGCTCTTGCGCTCCACCGCCGATACAAAACCCAAGGAAGAAACCCAGCATCAATCCACCAATTTCATCCGATAGACCAAGCATTTTTAGCAACATCGTTTTTTTCTGCTAGCAAAATAGACCGTTAGGTCTTTAGTTACCGCCCCGCAGAAGCTTCACCTTTGCCCGTTTTAGCAGTAAGACTTTTATAAAGAGAAGTGAAATTAAGAACTTTTAACAGCGTACTTCTGAGCAATCTTTGAGCGGAAAAGGTACCGAACTCATGACATTTGATAACTACACCATCAAGCCCTGCCTCTTCATATTCACGAACAAGCTCAAAGTCATCGAGGAGAAACCGTCATCATGTGTTGTGCTTGAATGAACATGCGTATCAATTGCTCCAATTCTGATTTTTTTTAATTATTTTTTCGCTATAACGTTTTGAAATGAACACGTATTAATCGGTATCATGATCAAAATAAAAGTTGTAGCCCAACAAAAAAATATGAAATGACGTCTCGTAAAGAGCGCCTAGAACCCACGAAAGAAGTCAAAAACAATCTATGCTTGAAGCAGATAACATACGTGCTGACAAGAAACGCGAAACAGCGAATACACATCACATAAATGCGAGAAAAAAAGATTCTGCTTCCCCCACAGCTTTTGAAAAAGAAGTTTTCACCCCTGATTCCGCTTATCAATCGAACTCAAACAAAGAAAATCCCGCCTGTCACTTTAATGTCCCCAAAAATGTCACGCTTCAAAGGAATGAAAAAGGCCTTGCGCTCGTCAAAGACGGTATGGAGCTTCGTGCTGATTTTCTTTCACTTCTCCCTCGCACAGACCACAACAAAATACATCGAGAGCTTCTTGTGCGTGCGGCAAAAATTAAAGGCGAGCAAAATCCCATCGCCGTTGACGCCACTGCTGGTTTTGGCGAAGATTCATTCTTACTTGCAGCTGCAGGTTTTACGGTATACCTCTTCGAGCACGACCCTATCATTGCCGCGCTCCTCCAAGACGCACTTGATCGCGCCACACAAACCCCTGAACTTGCCGCTATCGCTAACCATATGACGCTTATCGAAGCAAACAGCATTACTGAACTCGCCGCTCTTAGCAGTGGCAGTTCGTCAGTGCTCACCGAAACGATGCGAAATGATTTCCCCGACAAAGAAACATTGCGTCCTGATGTAATTTATCTTGACCCTATGTTTCCCGAGCGAACCAAAAGCGCTGCTGTTAAAAAGAAATTCCAACTTATTCATATATTGGAAAACCCCTGTGAAAACGAAGAAGAGCTACTCAGCACAGCGCTCAATGTTAGACCACGCAAGGTTGTTATTAAACGCCCCGTAAAAGGCCCTTTTTTAGCGAATGCGAAACCAAGCTACTCCCTAAAAGGCAAAGCGGTACGTTATGACTGCTTTGTTTTCGCCTAGCACAATGCTCAGCAACCACTTTGAAATGCCTGACGTTTCTATCAAAAACGGTAGACAACATCCCAGTTTCTTCGAATGCTCACTTCGCCCGAAAAATTCTGATTATCGTAGACGATTGACCACTGGGTGTTGCTTGTAACATCGCCCTCTTTTGGTTCTTGAGACGAAGCACGCAGTGCCTCCCACACAGCCTGTTTGTTGGAAAGCGCCTCGTTTTCATGGGCAGAAAGAATGCTTTCGATAGCATCATAGCGTTCACGGCCGTGCCCGTACTCCCCATTATGTTGAAAGGGAAGAACCTTATCTTTATACATAACAAAGAAGTTGGTGACTGATCGGGTTGGTGTAACAACCATAGGACGCCAATCTTTATCGCAGTCAAATTCAACCACTCTACCATCACCTGCTGCATCGGTGATGTAAAAATGATAGTCACGTCCGCTCGTTGCGAACATATTATATTGAGAAAGCAGATCAACCGCTTCCTGCGTGGATGCTGCTCGATCTAAAACGAGCCTAATAGCCATCGTTGTGAAAAGTGTTTTCTTTGGTTCAAATTGACGTGTTGGAGTACTGTCGAGTGTCAAAACCGCAATTGACACTCCCTTTTCGTTCAAGCCATCAAGACAAACAAACGGTGCAGCCAATCCAGAAAACATAAACTTCAAATCGTTTTCAGGAACATTGGCCGACAAATTATCAAGAGCCGCAAACGCTATCGATCGGTATCCGCTCTTTGGGTTCGTACGAACGAGCAGTGCAGAAGTGTTGTTCTTGAAGTCATAATTTCGACCCATAAGTACACCACTCTCTTTTCCTGAAAGCGTAAAGGCGCTGCATCCAAACATAGGAGCTTTCACATGAACAGGAATGAACGGAATTGCTTCTTTCAGCATTGCGTCAAAACACGAAGCATCGTCGGGCAAGGTGCGCTCTATGATTCGATCGAGATCGTAATCGTACTTTACTTCCATGCTATACAGGTTGTAGGGCGAGTCAAAAGAAGTAATCTTTTTGAGAGTTGAAATAGTTGCCCTACGCGAATGATAGTAGGCCCCTATTGCAAGAATCGGAACTGCCGCAAGAGCGGCAACAGACCCAATAAGACGTCCGATTTTCATACCGCGCTCCTTTTCTAAAACTATTCCACCAAACACAAGTATATTCCGAAGAAATCGCAGCTATTCAGGAGAGATAAGACTTTTGTGGGATTATCTTACAAAATATTCCATTGCACTAAAAAGGGGACGTAGGACGAATATCCAGGCAACTTACCGCATTCATCTTGCTCTTTCTGCTCGTTTTCCGCCTAGCGATTATTGACTACTTCAGGATAAAGATCGTGATGAGCTAGTCTATCCCAAGCAACTTCTTCCCAGCGTGTACCAGGCTTCCCGTAATTACTATAGGGATCAATAGAGATACCACCACGTGGTAAGAACTTTCCCCAAACCTCAATATATTTCGGATCCATCAACGCAATAAGATCCTTCTTGATTATATTGATGCAATCCTCGTGAAAATCCCCATGATTTCGAAATGAAAACAAATAGAGCTTCAAGCTTTTGCTTTCAACCATCTTGATATTAGGAACATACGAAATGTAAATAGTTGCAAAGTCAGGCTGGTCAGTAATAGGGCAAAGTGAAGTAAACTCAGGACAATTGAACTTTACGAAATAATCCGTATCAGGATGTTTATTGATAAAGGTTTCTAACACACTCGAATCATAATCAGACGGATACTCGGTATGCTGATTGCCAAGAAGGGAAATGCTTTTTTCCGCTTCACGTTCTTTATTGGTCATTCCTGCTCCTTATTGGTTTAGCTTGTTGTTATCTATGAACTCGCAGTGAAGATATCGGTATTGGGCTTCGCTTTCGCTTCTTTCGATTTTCAAGTAATTACGAAGGGAAATCGCGAAAATACATTCGACGCATGATTTAACGCATCCCAACAATCTTGATCGAACACCTGGAGCGATTTCTTGAAGGCAATCACTTGAAAAACGCGCTCCAGAGAAACCGAATACCGATACCTTCACTGTGGGTACTAAAAGTCTTACTTCATCAATGGGTCAGTAACCCCATTCAGCTCAAAAGCACGAATGCGGTCGATACAGGTGCCGCACACTCCGCAAGGCATCTCACCACCCTCATAGCACGACCACGTAAGTTCATACGGAACGTTGAGTTCGAGACCTTTCTTTACGATATCGGCCTTTGACCACATCACAAAAGGCGCTTCCACACAAAGCTCGCCACCCGTTCCTTCGACAATGGCGCGATTCATGGCATCAACAAATTCTTTCGAACAATCAGGATAGGCATTTCCTGCCCAATCATCGTGATGGGCCCCATAAAACAGTACCGAACAGCCCAACGACAGCGCCATAGAAGCCGCCGAAGAAAGAAACAATCCATTCCTGAAAGGCAC
>FR895483.1:22425-22676 GCA_000434775.1 Eggerthella sp. CAG:368 | reverse complement strand
GTCCCTCTGTTTCGGAAAGTTGTTCAGCATAACTTTCTTCAGGGATGTTTTGAGTTGAATGCGCCAACAAAGAACAATTACTCTCAGCAAAAATGTGCGCCAAGTCCAAGAAACGCTGCTTAACGCCATAATACCGCGCTACTGCCTTAGCTGACTCCATCTCTTTTTCGTGGCGCTGGCCATAAGAAATACTCAGCGCGAACACATTTTTAGCCCCAAAACGCTCCACGGCCATCGCGAGGAGCGTCGTG
>FR895483.1:16244-22395 GCA_000434775.1 Eggerthella sp. CAG:368 | reverse complement strand
TCAACACCTCCGCTGCATAGCACTAAAGCCTTTTTGACACCAGATGGTTTTACTTCGCTTACCGCCATGAACTACACTCCTCTATCGCACTCAGGCCAAATAATTTTATGAAGTTGCAGCTGAAGCGTTACTTTGTTGAGGTTTCTTTCCTTCATAAAGTCAACTATTTCAGCTGGCTCAATGCTCCCAAACACCGGACTCACATACACCGAAGTTCTCAAAGTAAGATCGAAGAGCGCAATCATTTTTTCCATGCGCATCAAATCTTCTTTAGAGCTCGCAACAAACTTCACCGTGTCAGAAGAAGAAAGCAACAAAAAATTGTGGGTATTCATTCGATCTTCCATACCACTTGAAGGAAGTTTGTAATCCATCGTAAGCATCAGAGTTCCCGGCACAGCAGTGCCCCACGCTGCACGCCTATCGACAAAACGATGTAAATCAGTAGAGCCATTCGTCTCTATTTCAACGGCTAGCCCTTCCTTTTCGCCCACGAATGTGTGGACTAAGACTTCCACAAGATCACACAAAAAGGGCTGCAACGTTGGTTCCCCGCCGGTAAGCGTTACGTGACGCACTCCCGATTTCACCACAAAGGAAACAAGATTCTCGATGGAGATAAGTTCAAAAGAAAGTTCAGATGCATTTGCCCATTTCGTATCGCAATATGAACACGACAAATTGCATCCCGGAAAACGAATAAAGGCTGAAAGCCTGCCTGCGTTTTTACCTTCGCCATTCACGCTGACAAAACGTTCAACAACAGGAAGCATTTCCTGGAAACAATCGGAAGTATGAAACTCAGGGTAATTAAAGCTCACCAACGCTCATCTCACTTGTGATAATAGATCGCACAGTTATTCGGAGTTTCATACATGTCAATCTGCGAAACAGGAAATCCTTGCTCTTCAAGTTTGGCACAAAAATAGCGAGCAAGATTTTCTGCTGTAGTTCTAAAAGGAAGAACGGAAAGCTCGAAACCTTCTTCTTTGAGACAAGCAATGGTTTTGTCCATCAACGAGCCTTCTTCAATCACAAAGGAATGATCGAGCTCTTCAGTAAGATCGCGCAACGCTTTCTTGAATTCACCAAAATCAACCACCATATCTTTCATGGTGCCTTCGGTTTGCAGCTCTTCCTGTTTGAGATAAGCAACTACTCTCCAGCGATGACCGTGAAGATTTTCGCATTTGCCATGATAGTCAGTTAGAAAATGAGCGGCATCAAAACTGCTTTCGGTTTTTAATCCGTACATAGCGGTCCTTTCATAGTCAAAACTAGAACCCCTAAAGTACGAACCGGCAGCACCCGAACATAAACCTGAAGCTTTCGGGAGCATGCGCTCTCTGTAAGCAGCCCACGCGTCTGCGTTCACGCAATAAATGCAGGGCTAAATCAATCGCCTTTATTGAGCCTAGTTTTGTTTAGCGACAGGAGGTTTTCGAACTGTCGTTGGCTTTCCATATAAACCATCGTGAAAGTATACGGCAGATGGTAAGAAAACAGTAGTTTCTACACAGGTTCTTTACTGGGTTTTCCTACTGGGCTTTTCCCTAAGACGCGCTATCACCACTAAGAAGCAATATACTGAAGCCATCAATCCCAGAATTGCTCCTGCAAAACCGATATTTTCAATGCCTAAAAACGTAACTACTTGCCCACCAAAAAAAGTACCCGTTCCAATACCAAGGTTGAACAACCCTGAAAAAATTGCCATAGCTACCGTTTGCTCTTCTCCGGGGGCATTTCTGATAATCTCTGCCTGAACCGCAATACTAAAGGCCGCCGAAGACAAACCCCACACCGCACAAAGAATCATAACGAACACAACGCTTACCGCCGCAAAGCGCAATAGCATAAGCGAAAGTGTTAAACCGACAACAACTGAGCCTAAGAAGAAGAAACGAAACCGCGCATACCCTTTTGCATACAAAAAGCTACTCACGATTCCCGCTGCACCAAACACACAGAGCGCCGCGGTAATAACCCCATCTTCCAAAGAAGCAACCTGCCGAAAAAACGGTTCGATATAGCTATAACCCGTGTAATAGTGTAATACCCCATAGAATACAACGCTGTTAAAACGAACAATCCTACCAGCGCTTTGTTTCGAAAAATATTTGGGAGACGAGAAAAGCCAAAAGGTTGCGCTCCAGGAATTTTTGGCATAACGCGAACCATGTATAAAAACAGAATAAGCGCAACGCCTGCAACACAAGCAAAGGTTAAACGCCAGCTCATTAACAAGCCAATCGTTCTTCCGAGCGGTAACCCCGCCACCATTGCAACAGCCGATCCCACTTCAATAACACTTAAGGCGAGCGCTTGATGGTGTGGCATCACCACACGCACCGCAATAGGAGCAACAATTGCCCAGAACACCGAATGAGCACAGGCAACCACCAAACGAGCCGCCATAAGCATGCCGTAGTTTACTGCAACAGATGATAAAACTTGACCAACAAAGAAAACAAACAACACCACAAGGAAGAGGCGCCGAAAATCCACACGCGTAGCTAAAACCATTAAGGGAAGCGAAAGAATCATTACCGCCCAAGCGTATACCGAAACAATTAAGCCCGTTTGCGCCTCACTTGTTCCAAAGGTATCTCCAATATCAGTAAGCAAGCCAATTGGCATAAATTCCGATGAGTTGAAAATAAAAGTCGAAAGCATCATTCCAATCAGCGGGAGCCATTCTCGTAAGCTCACTCCTTTCGACATGCGTATAACCTCTCTTTTGCTTCTTTGACTAATCCTTGTTAATGTGATCTTCGTCAAGCGCTGACCGCAAACAATCAGCACATAAAAACACTAGTTCTACCTGAAATGCGGCAACCGCTCCCGAGCGATTCTGCGCTTTTGCCACGCAAAAGAAATCTCTCTCCACAATATTTCACAAGAGATTTATAATCGCTTGGCTATGCAATTGTTTGCCAAAATACCTATTCCTGTTTACAAACTTCTTCTTATTGCAGCCACCGCCGTATGGGGCGTTTCGTTTGTGGTAATGAAAGATGTTGTTGAGGTTTTACCCCCTGCCTGGCTCTTAGGTATTCGTTTTACCCTTGCAGGCATTATCATTGCCTTCTTTCTTCGCAAGCAAATTGCGCGCATTTTTTCTTTGAAGGTTTTAGCTATGGGCATCGTGCTAGGAGCCTTAGATTTCTTAGCGTTTCTCACGCAAACTGTAGGTCTTCAGCACACCACCCCAGGAATCAACGCGTTTCTGACGGCTACCTACTGCGTTATCGTGCCTTTTGTTTGGTGGATTGTTGGCCGCAAACGCCCTTCGGTATTCAATATCGGAGCAGCCCTTATTGCTATTTTGGGAATCTGGTTTGTTTCAGTAAGCAGCTCATCGGTTGGTTTTAGTTTAGGACTTGGTGAAGGCCTAACTCTCTGTTGCGCCTTTTTCTTCGCCGTACATATTGTTACGGTTTCAAAGTTTGCAGGATATGCCAACGTACTTGTTCTGACAGCAATTCAGTTTCTTTCAGAAGGCTTCTTTGGCCTTATCTTGGGAACAGCAACAGAACCTGCGCCAACCCTTGAGGTTTTCACTCCCGACATCATTGGTCAGCTGGCATTCCTTATAATTTTTGCCTCAGTAATTTGTTTTGGTATCCAAAACATTTCTCTTGCGTATGTTCCGCCTGCACAGGCTTCTTTATTCTTAAGTCTGGAATCTGTCTTTGGTGTTGTTTTTTCGGTTCTTTTATATGGGGAGCAGATGACTCTTCGGCTTGTTATGGGTTTCATTCTTATCTTTATCGCCATCTTAATAAGCGAACTCTTTCCCCCTAAAAGAAAATCCCCAAAAGAAAAACTCGAAAGCAAAGAAGCTTAACAATTACCGAATAAACGCGGCTGTTTCTTTTTTAGCGTTAATGAGAGAGGTTTGGTCTTTAATAAGATCTTTGAAAGACTCGAGTGCTTTCCATTCTTCACGCTGCAAAGGAATCCCAAGGCTAATGTCGTATTTAGCTTGCTCAGAAAGCGTAATTCTTACCAGATCCTTCGTAAGGCTATCGTGCAAAACATCAAACATGTTTACTGGACAGAACACTGCCCCTAGCCCTTCTGCCGCCATCGCAAGCAGCGTAGGCAGATTCTCACTCGTCGCCACAACCTTAGGGTCAATGCCTGCATTGCGAAGCTCCGAATACGCAATTCTACCCGCAATATCGTCAATTGATTCAAGAACAAACGGGCATTCTTTAAGCTTCCCAATACCTTCATTTGAAAGACGTACGGCACATTCCTTTGCAGGCATAGCAACAATGCTTTCAAGTAAATCGCCTCGAATAGCTAAAACAACTTCTTCTTCATAAAGCGGTGTTACTTCCACCCCAGGAATAGACATTCCTAAACGCGCAATCACAGCATCAACTTCAGCATGTTCAGCCATTCGGATGAGTTCCCTATTCGTACCTTCCACCAAGTGAATACTCACACCGGGAAGTACCGCGTGCATCCTGCGTATAGCTTGAGGCATAAGCAAGCGTCCGCGAACATGAGAAATGCCCACTTTTAGAATTCCAGCACCCCCACCAGTAACTTCACCAATTTGGCGGAGCATATCGCGACTAGCCTGACGTTGTTCTCGTGCAAATATCAGAAAGACCATTCCGGCAGAAGTAAGCGAAAGCGGTGTACCGCGGACAATAAGTTTTGCCTCAAGAGTTTTTTCGAGCGCAACCAAACGTGCGCTTAAGGTTTGCTGAGATATTTGAAGGCTTTCTGCCGCCTTGGTAAAGTTTTCTGTCTCTGCCAGCTTAATAAACCAATCCCAGTTCTCAAGCGCCATTATTCCTCGCTCACGTCATTCTTTTTACCGTTGCAAATAGTAATAGAAGTGGAGGCTTTTTAGCTCTTCATCCACAAATTTTTGTTACGTAACAAAAAAATTTTCTTTTTTACCAATATTTCACTTTTAAATCACGTAAAATCAACAAACGTTAATCGGGAGGAGCCTCGGCTTCACGTTTTGAGCAATGTAAAAAAGACAGCTTTTGAACGCTAAGCGCACTGCACAAACCGAGATCCTCGCATTTTGGATAGCCACCAAAACTGCGAATTAGGTTCCCTATTCCCAGACAGAAAAGACAGGAAAGAAAGAGAGTTGAACATGAAAAAGAAGTTCCTCGCTATTTTTGTCGCAGCATGTGCCATGGCTATGGCGTTCGTTATGGTTGGTTGCGGAAGCTCCAACTCAGGCTCCAAGAGCAACGAACTCCGCTTTGTCACTGGCGGCGAATCTGGCACCTACTACGCATACGGCACTGTTCTTGCTCAGTATGCAACCAACAGCGGCGATGTAAAAGTTAACGCACTTTCAAGTGAAGGTTCCAAGGCAAACATCGAGTCTCTCCAGCACAATGAAGCTGAGCTCGCATTCTGCCAGACTGACGTTGCTACCTACGCTTATGACGGCAAGAGCCTTTTCAAGGACGCAGCATACAAGGACTTCTCTGTTGTTGCAGCTCTTTACCAGGAGCAGGTTCAGATCGTAACCTGTGATCCTTCCATCAAGACGGTTGCAGACCTCAAGGGCAAGACTGTTTCTATCGGTGCAGCTAACTCTGGTGTTTACTTCAATGCTATCGACATCCTTGGCGCTTACGGCATTGCCGAAGGCGACATCAACGCGGTATACCAGAACTTCGCTGATTCTGCCGACTCCTTGAAGAACGGCAAGATTGATGCGGCATTTATCGTTGCTGGCGCACCAACCACAGCAATCACCGATCTTTCAACCTCTAAGCAGGCTTACTTGGTATCCATGGATGCTGACCACATTGCAAAGCTTAAGGAAACCTCTCCTTACTATGCAACGGCAACCATCCCAGCTGGCACCTATGCTGGTATGACCGAGGACACTACTACTGTTGCTGTTCTTGCTGTTATCCTTGCTAACGATTCCGTCGACGAAGATACGGTTTACAAGTTCACCGCTTCCATCTTTGATGGCGCTGAAAAGCAGGCAGATGCACACGCTAAGTACTCCGAACTCGACAAGGACGTAGCTGCTTCTATCACATCTGTTCCTTACCACGCAGGTGCTGCTAAGTACTTCAGTGAGCAGGGCATTGAGGTTCCAACCAAATAATCCCTGGCTTTAAACTCAGTCGGAAATTGTCCGACCAAC
>FR895483.1:15507-16186 GCA_000434775.1 Eggerthella sp. CAG:368 | reverse complement strand
CAGCCCTGACTGGTTAAAACTTTAGGTCTGAAATGTGCCCTTATTGCTTGTTCGTAAGTATTTGAATCGCATCGCCCGCCCCTCAAGGCAGCCAAAAGCGCACGCTTGCACATTCGCTCCACAAGCACTGAAGACCTATTACAGGCCTAAAGAAATAAAAATAATCAAGGAGACTACATGAGTATTTTCAAAAAGAAGGACAAGGTAGAAGAGGCCGATGTCCCTACCCTTGCAGATGGCGAGGTGGATGCTGAAGCGGTTATGCGCAAGTATGACCGTGAATCTAACACCCGTATCTGGGAGGGCATTCCAAAAGTAATCGTTACCGCGGTAATGATTGCCTTTTCGGTCTATTGTCTTTACATGACGCTTTTTAGCCTTGAGCAAGCAGAAACGCGTCTTGCGCGTTTTGTTGCCATGGTTATCATCGTTGGCTATCTGATGTACCCCTCAAGAAAAACAGGACATAGAGTTAACCACATGCCCTGGTATGACATCATTTTAATGGTGGCGGGTGCCGGAGCATTTCTGTACTACTCCTTCAACACGGTTGACATTTTGATGATGGGTCAGCGTATTGGCGTTTTAGAAGTCGTACTCGGTGTTATTGGCATTGGCGTTCTGATAGATTTGTGCCGCCGTTGTGTTGGCATTCCTATCATTGTGGTTGTTGGCTGCC
>FR895483.1:10727-15499 GCA_000434775.1 Eggerthella sp. CAG:368 | reverse complement strand
TGTGGTTGTTGGCTGCCTGCTTATCTATGCGTTCTATTGGCAGTTCTCCTACAACTCCGATGCATATCGTTCTCTTTCAAATATCGTACAAAAGCTTTTTTACACTACAAGCGGTGTTATTGGTACACCAACTAATGTTTGCTACACCTACATCGTTCTCTTTATTATTTTTGGCGCCTTCCTAGAGCGCACGGGTATTGCGAACTTCTTTATTTCGTTCGCTAACCGCATTGCCGGCTGGTCTTCTGGCGGTGCTGCAAAGGTATCGGTTATCTCTTCTGCCTTGTGTGGCATGGTTTCTGGTTCTTCTGTTGGTAATACCGTAACCACCGGTTCAGTAACTATCCCTATGATGAAAAAGACGGGCTACCGTCCTGAGTTTGCAGGTGCAGTTGAAGCCGCCTCTTCCACGGGCGGTCAAATCATGCCTCCTATCATGGGTGCTGCAGCATTCTTGATGGCTGAATACATGGGCATCCCCTACATTCAGGTTGCAACCATTGCAATCATTCCTGCTCTGTTGTATTTCACAGGCATCTTTATGACGGTTCACTTGGAAGCAAAACGCGCAGGTCTCAAAGGTATTCCTTTTAACGAACTTCCAACCTGGATCTACCTGCTTAAAAACTGCTACCTTATTATCCCGTTAGTTTTGCTGGTTTGGCTGGTTGCTGCTGGCGTTTATACCATGGCTGTTTCAGCTGCAATTTCAATCTTTGTTGCCTTCCTTATTGGCTTCATCCATTTCCTTTTGACCAACTGGAACGATCGTACTGAAGGACAAACCTTTGGCTCAGTTTTGCTCGAAACGTGCAAAACCTCCCTTTGGACCGCATGTGATGCCTTTGCGGCAGGTGCAAAAAATACCATTTCCGTCGCCGTTGCTTGTGCGCTCGCAGGTCTTATCGCTGGCTGCATTACCGTTACTGGTCTCGCTTCGACCTTGATCAATGTCATTGTTATGGCATCGGGTGACATGCTTATTATTGGCCTTGTTCTTACCATGCTTTGCTGCATCGTATTAGGTATGGGTGTTCCAACCACAGCAAACTATTGCATCATGGCAGCCACCTGCGCACCAATTCTCATTCAGCTTGGTGTGCCTTTGATTTGCGCTCACTTCTTCGTGTTCTACTTCGGAATCTTGGCAGACATCACACCTCCTGTCGCTCTGGCAGCATATGCAGGTAGTGCTATCGCAAAATCTCGTCCTATGCGCACCGCTGTTAATGCAACGCGTTTAGGCATTGCGGCGTATATCATTCCGTTTATTTTTGCCTTCTACCCTGCCTTGATTCTGCAGGTTCCCGTTGAGCTGCCGTTCATTTTCCTTAATACCGCAATGGCAATGTTTGGTCTATTCGGCATTGCGGCAGGTCTCGAAGGTTATCTTTTCACAAAGATTAACCCTGTATTCCGTGTTCTTGCAGTTGTCGCAGGTGTTTGCATCATGATCCCGACAGCCTCTTTTGCGGAAATAGCAGGCGTTATAATCAACGTTGTTGGCTTTATCATCATTGCATCTATCGCCTTAGCTCAAAAATTCATCAATAAGAAAAAGAACGGAACAAACGGCCCAAGCACTCCCGCTGAAGCTGTAGCTTAAAAAGATTTCACCGAGCAAACTCCTTAGGTTTTACTCGGTGATTATTTTTCTTACCAACCCACGTGCATGCGTTACAGAAAATGAGGTAACACAATGAGTGAAACAAAAACTATATGGGTAA
The DNA here is from genome assembly GCA_000434775.1 of Eggerthella sp. CAG:368. Taxonomy (GTDB): domain Bacteria; phylum Actinomycetota; class Coriobacteriia; order Coriobacteriales; family Eggerthellaceae; genus Anaerotardibacter. The sequence goes on along the minus strand of FR895483.1, from coordinate 13,772 downwards.
CAGGATCTAAGGGCTTTATTGGTAGCGAACTTGTTAACCGGCTGGAAAAGCACGGCTACCGCGTTGTAGGAACCGATTCCGAATTGAGCGTTTGCGAACCAGAACGCCTTGACGCTTTCGCAAACGAAATTCGCCCCGATATTATTATCAACTGTGCTGGTATCCCCCGCGCCGCCACAGGAATAAGCAACCGCATCAAAGCCTACGAAGTCAATGCCCTTGGCGCACGAAATGTCGCCGTTGTAGCAAACTCCGTCAATGCTTTGATGGTGCAAATTTCTACCGACGACGTATACCCTGTCAGAATGGCGGAGCCCGCTAACGAATTTGATGCTCCGCATCCAGAAACCCCTTATGGAAAATCAAAACGAGCGGGCGAGGTTATGGTTCGCGATACCACGCCCGATCACCTTATCATTCGCTCTTCTTGGGTATATAGCATCAATGGCGGACAAGTAAAAGATGCCCTCGACGCTGCAAAAGAAGGAAAAACTATTCCCGCTCGCACCGACCAATATGCCTCGCCCACTTCAATTTCCACCTATGTCAACTTTTTAATTAAAGCGATCGAAAAAAGGGCTACCGGTGTCCTTCATATCACCGGCCAAGGAGCAGTAAACCGTTATACTTTCTTGTCAAAAGTTTTGGAAGTTTGCGGCTTTGAACCCAATAAGGTTCTTATTCCTGAAACCAACTTGGTTACCGCTGAGCAGGTTTTACTCGAAAGCTTAATGCTAGAGATGTTCGGCGCAGAGCTTCCGAACTGGGAAGATGATGTCGAAGCCTACTGCAAAGAAGTTGGTCTGGCCAAGTAGGTTTCACACATAAGTAAAAAGACAATGCGCATCTTCCTTTTATGGAATGATGCGCATTTTTTTGGAAGGAGTAAGTTATGAGTAACTCTAGAGATGAACTTACAGGAGCTCTCATTGGACTCGGAGCTACCATCACTGAAGCCATGAATGAAATTGAGGGCTTTATCCCCTGTGGGAACCCAGCGACGATCACCAACGCAGGTCTTGTTATTCTTAAAAACCCAACGAGTGAAGAGAAGTTAGCCCATCAAACCGAAGCTACAAAAGCATTCATTGAACACGTAAGCGAACATCGCGGCGTAACCGCCCATGATGTTGCCGACGTCTCTTCTTTCAATGGAGCAAAAACAGAACTTCTTTCCGCTTTAAGCACCGTTGCAATGCAACTGCAAACTATAGAAGAGCATCAGCCTGAAATTATGGAGTGGGTATATCGCAGCTTGGCTTCTCTTGAGCAAGAGAGTAACGCCGAAGCAAACAGTCAACTTGCACGCTATGAAGAAATCCAGCAACAGCTTGACGCTCTTTCTGCTTAGGTTATAGATATTCCAACTAAAAGAGTTTACCTATCAGAACATCAAAGAACACCACGAGGTTTCGCTAAGAAGCCTCTTTTTTGTTTGCTCAATGCCATTTACAGTACTCATTGAAGCCATATTTTTTCCTTGACTTGTATCTCGCACAAACTCGGTACAATAGATACATGATTGACCGCCCGCCATTTAGACGGTAAGGAGTTGCCATGATTCCTATTGTTAGTGTCGACCTTATGCGCGCTTCCGACGCATATACCATCAAGAACTTTATCAGTGACATCGATTTAATGGAGAAAGCTGGAAAGGGTATCTCTATCGTTTGCTCCAGCCCTGGACCCTATGCTGTTATCTGCGGACCGGGAAACAATGGAGGTGACGGCTATGTTTGCGCCCGCTATTTGGCTATGCGCAAGGAAAACGTCACTGTGTTCTACACCAAGGAACCCTCAAGTGAATCCGCCAAACACCATCGTGCACTTCTGGATAAATACCCCGAAGTCACCATCAAGCCTTTTTCTTACACTAAAGAAGAAGACTTGACGCAATTCAACGTGATTGTTGATTGCCTTTTGGGAACTGGTTTCAGTGGAACACCACAAGGGATTATCGCACGCGCCATTGGCGCAATTAATGATGCGAAAAGCAAAGGCTCAACCGTTATTTCCGCCGACATCAATAGCGGCCTTAATGGAGATACCGGCAAAGGTTCCCTCGCGGTAATGAGTGACGTTACAGCCTCGATCGGATTTTTCAAACAAGGAATGCTAGAAGAATCCATGAGCAAGTTCACCAAGAAAATAGTCAATATCAATATTGGGATTCAACTTGAAAAAGACCCCACTTCGCAAATTCACGAAAGTTGGTTACCAAGCTGGATTGAACCTCACCCCATCGTGATTTAGTGCAACTCTTTGCATGTAAATAAAAGAATACTGCCGCAAAAAAGGAGAAGCACAGTACTGTGCTTCTCCTTGAAGTCTTATTCGCAAGCGAGCAAAGCTGCACCAAGGGCGCCGCAAAGCTGGGCGTATTCACTGATAACAATAGGGGCATCCAACTTTTCTTCGAGCGTCTTCACTAGGCCATGATTGCGCGAAACGCCGCCCGTCATCATGAATGGCCCTGTGCCATTTACGCGTTTCACCAGCGCTTTTGTTTTTACTGCAACAGCTTTGTTTAGTCCATGAACAATATCATCGACCTCTTTATTCTGGGCAATCAAAGAAACAACTTCAGATTCTGCAAAAACCGAGCACATGCTTGAAATCGTAATATCTTCCTTATAGTTAATACCACGCTCACTCATGCGATCGAGATCCATCTCCATCGTTCGTGCCATCATGTCTAAGAAGCGTCCTGTTCCCGCTGCGCACTTATCATTCATAGTGAAGTTGACCACATTGCCTTCTTCATCAAGGCTGATTGCTTTGCTGTCCTGCCCACCAATGTCGATGATGGTACGAATGGAAGGATCAATGAAGTGAACCCCGCGGGCATGGCAGGTAATTTCTGTTACCGATTTATCGCCCGCCTTAATCACCGAGCGACCATAACCTGTAGTAACAAGCTCAATGATGTCATCGCGCGTAATGCCTGCCATTTCGCACGCTTTATCCAAAGCAGCATCAGCGCTTGCCGAAGCGCCCGCTCCCGTTGGAACAATAAGCATTGCCACAATAGTTTTATCCTCGTCA
>FR895483.1:6301-10624 GCA_000434775.1 Eggerthella sp. CAG:368 | reverse complement strand
ACTTGCTATTGATTGAACTTCCCCTGGTGCAATGCTTTCTGCAAAAGCCTCAAGCCTCGTTGAAAGTTGGCCGGCACTTTGAGTGGTATAGTCCGATTCGATCTTCACCAAAGGTAAATCGGTTGAACTCTTAATTTGCGAATATTCAAGCCCATAGAAGTCGCAAAAACGAACCGTGTGGTACACGACACCCCTAAGGTTGGGATCTTCTAAAATTCTACGGCGCCCCTGCACATCAACCATACGCATGCAGGGAAGCTGCCCTACAAGTTCGCCCGCATACCAATGAATGAGCTCATCAAGATCAGCGCTTTCGGGCGGCATGGTTTCACCAATGCTTCGGTTATTAACACAGGTCATATTCTCAACGGGATATGGCATTGCCCCTTGCACCATTTCAAAAAGCTGCGCGCCCATGCGAGCGCCCATAATGCTCACATGCGGCTCTTTAATGCGACAAACGGGATGAAATGAAGAGCGAAAGCGTTCAGCTGTTAGCTCACAGCCCCTATACTCACCATATGCCCGAACGAACTCTTTGATCTGCGCCGCCATCCAATCACGTGCGCAGGGGCCATCGCCGCGCATAACATCAAACAGATACAAAAAGTCGAGCTTGCCAGAGTCGGCCAAAACGTCATAAACGCTCTTGATAGAGTCGCAGCAATTCACCAAAACAAGCTCGCGAACATCCCCGTTGTATACCGATTCGATAACTGTCTTACCAAAGCCGCAAATGTTTGCCCCCACCAAAAGTTCAGCCTGGTCAAATCCTTCCTGCATAGTGTTCAGGTTTACGGGTGTTCCACCAAGTGCCTCAATAATTTCAAGCGGAGTGTATTTGCACACATAATACGTTGCCATACGTTATGCCTCCAGCATTTCCAAGAAGGCATCCAAACGCGTCGCTGTCTGACCTTCTCCACCATGAGCGCTGTCAAGACCATCACCATCGAGCGCCAAAAACGGCAACCCTGCCTCTTCGAACTTACACTTAGCAAGCTGAGAAGCCCCAATGGTATGCTTGCAGCCCCAGTGATTAAACCAAACAACACCGTCTGCTCCCACTTCACGCGCATGAGTAATTCCTGCCTCAATACGTCGCAAAGCGCCTCCGTTTAGATTGTTGTGAACCATACGCCAAGCCATAGCACGGTAGGGATCTTCCGTATCGAATTCAGGCTCACAAAGCTGACCTATGTCACACCCAACAATTTGAGCTCTATCAGAAAAAGCGAAGTCACGCGCCGTAGCTTCTGACCAATACGGAATAGTGTGCATCCAATAGATATGAACCCCTCGTTTTAAAGCCGCCTTCTTTGCGTCCTCCACGAGCTGGTTCACATAGTGCTCTTCCTCTTCGGATCCCAGCAAAATGTTGCTCGTCATAGCAGCATACAAAGGCGAAACTAAATCGCTCGGAATATCTTTACCACGACGAAGCTGATGAAACTTCTTATACGTTTCAAGAGTTCGCTTTCCGCGTTCAACGCGAACGCGCAGCGCATTTTCATCGACCACTCTGCCTGTTTGATTTTCAAGAAATCGGGCAAGATTTCGCAGCTGATCCGCCACATAGGAAACACTTGCTTCCGAAACCGCATCAGGCACATCAATCTCAAACGAAGGAACGTTGAATAATTCCGCAAGCGTCTTAAACGTAAGCATGTTGGCATCGCACGTTAAGTTGGTGTATACGATACATTTTGGCCGCGGCATAAAACCGCGCTGGGCAGCCCCAATAAACGTTTTATGATAGCTACAAAGCGTTTCAGGGACACCGTTTGCTTCAGCAAGTTCGATACAAGGCCGCGAAACACTCGATGCGGAAAGATAGCAGGAAAAGCTCTCAACGTTATAGGGATTAAGCTTGACCTCCTGAAGTAGCTCACAAGGAACAAATACGCTGATGGCAACTGCTTGATCAGGTTTTTTAAGGGGCCTCAGCATAGTATCCATCATCACGTGAGCCAAATAACGATCAGCAGAACACAGACGCCTGTCGGGCAAGGCTTTGAATTTGAGATTCATCAGCCCCCAGCCAAACTTCAATAAACCGCGGCTGCGATTGGGATGCTTGTCAACAAGTAAGTCAAGCGTTTTGCCAAAATGCTCTACGTAGTCCATCCGAGGAAACTCGTCCCCCTTCTTTTTCTTTTGTATATTTGTTAGCACACAAAGAAACATGATATATGTTTTCCCAGATGAACATAAGAATGCAAAATGCTCCCATGCATGTTTTTTGGCTATTCCATTAAACCGAATAGGCTCGTTTACGAGCGATAAAGTAGAGCACAATCATGACAGAGCCTGTAATAATCCAGGTAATGGGGTAGATGAGCATAAGATTCTCAAAGCTTGAAATTGCTGGAAAGATTGCGATTACGTAAACGATCCGCAGAAGACAAGAACCAACAATTACTACCACAGTGGGTAATACCGACCAACCCATACCGCGCATTCCGGCAGCAGTAATCTCGTACGAACAAGGCATACACTCCAAAAGTTCAACCTGCCACATGCGAATGGTACCGAATGAAAGCGCACCAGCCTCAGTAGTAAACACACCAAGAGAAATATCCCCTAAACCAACAAAAAGAACACTGAGCGCAAGAGTGATTCCCACTGATGCTCCCATGCAAAACTTCATCACCGAATCGCAGCGATCGTATTGTTTTGCGGCATAGTTTTGCCCAATAAAGGTAACGGCTGCCTGCGAAAAAGCACTCGTAAAAAAGTACGTGTAGTATTCATAATTCATTGCAGCAGCCGAGCCCGCTGTAGCGTCGGTACCGAAACTATTAATCGCACCCTGAATTACAACATTTGAAAGAGCAAACACCGCTCCTTGTAAACCAGCAGGGACACCCACATACAGCAAGGAACGTAAATCCGCCTTACTGGCATGAAAACCCGAAAACGAAAGACGAAAGGTTTCCTCTTCACGTAAAAGATAAAACACGATCATGCCCGAGCTAACTATGTTTGAAATAACTGTCGCAAGGGCAATGCCCGAAACACCGGCGTCACATACAACAACTGCTACATAGTTCAAAATAACGTTAAGCGCCACAGACAGGGCTAAAGCATACAACGGTCTTCTGGTGTCTCCCTTTGCTCTCAAAACCGCAGATCCAAAGTTGTACACTACAAAAAACACCACACCTGCAAAGTACACGTGCAGGTATTGGCGTGCTTCATCCCAAGCATCTTGCGGAACGTTGACCGCCTCAAGAATAGGATCCGTTAGCACAATGCCTAAAACAGTCATAAGCAAAGAACACGTAAGAGCTACGATTACTGTAGTTTGAATTCCGCCGCGGACTCTTCCAAGCTCTCCCCTTCCAATGTAAACAGCAATCAAAACATTCGAGCCAATAGAAAGCCCTACAAAGGTTGCAATAAACAAACTGATAATAGGAGCTACACCACCAACCGCAGCCAAAGCAGAGCTACCAATGTATTGGCCCGCAATAACAGCATCAGCCGAATTAAACAGCTGCTGCAAAATACTACTCAAAGCCAAAGGAATTGCGAAAAGAATAATCTTTAACGGAAGAGGTCCGTGAAGCATATCGATTCCGTTTTGTTTTTTAGCGTGTTCCTTCATCTGTCCTTGCCTTTATCGTTGAGCGCTTTTGCCATCAAACATCACGACGTCGTTTTCTAGAAAACGTGGCGTCACTAAAATACGACAGAGGCGATTCTGTCACTACTATCTATATTTCGCTAGGGAACCCATCGAGTCTTTACGTAAAAGAAAGAAACAGGAAAACTATCATCCAATAAAGATCTTCAAAAGAACCACCTTTACCCCTCAACAAAGAACAGCTTAAGACGCTCTATGTCACCGAAGAGTATGTTTGCGTTTTAGCAGGAGCGGGAACAGGTAAAACATGCGTTTTGGCAGAACGATTTGCTTATCTGGCGTGCATTTGCCCCACATTGACAGGAATGTAATCCCTCTGGAGAAACATTTATCCAAAAAGAACACGGGCTACAATGGCTACTGATACACGTAAATCTATAAGGAGCTTGCCCTATGACTAACGAAGTTCTGCAGTATCGCCCCTTTGCAATGGAAGACCTTTCGGATATCGCTCATATTCTAGCTCCCCTGTGGCACAGCGATGTCCCCGAGGAAGTCCAGCTTCTCCACGCGGTTATCGATTTCGCCTCCTATGCCCAACGAGCAACCTTTTCTGAGGTAGCTGTAAAAGATGGTCAAGTAATTGGCTTCGTCCTAGCCCGAGCTGGCAAGGCTCCCCAAGAAACCGAAGCAAAATGGAAGCAATTCCTTGAAGACAGAATCGAAGAGGCCAA
>FR895483.1:0-6225 GCA_000434775.1 Eggerthella sp. CAG:368 | reverse complement strand
GAAGAGCGTGTTAATGTACCCCTCCTTACCAACAGCAGCACTGACCCCAATTATGAATTGGTATTCTTTGCTGTTGGAGATGCAGCACGCGGCTATGGCGTTGGAAGCAAGCTTCTTTCCTCTGCCCAAAACTACCTTTCCTCTGAAGGCGGCAAAACAGCATTCCTGTTCACCGATACCACCTGCACCTGGGAGTATTACGAACGACGCGGCATGCGACGTGCAGCCGAATGGGCAAAAACAGACCCTGAAGACATTCTTCCTGAAGAAATGTTTATTTACGAAATGGATTTGGATTAGCGAATCTGTGCGCTTTTAGCGTTTTCCTGCTGAATCAGTTCCTCATAGCCTTTAAGAGCTGCGAAAGGCATAAATTGACGCGCTCTTTCTGAATGGGCGCAAGCTTCATGCGCTCCATTATTTCGAACCTTTTCCTCTATAGCCCAAAGCACAACCTGACGATGTTCTTTCTCTTCTTTTGAAAGATTGCCAGAAAGCAAACCGCAATATCGGACAAGCTGATGATGAAGTGTGGTTTCGCTCTCATTTTTCAAAGGCTCGCGTAAAGCTGAAGATTCTCGCTTCTCATGCATGATGGCCTCCAACCTGCTCATTACGCTCACGCGCTGTTGCCTTTTCTTTTAAGCTCGTTCCTTTGAGCATGGCATTTTTGCCGAATTTTTCCCGCACCGCAATAATGGCTTTTTGCCTGCTGCGCTCTTGCTCTAAGCTCTCAACATCGTCAAACAGCGTGACCGTGGCATATTTTTCAGGAAGCAATCCATTAAAACTGAGATTGATGCGTTTAACAAATAAAGAAGGATCCACTATTTCCTCAAATAGCGAATAGAATGCCTTAATAAGAAGGACAAATGAATTCGTCCTGCGATTCAGTTTTCTACTCCCGTTTGCTCCCGCAAATCGCGCTTTACCCACAACACGTTTCCCGTGACCGCTTTCAAAGATTTCCGCGGCAGACCACCTCGCTTCCGGCTGAGCATAACCCACCATCAAAGAGATTCCTTCGGCAACCAAGCGCTTTGAAACCAAATCGAGCACAGCGCTATCTACCATTTCGCGCAGTATTATGCGCGCCTCATCAAAGGTATAATCGCACGCCAAAACCTGACCATACGCAGCGGAGTGCCCTTTAGGAACATAGGTTTTTATTTCTTCGATAGTACACGGCTCCTGCCCCCAAGCATGATCTATTAAATACTCCGCATTCACACCAAACTCTTTATAGAGTGTTTCTTCTTTCATAGCGGCAACTCCCGCCAAATCGGACACACCATACTTTCTTAACCTGCGCGCAATACCATAGCCAATGCTCCAAATATCAGTTATGGGGCGATGGAACCAAATTGTCTGTTTGAAGGCTTCTTCGTCCAAAAAACCCACGCCGTCTTCAATATGCTTTGCCGTAACATCGAGTGCCACCTTTGCCAAAAACAAATTGGTTCCCACTCCTGCCGTAGCAGGAATTTTCGTTTTTTCTGTTACTTTGCTTTTGATCATTCGCGCAAACGGCAAGGGCTCCATGCTGTAGAGAGAAAGATACGGCGTTATATCAATGAAGCACTCGTCAATGGAATACACATGAATGTCCTGCTCACTCACATATTGCAAATACACAGCATAGATCTCTGATGAAACCTTCATGTAGCGCTTCATACGAGGCTTTGCTATTTCAAAAGAAAGGCTCTTGGGAATTTCGAACAAACGGCAGCGGTTTTTCACTCCCAGCGCCTTGAGCGCAGGGCTCACTGCCAAGCAGATTGTTTTTTCAGTTCGCTCCTTATCGGCAACAACAAGTTTTGCCGTCAAAGGATCTAAACCTCTATCGACACACTCAACACTTGCATAAAACGATTTAAGATCTATGCAGGCATAGTATTTTTGTGCCATCAAAGAGTTCACATCCTTCTTGTTGAACATTACTCCCAAGGAACAAACACCCATTTCAAACCGCTCAGTTTTAATGCGATTAGTTTTATATCGGTTACTTCTGATTCTTTATGTTCCTTGTAGAAATATACGAACATTTGTTCCTATAATAAACAATACTTGACTCAAAAACAAGAAAGACAAGCCTATCGCTTGTCTTTCTTGTTTTACTATTCGGATGCTTTAGAATGCCCAAACAAAGACCAACCCCGCCCCTGCACAACAGAACTCTGACTTTCGAAGCCCACATCACAATTGATTACTCCATTCAAATTTGCACGAAGAGCACTGATCGCACACAATAACAAGAAGAGCTACGGGCTACTATCTTTTTATAGATACAATTACAGCATTGCGGATAAGAGCAGTTTCACGTATTCAGTTTGCGGGTCAAACAGCACATTTTTAGTCGACCCCTGTTCAACGATCTTCCCTGATCTCATCACCAGAACACGATCACACACGCCACCAACAAGCGCTAAGTCGTGACAAATAAAAAGAAGCGACATATCCAACTCAAAACGCAACCGTTTGAGTAAGTCGATAATTTGACGCTGCACTGTTACATCAAGAGCACTCGTAGCCTCATCGCAGATGAGAAGGCTCGGTTTTACCACAAGAGCCCGAGCAATTGCCGCTCGTTGACACTGCCCTCCACTCACTTCACGCGGATAGCGTCCAAGTATTGAAACAGGAAGTTGGCAAAGTTCAAGAAGTTCTTTGGCGCGTTTTTGGGCTTCGGCTTTTCCAACGCGCATATTCCTCATACCTTCAGTGATACTTTGCCCTAAGGTTTTGCGCGGATCGAAAGACTCGGCAGGATTTTGGAACACCATTTGCACTGACTGATATACCCGTCTTAAATCCTTGCCGCGCGCCTGGGTTATATCTTCCCCATTCAAAACAAGAGAGCCACTCGTGGGTTCGATCAGCCGCGCAATCATATTGGCAATGGTGCTTTTCCCGCTGCCCGATTCCCCCACAATGCCTAAGCATTCACCTGCACAAACAGAAAACGAAACACTATCAACCGCCACCACATCTGCAAGGTCTTTTCGTTCAAAAACCTTGCACAAGTTTTTTGCTTCAAGCACAGAAATGCCCGTTTGCGAACACTGGACTTCGCTCCTTTGTGATAAGCAACACGTATTTTTAGGAACCGCAAAAGATGAACTAAGCCCCATCATGTTCCACTTCCTTAACAAGAGAAGGAACAGCAGCAAGAAGCTCTTGCGTGTAAGGGCTTCTTGGAAAGGTGAGCACATCTTTTGCCTTTCCCTGCTCAATAATTTTGCCGTCTTTAAGCACGACAACGTAATCTGCAACGGCACGAACCGCCGCAATATTGTGCGACACAAACACAAAAGCCGCGTTGTTTTTTTCTTTCAAGCGCACAAATTCTGTAAGCACCTGCTTCTGCGAAACAACATCTAAAGCACTCGTTGGCTCATCCGCAAGAATAACCTTAGGTTCAAGAAGCATTGCTGCAGCAATTCCTACACGCTGACCAATTCCACCTGAAAGCTCAAAAGGATAGCTTGCCAAAACTCTTTCAGGTTCAGCAAGAGAAAGGCTCCGCAAAAGCCGAGCGGCACGGGAAAGCACTATTTCCTTGCTTTCCCGACACGCTGCATGAACGCAATATTCTTCGTACAGCTGACTCCCTATGGTTCTAATGGGTGTAAGCGCCGAAAGGCAATCTTGAAATATCATCCCTATCTCAGAGCCGCACAATGAGCGCAGTTCCTCAGATGAACACAGGGCAAGGTCAGACCCACCATAACGAATCTGACCTTGCTGAATTCTTCCGGCTCTACCCAATAAACCCATCGTTGCACGCAAAATCGTGCTTTTCCCGCTGCCTGATTCACCCACTATGCCGACTATTCCACCTTCATACACGCAAAGATTGACGTCTTGCAGAACGGTCTGGTCCCCATAAGAAACGCAAAGGTTCTCGTATGTTAGCAGCGGAACTCTCATTTACTTAGGCCTTGTCTAAATCGACTGTAATTTCATAGTAGTCGCAAGGATGCGGCGCTATGCCAGAAACCTCCGCCTTTGAAACAATACCCATCGTTAAATGAGAAGCAAAGAAGTATCCGTAGTCATCAAGTATGACCTGCTGCATGTTTGTTGCGAGCTCCGCACGCTTTTCTGTATCAAATTCAACACGAAGCTGTGCCGCCAATTCTTCCAGCTTAGCGTTTTTATAGTGTCCAAAATTTTTAGCCGACGCTTCAAGGCATGTTGCCGTAAAGAAGTATTCTGGATCCCCTGTAGGTGCAGTAACCAAGGCGCTTACATAGACATCCCATGCATTGGTGTCTTTACGTATATCAGTGTGATTGGCCGTACTATTAACCTGAACATCGAAGCCAATTTCTGCCAACGTAGCTTGAGCAGACTCAGCCAACAAAGGAAGCTCCATGCGTCCAGGATAAGTTAACCAGCGAACGGTTAACTTCTGACCCGCTTTTTCGCGAATACCGTCTCCGTCGCTATCCATCCAACCGTCAGCTTCAAGAAGCTGCTTTGCCGCTTCAGGATCATAGGAGACCGTCGAAACCGTTTCATTACCGAACGCAAAGTTACTTGGGAACGCACCCACTGCTGCCGCACCACGACCATTAAGCAGCGTTGAAATGAATCCCTGCTTATCAATACCCATAGCTAAGGCTTTACGCACGGTTTCATCCTGCATAACAGACGATTCGTAGTTCACCTGTCCAAAGAAAGCACGGGAAGTGCTGCAATCGTTGATCGTATAGTTATTTTTGTCGCCAAAAAGCTCATAGCTTGCATAAGGAAGCCCATAAGAAGCGTCGATCTCTCCTGATTGAAGAGCCGAAGTTAAGGTATCGCCATCCGTGATAGAACGAACTACAACTGTATCCATTTTAGGTTCGCCATCCCAATAATTCTCGTTTTTTTCGAGCGTTATCTCGGTATCAGAAACCGCCGTTGCTTTATAGGGACCAGTTCCGCTTACATTCTTATCAGAGGTTATCCCTGCCTGCATATCGATAATGGCGCCATAAGGATCGCAGAGATAATTGATGAGAGCAGGCGTTGGTTCACTGGTAGTAATAGTAATGGTGTTATCTTCGTCGTTTGCTTCAATGGAAGTAATTTTAGTATCACTTGGAGCTCGATCGTGAACAGCAATCAAATCATCCAAGCATTCTTTAACCGCCGTCGCACTCATATGTCTTCCCGAAGTAAAATCGACATCATCACGAAGAGTAATTTTGCAGTGAGTGTCGTCGATAAACTCATACGAAGTAGCAAGCCACGGTTCAGGCTTCATTTCGTCACTAAACTTAAAGAGCGTTTCACCTACACCGTAGCGAACCGCGCTCCACCCCGAATAGTTTTCGTGAGGGTTAAGGCCTGCATCGTCCATTTCTACGCCATAGCCCGTAGTTCCATATACAAAGGTTTTCCCTTCTTTCGAACTTTGTGAGCCACAACCCGACAGAGTCAACGCAAGCACTACCATGCCTGCCAGCATGACAGCCAAAAGGCCCAGTCCGTTCTTTTTCGCCATAATGTTTTTCACTTCTTTTCCTCTCTCTTTTTAGCGTCTACTTTCGCTGGCACCTTTCCTTAGCCAACCCTGCCCTTTCGGTGCTGTCCTACGATGATCAGGATCCATCCAGTCTCGCAACGTATCGCCCAGCAGATTAAAAATCATCACCGTAATAAAAATTGCTATTCCAGGAGCAATTACCGTCCAAGGAGAAGTTTGTAATAGGTTGCGATTATCACTCATCATCGAACCCCATTCGGCCGCGGGAGGCTGAGCCCCAAGCCCCAAAAAAGAGAGCCCCGCAAGTTCCATCATCATAGTTCCAATATCTAGAACAGCCGTAACTAAAAGCGGCCCAACAATATTGGGTAAAACATGCTTAGCGATAAGCTTAACAGTGGTGCATCCCGACAATCGTGCCGCTTTAAGATACGTTGCGTTCTTTTGCGTAAGAGTTAGTCCACGGGCAATGCGGGCATATTTTGGCCAAGAAATTGCAACCAAGGCAATAACGGCATTGTGCATTCCGCCACCCAATACCCCTGCCACCGCAAGAGCAAACACCAAACCAGGAAAGGCTAGAAACACATCAGAGGTTCGCATAAGAACAGTATCGAGCTTTCCTCCGCGCCAACCCGCAAGCATACCCACCAAGGTTCCGATAACCGCAACAGCCGCCACCAATACGAAAGTGGAAAAAATCGAAGACTGAGCACCAACTAAAACACGCGAAAATAAATCGCGCC
>FR895482.1:102125-117713 GCA_000434775.1 Eggerthella sp. CAG:368 | reverse complement strand
ACTTCTTCAGCTGTCGTACATAAGTCGTACTCACTCATCGTTCGTATAGGTAGGTAAATATCTTGATGTTTAGGCCAGAGAGGGTCTTCGTAGTGTTTGTATTTAATCTAAAACATCAGAATGCCTTTTTGCTCATGCTGGTGTATTCTTGCATCAAACAAAGAAAGGTAATGGGCATGATAATTAAGAAAACTCCTGAACAAATTGAACAGATGGCAAAAGCAGGTGAATTGAGCGCTAAGGTTTTAAGAGAAGTTGGAGCACGTGTTAAGCCTGGCATGACCACACTTGATCTTGACCGCATGGCTGAAATGATTATTCGTATGGAAGGTGGAATTCCTGCTTTTAAGGGCTACGGTGGATTCCCTGGTTCAATTTGCGCTTCGATCAATGAACAGATTGTTCATGGTATTCCTTCTGAAGCTGTAGTTCTGCAAGAGGGCGACATTATTTCGATTGATACTGGCGCAACCGTTAACGGCTGGGTTGGGGATAATGCTTGGACTTTTCCTGTGGGAAAGATTTCCCCCGAAAAGAAACGCTTGCTTGAAGTAACGGAAAAGTGCATGTGGGCAGGCTTAGATGCTGCGCGTCCGGGTAATCATCTTGGTGATATCGGCGCTGCTATCCAAGAAATTGCCGAAGCTGAAGGATATGGCGTTGTTCGAGAATATGTAGGCCATGGTATTGGTAGAAATATGCATGAAGATCCTAATGTTCCTAACTATGGACGTCGACATTCAGGAATTAAGCTTGAACCAGGAATGGTTTTAGCTATTGAGCCCATGATTAATATGGGAACTTACAAAACCAAGCAGATGCCTGATGGTTGGTTGGTTTGCACTCGCGATGGAAAACCATCTGCGCATTTTGAAAAGACGGTTGCTATCACCGAAGACGGACCTCGTATTTTGACTACTGAGCCTAATTTTCGCCGTCCCGTTAATGCATAGAGCAACTTTTAAGAATTAGTCCTATTGGGTTTGTAGGTTAATCTGCAAACCCTTTTTTCTATAATTATGAGTTGTAGATTAGAGTTGTATTGACTATTCTCACGGCTCATTTAGATATGATTGAGATTTGCTGACGTCAATATTTATTTTCCTACATCCTTTTTGTTAGATATGGTTAGGTTTAACCACAGCACCATTCTCTGTTCCTTGTTTCAGGTATATCACAAGATTCTATTATTGAAGTTGATAGTCAAGGCAGGGTGATTCAGTTGAGTTCTTATTATCCTTCTGTGTTTGATCCTCTTCGGAACACACCAAGAACCTTTCTACCTATTCTGGAAAGTATCTCAAACTCTGATATTTTAAAGAGTTTACAAAGGGCAAATGAAACAATTAAGCCAACGCTTCCTGCCACCGCAATAATTAAGAGAGCAAAAAGAATCACCGAAGCTCCTGAACTTGGCATTAGTTGCTGAGCGAAGGTAGAGAGGGTGACTACAATTGCTCCTCCAATGATGCTTGCTATAGATACTTTAAAGAACAGGTTAATGGTTCCGCCAATTCCAAAATCCCCGACATGTTTTTTAACGAGCAGAACACACACAGCAAACATGATTACATAGAAGAAAATATCTGCAACGGGAATACCGGCAACACCTAAAGCATCAGGCTGGCAGAGAAGATAATAGAAAAACACCTGCACAATGCGGAGTGCAATATCGATAAGTGCGAATTGTGTGAACTTACGAAGGGCGGCAAATACGCGATACATGTACATATAGCCAGCATAGAAGGGCAAACTCAAAGTCCAAACCGAAAGAACCATGCTTACCGTTAAGGTATCTTCTGAGGAAAATGCGCCCGCCTGGAAAAGCTGCATGAGAGGAAGTGCCAAGCCGCCAACCATAGCAGCAAGGGGAATAATCAAGAAAAATGTTGAACGCAGACCCGTTTTGATAAAGTGCTTAAAACCCCTCCAATCTTCTCGGGCGGCACAGTCGGAAAGCTCAGTAAGCATGGTGGTCGAAACCGATACCGCGATAATTCCATAAGGTAGCTGATACCAGGTCCATGCGTAATTAAGGGTTGAGGGCCCGTTTGCTGCTGCGTCGAGCGAGAATGCATTTCGACAACTAAAGGTAATCATCGTTCCTGCGATATAGATGAACATGGGTAAAGCAACCTTCAGTGCTTCTTTAAGCATAGGGTCGTGCAAATTGACATGAGGGCTGTATTTAAATCCACGTTTTATGAGGGCTGGAATCTGGATTCCGAACTGAACCAGAACTCCTAAAGAGGTTCCAATGGCTAGCCACCACATAGCGAATTCTGCATTCCATGTGGAAAGAGGAACAAAACCAAACATCGTTACGATTACGACAACGTTATTTATGACAGGAGCAAGGGAGGGGATTAGGAAAACACGTTCTGCGTTCAGTATTCCCGTGATAACAGCACCAAGACCATAGAATAAAATTTGTATAGCAAAAACGCGGAAGAAAAAGATCGAAAGATCTTTACTTGATCCGCTTTCAACAGTGAATGTTTGAGTTTCAATAACTGCTGGGGCGAAAATGGAACAGAGAAGAGCTAATACGCCCAAAATAATCAATGTGATACTTAAAATATTGGAAGAGAATTTTTGCGCGCCCTTATCTCCTTCCTTTTCTTTTTGGAGTAAGTAAAGAGGGAGAAAGGCGGTTGCTAAAACGCCACCTACGGCAAGATCATAGATCATTGAAGGAAGGTTGTAGGCAATTTGGTAAGCCGAAGTAAGAAGAGTGTTGCCCAACGCAAAAGCCATAGCCCAGGTGCGAAGAAGCCCGGTTACGCGTGAACCGAGGGTCGCAAGTGTGATAAGACTTGTGTTCTTTAAGATGGAGCTGCTAGAGTCGTTCGCCATAGATCCTCACGTTTTGACTATAATCAGGTTGTTTAACTACTAATAGTAAGGAAAAACACATGCGTGTTTTGATAGTTCGCAATAATTACAACACAAAAGCAATTGAAGCTGCTTTGGTTCTCGAAGCATTTCTTGCTTCTCAGGGCATTGAATATGCGGTTTACGACACGGACGATCTTCGTTCTTCTACTGAAATTACAAAACAGGAAAAGGTCAGCGATATCGATTCTTTTGATTTGGCGGTGGTCTTAGGGGGCGATGGAACCATTCTAAGGACGGCGGCGCAAATCAAGTATCGTCGCATTCCAATATTAGGAATCAACTTTGGAAATTTGGGATTTATGGCGAATTCAAATGCTGAAGGGGTAGTTCCTATTGTTGCCGCTGCACTTTCGGGTGAAATAATAGAAGAGCATCGAACCAATTTAGTCATTGACGTTTTCCTCGAAGGGGAAGAGGGCGGTGGTATTGATGATGAAATTCCTTCGCATAGCTCCCATCGTTTCTTTGCTTTGAATGAAATGGTTCTTGCCCGTGGAGCACAGGGCAGAATTATCGACTGTTCATACTCGGTGGATGGGGCTAAAGTTGCTGACGTTCGCGGAGATGGTTTGGTTGTTGCCACCGCGACAGGCTCAACGGCCTATGCCCTTTCGTTGGGAGGTCCTTTGGTAACGCCAATGTATGGAGGGTTAATTATTGTCCCTATTGCGCCACATTCGCTTCATTCTCGCCCTATTCTTACGGCTCCTTCCGATGTTGCGGAAGTTTTTCTTTGTGCATCAAGCGCCAACAGACAAGCGAGCATGTTTATTGATGGTGAATTAATAGAAATGGAAAAGCCAATATGTAGGGTTGTCGTTTCTACGGGCGAAGATCCGACCGTTCTTCTGCGTTATAAACCTGAGACATTCTACACACATGCCTCGCAGGTGTTCTTTAGGTAAAGGATAGTCAGTGAAGGCATTTCGAAACATAGAATTAACGCAGCAAAAAGAAGGATTGCGGTAGAATTGACAAGCGTTTGAAAGCGAGATTTCGTTTTTGAGCGCTTTTTTATTGTTTGAGCTACCCTCTTGAGATATGGAGTAAAGGAGAATTATGGCAAAGCATATTTTTGTTACCGGCGGCGTTGTTTCCTCTCTCGGTAAAGGTATTACCGCTGCTTCGTTGGGTCATTTGCTTAAGGCTCGCGGATATAAGGTAACAATGCAAAAAATGGATCCATATCTCAACGTTGATCCTGGAACAATGTCTCCTTTTCAACATGGAGAAGTTTTCGTAACCGAAGATGGGCATGAGGGCGATCTTGACCTTGGGCATTACGAGCGATTCATCGATGAGAATCTTTCTCGTGAATCAAACTTTACTCAGGGTTCTATCTATAAAAGTTTGATTGCGCGTGAACGCCGTGGCGATTTTTTGGGGGGAACCGTACAGGTTATTCCTCATGTAACCGAAGCTATCAAAGAGCGGTTGCGTCGTATTGCAGATCAGTCAGGTGCCGATATCGTGATTTCGGAAATCGGTGGCACCATTGGTGACATTGAATCACTTCCTTTTATTGAGGCAGCTCGTCAATTCAATAAAGAGCGCCCCAATGAAGATGTCTGTTTTGTTCATGTAACCTTAGTTCCGTATATTGCTGCTGCTCACGAAGTTAAGACGAAGCCAACCCAGCATAGCGTAAAGGAATTGCGTTCTTTGGGTGTTCAGCCGGACTTCATCGTATGTCGTTCTGATCATGATATTTCAGATGGAGTTCGTGAAAAAATAGCCCTCTTTTGCGATGTTGCTCCTGAAGATGTCCTTTCTTGTATCGATGCCCCTTCAATTTATGAAGTTCCACTCTCGCTTTTTGACCAGAAATTTGATGTTCAGGTTCTGAATCGTCTTGGTCTTGATACTCCTCAGATTGATTTAGCTCCAATCAAAACATTCTTAAAAGAAGCGGACGAATGTGAAGGGGAAGTATCTATTGCAGTTGTTGGGAAATATGTTAGCCTTCCCGATGCATACCTTTCCATTATTGAAGCATTGGGTCATGCCGGTGTAGCTAATGGTGTCCATGTCAATGTGTGTTTAGTTGATGGTGAAGAGCTTAATGCTGACAATGCCGAAGAAATGCTTGGAAAAATGGACGGAATCTTAGTTCCTGGTGGATTTGGTCAGCGCGCTTTCGAAGGGAAAATAGAGGCTGCACATTACGCCCGTGTGAACAACGTTCCCTTTTTGGGCATTTGTTTGGGACTTCAGGCGGCGGTGTGTGAATATGCACGCAATGTTGCTCATTTAACAGGAGCAACATCGGCTGAGTTTGATGAAAATGCCGACTATACGGTAATTGATCTTATGCCAGAGCAGGAAGACATTGAAGACAAGGGCGGAACGATGCGTTTAGGCGCCTACCCCTGCAAACTTGATAAGGATTCTTTGGCATATCAGGTTTATGGTGAAGAGATTATCTACGAGCGTCATAGGCATCGTTATGAAGTTAACAATGCCTATCGTGACACGCTAACTTCTGCCGGCCTTCGTGTTTCGGGACTTTCTCCCGATGGCCGTTTAACGGAAATGATTGAGATTCCCGACCATCCGTGGTTTTTAGCAAGTCAAGGTCATCCTGAGTTTAAGAGTCGTCCCACTAATCCACATCCTCTTTTCATAGGGTTTGTTAAGGCGGCAGCAAACAATCAAAAGAAGTAGTTCTGGGCTAAAAGATGGCTCACTACTACAAAGAGTATCTTGCCTTTATGGCGGTTGAGCGGGGATCTTCCCCGCTTACCGTTGCTGCCTATAAGCGCGATCTTCTGGATTATCAAGAATTTCTTTCTGCACGATCAATAACCAGCCCTGAAGAAATAACGCGTGAAGACGTTGTTGCTTTTGAGGAGTATTTGCTCAATGACAAGAAACTTTCTTCATCGACTATAGAGCGCAAGGTTTCTTCTCTTAAGGGGTACCATTGCTTTTTGGTGAGGGAGGGATATTGCTCGAACAATCCGACCGAAACAATCATTCTCCCTAAAAAGCCCCAACTTCTTCCCGATGTTTTATCTATAGAGCAAATAAACACAGTGCTTGATTCCATGAAAGAGTCAACTGTTCTGCAAAAACGTGATGCCACTATTATGGAAGTCCTTTATGGGTGCGGTCTGCGCGTGAGCGAGCTTGTTGGACTTGATGTCGATAAAGTGAATGTCGACGAAGGCTATTTATTTATTCGGGGAAAGGGCGGGAAAGAGCGCCTTGTTCCACTTTCGGGTTGTGCGCTTCTAAGGCTTGGTCGTTATTTGGAAGAAGTGCGCTCTCAGCTACTAAAACCTTACAGCGGCGCAACCAATGCTGTTTTTCTCAATGCTCGAGGTGCACGACTTTCGCGTCAAAGCGTTCATTCGATAGTCGCGAAGGCGGGGTTAACTATCGGGGTGAAGAACCTTCATCCTCATACGCTGCGTCATTCATTCGCCACTCATCTCATTGAGGGTGGGGCGGATTTGCGTGCTATCCAAGAAATGCTGGGACACTCCGATATATCAACGACTCAGATGTATACGCATATACAAATGATTCATGTAAAAGAGGAATATCTTGCGGCACATCCTCGTGGAAAGTAACGTCGTGGCTTTTTATATTGCCTAAATCATTTTCAGTCATTTGTGCGGGGGCATTCTTGCTCTTGAACTTCTTCTCGGTTCCCCCCCCCCTTTTTTTTTGCGCAGCCTCCTGTCTTATTGGGTAGGGAGAGCTCTATTGGCTAGGGAATATTTTGCGTACACCCTCAAGGAACTTAAAGCTGAGGAGAAACTAATGCAGAGGTTTCAGTGCTAAATCGAAATTTCTTCGCTTTGTGAAGACTCCTTCATTTTCTCCCCACTTCCTCCCACCTTGTTCTAAATCAATATATAGACCATTCCTTTTCTGAAATTCTATATCTTGTGGAAATGGTTTTGTGCGGTTTTGGGAGGTGGGGCAAAATGGGGGAGAAGGGGGGGATGAAGTGGGAGAAAAACCCATATTTTGTTGCAATGTGGGATGCGATGCCATACAATGACAGAACGCGAGACGTGGTTTGAAGAAAGGAGCAGCGTGAGTGAGCTTTTAGGCGAATACCGCCATAAGCTTGATGCGAAAGGTCGCTTATCTCTGCCTGCCGATTTCCGAAAAGCCCTCTCAACCAATTTGAAGGTGACTCCTGATCCAAAAAATCAGTGCCTTTATGTGTTCGAAACCGAAGCTTTTAATGCTTGGGTAAACAGCTTATTTGAAAGTGATGGAGGTTGGTCTTCATCGAAGTCAAAGATGGTTGCTCAGCGTAAGGTTTTGAACTCGCGTGCGAAGAAATGCGAAGTAGATAACTCGGGTCGCATTCATCTTTCGCAGGCTCAGCGTGATTTGGTTTCGCTGGATAAGTCGGTGGTAATTATTGGTGACGAAGATCATTTTGAGATTTGGGATGAGCAGCGTTGGGATGAGTTCTGTGCAGATGTCGATTTGGCGTCTTTGGTGAGCTAGTCCCGAGGTGAGCACAGTGACAAATGAATATCGGCATATTCCCGTTCTACTTTCTGAATGCTTACGCTACTTAGAATTAGATAAAGGGGATAGGTATGTTGACGCAACGCTGGGAGGTGCTGGTCACTCGTTAGAGGCAGCTCGCCTTATCGGAAATACTGGTCATTTGATTGGTATTGATCAAGACGAGGTCGCACTTGCTGCCGCAACCGAGAGACTTGGAGCTCTTCCTGATGATGTTCGTCCGGAACTTGACATTCTCTATGGCAACTTTGGGGAGCTTGATTCGCTTCTTGTTCAAGCTGAGGTTCCCTCGATAGATGCTATTCTTTTCGACTTGGGAGTGTCTTCCGTTCAGATAGACACGCCTTCTCGTGGCTTTTCCTTTAAGGAAAGTGGCCCTCTTGATATGCGGATGGATCCGAGTAATCAAACTTTAACCGCAGCAGAGATCATCAACACTTATAACGCAGCAGATCTCGCTCGGGTCATCCGACAATATTCAGATGAGAAATGGGCAAGTCGCATTGCGGAGTTCGTGGTTAAAATGCGCGAAAACGCTCCTATCACAGAAAGCGAACAGCTTGTTGAGGTTATTAAGGCGGCGGTTCCTGCTTCGGCTCGTCGAAGCGGAGGACATCCTGCTAAACGAACTTTTCAAGCGTTGCGCATAGAAGTGAATGGCGAACTCAATGTTTTGCGCAGTGGTTTAGAAGCTGCTATTCGTTGGCTCGCGCCTGGTGGTCGTATTGCAGTTATTAGCTATCACTCACTTGAGGATAGAATCGTGAAAGATCTCTTCAAACAGTATTCAACAGGGTGCACCTGTCCGCCTGAGTTACCTGTGTGTGTCTGTGGAAATAAGCCGATACTCAAAGTGATTACGCGCAAACCCGTTCTGCCGTCAAAGGAAGAAATTGAGAGAAATCCTCGTTCGCGTAGTGCAAAATTAAGGGTCGCTCAGCGACTGGACGATAGTAAATAAACTTCTCTTCAGAAGGAAGGTCTTAAAGAATGGCTGGAGCCCCTGCATATCGGTTTGATTATGCTGGTGGGTCGCAGGCAGCAAGAGCTTATCCACGTCCTAATGTTTCGCAGAGCCCTTCAGTCCGTGTTGTTCCTGGTAGAAAAAATATAGTTGATCCTGTTCTCTCTGATGCTTGGGTTACGGGTATCAAGGTAGTAATTGCCGTTATGGCGGTATTTCTTGTTATCGGTTTTGTTCGTGTTGGTCTTGCTTCGGCTGCTTACAGCACCGCATCGGCTTCAAGTGAGCTTTCGTCTGAGATTGCCGATGCTCGTTCAACGGGCGAATCTTTGGCTGTGCAAAAAAGCCTCGTTGCAAG
The DNA here is from genome assembly GCA_000434775.1 of Eggerthella sp. CAG:368. GTDB lineage: Bacteria > Actinomycetota > Coriobacteriia > Coriobacteriales > Eggerthellaceae > Anaerotardibacter. The sequence continues at coordinate 108,996 of FR895482.1, read as the reverse complement.
TCCGAGCAATCTTCGTCATGCTGCTGAAGAAAAGTTAAAGATGGTTTCTCCCTCAAGCTCATATACCATGACGCTGCCTGTTGATGTTGTTGCTACTGATAGCTCAGGGAATCTCTCTTTTTCCCAAAGCATTGAACGCCTTGCGTCTTTAGGCTAAGTTCTATGGCCACTCGGTCTTATCGACAAGATTCACGCTCGAGTTCTCGTTCTAGAGGAACAAGTCCTTCTGGTTCTTCCCGTGCTCAGCGAGGAGGAGCGCCTAATGGCCTTGCATCGCGCTTATCGGGAGGGCGACTCGCTGCCATTTTTTTGTTTTTTGTTGCTATTGCTGTAGTAATTTTTGGTCGTTTAGTGTGGCTTCAGGTGATTGATGCGCAGAACATCAGTGACAGTGGCGATTCTGGCAGAACAGTAACCGTTGACGTTACTCCTCGGAGAGGAACAATATACGATCGCAATGGTGTGGTGCTTGCAACAACAGTTGATGCCACTAATGTATACTGCCATCCTCATCTCGTTCCTGACGATAAAAAAGATGAGCTTGCAAAAACGCTTGCGCAGGTTTTTGGCGATGATGAAAAGAAGTATCGCGAGAAAATAGATCAAGATACTAATTTCGCATATCTCGTTAAAAGTGCAGACACAGACAAGGCTCAAATAATTAAGGATCTTGCTATTGATGGAGTGGGTTTTGAAGATACTTCAAAACGAGTGTATCCGTGTGGCGCTATAGGTAGTCAGATAATAGGCATATTGAATTCAGAGGGTCAGGGCTTAACGGGTCTCGAGCTCTACTATGACGATATTCTTGGCGGAGAACCTGGAAAGAAAACGACCGAATACAGTAAAGAAGGCGTTCCTGTTCCTGGAAGTACAATTGTTGAAAGTGAAGTCAAAAACGGTCAGGATATCGTTTTGTCTATTGATGTTGCTCTGCAGGAGCACCTTGAAACGGCGCTTGCTCTTCGAGTGGAAGAAGTACAAGGTGGCGGAGGATCCGGTATTGTGATGGATTCGTCAACGGGCGAGATTTATGCGTGTGCCTCAGTTCCGCTTTTTGATATTACTGATTTGACTGAGGTGAAAGAAGGCGCCACTAATTTAGCGGGCATTTCTTCTGCCTTTGAGCCTGGGTCAATTTTTAAACCTGTAACCATGCTTGCTGCATTGGAAGAGGGCACCACACAAGCAGGACAAGTTTATACCTGTCCCGAGGTTGTTTATGCTGATGAGTACACTATTTCTGATGCTCATGAACGTCCGACTGAAGATATGGATACGCGTCAAATCATGGCAGAGTCTTCCAATGTTGGTATGTCGCTTATTGCCCATGATTTAACCTTTGAAAAGCTCTATGCCTATATTCAGCGCTATCAAATCACCGAAAATCCCAATACGGATTATCCTGGTTGTGTAAGTGGTTACGTGAGCGATTGGACTGACTGGAGTGATGTTCAAGGGTATAACATCAGCTTTGGTCAGGGTATTGAAGTGACGCCAATGGAGATGGTTCGTTTCTATGGAGCTCTTGCCAATAACGGCTATGCCAACACGCCACATTTCTTGCTTGATGTTCCAACAAATACCGATAAGAAAACATTTAATTCGAGTGAAATCATTTCGAACAAACAGGCTATTAGTGACTTGACATACATGATGGAAGGCGTTGTTGAAGAGGGAACGGCAACTGATGCTCAGATTGAGGGATATACTGTTGCGGGCAAAACGGGCACGGCAGAATTTGCCTCTGCTTCTGGAGGATACGAGAAAGGTGTCTACGACATTTCCTTTATTGGTTTTCTCCCCAATACTTCCTTGAATTTAGTATGTTTTGTGGGAGCAACCGATGTTCCTGGAGACAGAAAAACAGTTCCTGCTTTTCAGGATATAATGTCATTTGCAATTGATCGCTATAACATTACCCAGAAATGAGGCTTTCATGACAAAGACATGTAAAGAACTATTTGAAGGGTTAGACTGCACCATAATTGGTAACGAAAATGAACCAATTGAAGGTATTGCTTACCGCAGCGACTCCGTAAAACCCCACGATGCTTTTTGTTGTATTGTTGGGTTGAAATCAGACGGACACTCATATGCTCAAGATGCTATTGATCGTGGAGCGCGAGTTTTGGTGGTGGAACGTAAGATATATCTGGCTGATGCCACCGACGTAACCGAAGTAGTAGTGAGTGATTCACGAAAAGCCATGGCTCATCTTGCTGCTCATTTTTATGACTGTCCTTCTAACGATTTTAGCCTAGTGGGTATTACGGGAACAAATGGTAAAACCACTTCAACGTATCTGGTTGAGCATATTGCTTCTGTTCTTGGAAAACGTACAGGAATTATCGGAACAGTGGGCATTACTATTGCGGGTAAGACTGAAAAATCCTCAAGAACTACTCCCGAGTCTCCAGATTTGCAGCACCTTTTTGCGCAGATGAGGGATGAAAAATGCGATGTGGTTGCCATGGAGGTAAGCTCTCATGCGCTTGACTTAGAGCGTACATGGGACACACAATTTGCCGTTACTGCGTTTACCAATCTCACGCAAGATCATCTTGATTATCACAAGACCTTTGAATCATATTTCGCTGCTAAGGCACGACTCTTTTCTTCGGATTATCCGGCGAAGCGCGTTATCAATATTGATAGCAAATGGGGCAAAGAACTCTTAAAAACGTGCTCGGCAAAAGGGGATGCTGTTATAACAACGGGTTTTGACTCTTCGGCCCAGATCCATCCTCTTTCAATTGAATATCATTCAGGGCATACCGATGTGGAGCTTGAAGTAAGGGGTAGTACTTATTTTTGTTCCTATCCGCTTGTAGGAAAGTTCAATGTTGAAAATATCATGACGGCGTTTGGTATTGCCTTGCAACTTGGATATGCTCCTGCTGCTGTCATTGAAGCATTGAAAGACGCCCCTGCAATTCCTGGCAGAATTCAGCGTGTTAACACTGAGCATAATGGCGGAATTTCTGTTTATGTCGACTATGCGCATACTCCTGATGCGCTAGCTAAGGCTCTTGATTCTGTTTCTGATCTCACTAAAGGTCGCACCATTGTAGTGTTTGGTTGCGGTGGAGATCGTGATTCAAGTAAGCGTCCATTGATGGGCAAGGCTGCTCTTGCGGCAGATTTTGCTGTTGTGACATCCGACAACCCGCGCACCGAAGACCCCCAAGTTATCATTGCAAACATCGTTGATGGTATGAAGTCAGGCGAGGATCGCTTCGTTGTTGAGGCCGACCGCAGAGAGGCCATTGCCAAAGCAATTAGTCTTGCTAAGGCGGGAGATGCGATTCTGGTTGCTGGAAAAGGACATGAAGATTATCAGCTCGTTGGCGACAAAGTTCTTTCTTTTGATGATGTTGTCGTTGCTGCCGAGGAGCTCGAGAAGGTGTTTGGATAAGTTATGCGTTTAAACGCTAAGCAAATTGCAGAATACACGGCTGCAAACGTGCTTGTTGAATCGATGGAACCCTCAAGGTTGGCTACGGGCATTACGTGGGACTCGCGCACCGTTAAATCGGGAGACGTTTATCTTGCTTTACCTGGAGAGCGCGTCGATGGGCATGATTTTGTTGAATCGGCTCTTTGTGCGGGGGCAATAATTGCACTTGTTATGCGTCCTGTTGCTGAAAGTGTTCGTCTTCGAGCGAAGGAGATGGGAGCGGCAATTTTGAAGGTTAGTTCCACTACGGCCGCCCTTACCGATCTAGCGCGCGCTTGGCGCAAACATCTTAAAGGTCGCGTTATTGTTTTAACGGGTTCAACAGGAAAAACTACTACGAAAAACCTTGTTCGTGATGTTTTTTCGACCACATATAAAACAGTGGCTACCCATGGAAATCAAAACAACGAACTCGGTGTTCCTAAAACGCTTCTTGAGGCAGACCCAGAAACCGATTACGTTGTGATTGAAATGGGAATGCGTGGAAAAGGCCAGCTAAAAAGCCTGTGCGAGTTTGTTAAGCCAGATTATGCTCTAGTAACCAATACGGGCGAAAGCCACATTGAGCTTCTGGGGTCTAAAGACGCTATTATTCAGGCTAAAGCTGAAGTAGTTGAAGCTTTAACTCCTGGCGTTGGCGTTGCAGTTCTAAACCGTGCACTTGCTGACAGTTCGCATCGTATAGAGGAAATCGCTCGCGTTCAAGAGCGAGATGTTACCGTTATTGGCTTTGATGGCTCTGGATTGTGCCGAGGCGATGCTCAGGTATATGCAAAAGACATATCTATCGATGCGGAAGGAAAGCCATCCTTTACGCTTTGTACACCTAAAGGTGAGCAAGCTTGCTCTTTGGTGTTGCGAGGGGAGCATAATGTCCACAATGCGTGTGCTGCAGCGGCTCTTGGACATGTCTGCGGTATTTCGCTTGAAAAAACCATTGAGGGTCTAGAAGCTTCGCTTCCTGAAGTGGGACGTCAAGAAATTAACACCAATACCGAAGGTGTTTTGGTAATCAACGATGCCTACAACGCCAATCCTGATTCTATGCGTGCGTCACTATCAACCTTTGCTTCGATGAATGTTTCGGGCAAGCGTATCGCCGTTTTGGGGGATATGGGTGAGTTGGGTGATTTTGCTCAAGCTTGTCACGAAGGCATTGGAAAGGTAATCGCCGAGCTCCCTATTGACTATCTTCTCTGTATTGGAGAGCTGGCTGGGTACATTGCCTCTGCTGCTCTTGAGAGTGGTTTTCCTCGTGATAGGATAGAGACCACGCTCTCTAAAGGCGAGGCGCTTGGCATTTTAGAGCCGCTTGTCGAAGAAGGCGACGCGGTGCTCGTGAAAGCATCGCACTCTATGGAGCTTGAAAGAATTGTCAGGGGGCTCTTGAGCTAATTATGATTTCTATTTTTGAACAGTATCCGACCTTCACGGTTTTTATCGCAATTGCTTTAGGAACGCTCGTAACTATGATCCTTATGCCTTTCTGGATTAAGTTTCTTCGTTCTCATCTTATTGGTCAGCAAGTTCGTGCTGATGGACCAGAAAGCCATTTGGTAAAACAAGGAACACCTACTATGGGTGGCGTAATTATGCTGCTCGCAATGGTTTTGGTTATCTTGTTTATGGCTCGTCCGAGCGCTGAAACAGTTCTCATTACGCTGGCTGTTGTATTAACGGGCGGTCTTGGTTTATTTGATGATGTTTCGAAAGTTGTCAAAGAGCGTTCTCTTGGCCTTACTCCAAAAGCAAAACTTATTGGCCAGTTTCTTATTTCAACGTTTTTTGTTTTAGCGGCTGTTAACTGGATTGGAATTCCTCCCACGGTAGAAATTCCGTTTATCTATACCTTTGATTTAGGTGTTTGGACTACAACGCTCCCGTTTGAAACCCCAATGGGCGACTTTTCTATTCCTTGGTTGTATGTCTTGTTTGTTGATATTTTGCTCATGGGCATGAGCAATGCAACGAACCTTACTGATGGGTTAGATGGTTTAGCTGCTGGTACGGTAATGATCGTCATGCTCGTTATGGCAGCAATTGCGTATCGCAGTAATCTTTTGGATTCGTCAATTATTGCTGCTGCTTTGGCTGGCTGTTGTATTGGCTTTCTTTGGTTTAATTCTTATCCTGCTGATATTTTTATGGGAGACACGGGGTCTTTGGCATTAGGCACCGCGCTTGGTTGTATTGCAGTTGTGACAAAAACTGAAGTTTGCTCCCTTGTTATTGGAGGCTTGTTCGTTATTGAGGCTTTGTCGGTAATGATTCAGGTGTTCTATTACAAAAGAACAAAAAAGAGAATCTTTCTTATGGCTCCGCTCCATCATCATTTTGAAAAGAAGGGCTGGAGTGAAGTAAAGGTAGTAGTGCGTTTTTGGATTATTTCTGCTGCGTTTGCTGCTGTAGGATTCTGCATCTATTTTGCGTTGTCGATGGCGGGTTAACATGATTGAAGTAGCTCTTGATACATCAAAAAAGTATGCGCCAGTTAATCTTGGGCGGGTGCTGATTTTAGGCCTTGGAAAAACGGGACAGGCGGTAAGTAAGTACTGCGCAGAATTGGTTGGTGGCCGTATTGAGTCGTTGACTATTGCGGCGGGAGCTTTTTCCGAACCGGCTCAATCTTTTGTTGACGAACTTCCCCATGAAGGCATAACAACACTTTTTGACACCTATTCTTTCGAAGAGTCTTACGATGTATGCATTGCAAGCCCTGGTATTTCTCAGTTTTCTGAGTTTTATCAGGCGGCTCTTGCGCACTGTACTGAACTTATCAGTGAAGTTGAGTTTGCGTGGAGAGAGAGTAGCGCTGACTCTGAATGGGTTGCCATTACGGGAACTAATGGTAAAACAACGACTACGGCTTTGGCGGCTCACTTGCTTTCATCGTGCGGAAAGCGTGCGCAGGCTGTTGGGAACATTGGGGATACGTGCTTAGATGCGGTGGCTTCAGGTGCTGTTGATTGCTATGTAGCGGAAGTCTCTTCTTATCAGCTTGCTTCTACTTCTCGCTTCGCCCCCGATGTGGCGGTTTTACTCAACATTACCCCTGATCATATTAAGTGGCACAAGTCGTTTGAGGCATACTGCGAGGCAAAACGTAAAGTGTTTGCCAATTGCGCTGCTGGTTCAACCATCATATTAGATGCAACGAATGATATTGTTCGCGAATACGTAAAAGAACTGCGCAAACAATTCGATGTACTTGATTCGAGCGTCGTAGTTCCTTTGGGAACCAAAGAGGGTATCGCAAGCAGCATGATTGAGCGTTGCGGTGCATCAAGTGCAGCTTATAGTGATAAGGGCACTCTTGTAGTTGAGCGTAGCGGCAAGCGCGTCGAGCTTATCAATCAGACGGAACTCAACATTAAGGGTGAACATAATGTACTCAACGCATTGGCAGCTGCC
>FR895482.1:97551-102111 GCA_000434775.1 Eggerthella sp. CAG:368 | reverse complement strand
CTGCCGCTGCTACTCTTTCTTTAGTTGATGTAAGTTGCTATGGTGATTTACGAAAAGCTCTCGCTTCTTTTCAGCCTCTTGAGCACCGTATTGAACCCTGTGGAACAGTGAAGGGTGTTCGCTGTTATAACGACTCTAAAGCTACCAATGTGGATGCTACACTTAAAGCTCTGGCAGCGTTCGGCAAAGAAAAACCCTTTGTTCTTCTTGGTGGAGACGATAAGGGAACTGATCTTACCGAGTTGGTTCGGGCGGCAAATAAACATACCTTAGGTGTGGTTTGTTTTGGCGCGGCAGGCCCTCGCTTCTTTGAAGCATTTTCTGAGGCGGAGGTACCTGTATTTTCGGCTGAACATCTTGAAGACGCTTTTGACACGGCGCTTGAACAGGTAAAACCTGGAGATATTGTTATTCTTTCTCCCGCTTGTGCTTCGTTTGATGAATTTAGCTGCTTCGAAGAACGGGGAGAAGTTTTCAAAAATCTAGTAGTCAAACGAGCAAGCGAAAGGGGAGTATAGTCAAGATATGAATAGGGCGAATAACGCACAACAAAAACGAACCAAAACGCCCTCACGATCATTTTTCCAAAGCGCCCCTGCTTCTGTTATGAAGCCGCGCTTGATGGTCATACTTTCTGCCGCAGCGCTTTTGGTGCTCGGGCTTGTTATGGTTTATTCCGCTTCCTCTATCACGGGTTATGTGGAAGAGGGAAGCTCTGTTAGTGAAACTATCAAACAGGTTCTCTATGCTGCAATAGGACTTGTTTTTTGCTTTGCCGCAATCATTTTTGGCAATGAGAATGCTCTTAGGGGAAACCTTGGACTTATCTTTTGCGGCGTATGCGCATTTCTTATTTTGCTTACTGCAGCTATGGGTACGGTAGGTTTAGGAGCTAAGCGCTGGTTGTTCATCGGGCCAATTGGTATTCAGCCTTCTGAGTTTGCAAAAATCGCTATTGTGATTATGGCAGCTCGTGTTATCTGTTCGCGCAATGAGGGATTGATCTCAGATCGTTCCTTCCTCTATCGAATCTTAGGCGTTGTGGTTTTGCCCATCGTTTTTATCCTTTTTGCGCAAAGCGATTTAGGGACCACCATTATTTGCTTCATTGCGTTTCTTACGGCACTTTGGCTTGGTGGGGCTAACGTGCGTCTTGTTGGTGGTATTTTTGGGGCGATTGTTGTTCTTGCGGTAATAATGACGCTTGCTCAAGGATATCGCTCAGATCGTATGAGTTTTCTTGATCCATGGGCAGATCCTGATGATACGGGATATCAGCTCATTCATTCGTTTAAAGCGTTTGCTGCAGGTGGGTTATTTGGTTTAGGAATCGGTAACTCCTACGAAAAGCTTCTTTATTTACCTGAAGCAGAAACGGACTTCATTTTTTCCATTGTTGGTGAAGAGTTGGGCTTGCTCGGTGCTACCTTGGTGGTTGTTCTTTTCTTGGTTTTCATGCGAGGCGGCCTTTCTATTGCTCGTCAAGCCTCGAGTGATTTTGGTCTTATTTTGGCGGGGTCACTTACGACCATGTTGGTATTTCAGGCTTTCTTAAATATTTTGTGCGTCATTGGAATGGCTCCAACAACAGGAAAGCCCTTACCCTTTATTTCTTCTGGTGGATCTTCTTTGATTTCTTCTCTCTTGATTGTTGGTATTATTTTGTCGGTCTCGCTTAATTCAAACAGCAAGAGGGAATTTAAAGAAAGGCGCGATAATCTTCGTGTGGTGTCTTCTTATTCAAAACCAGCGAACACAAGAAGGGGAAGACAGGGTGACTCATTATCTGGACGCTTCTATTCTGTTGGTTCAGATTCGAGCCAAGCTGCAAAAAGAGTGATTCCATTACGATCTCAAGATTTTAGGTCGGTCTATATTCCGAACCAAACGAGAAATAACTACTCAAGAAGGAGATAGATTATGCGCATCGTGTTATCAGGCGGTGGAACAGCGGGCCATATCAATCCAGCTCTTGCCTTGGCGGAAAGTCTCATTGAGCAAGGACACGAAGTTTTTTATGCAGGAACACCTCAAGGTGTAGAAGCTCGCCTAGTTAAAGAGGCGAATCTGCCCTTTACGCCTTTTGAGGCTAAGGGGTTCAATCGCAATCACCCAAAGACGATTTTTTCTGCAGTGCGCATTATCATCAAAAGTACAAAACTGGCTTGTGCGTGGTTTGAAGAAATCAAACCGGACGTAGTGGTTGCGTTTGGAGGATATGTTTGTATTCCTGTAGGTAGAGCAGCAAAAAAGATGGGCGTTCCCTTGGTTGTCCATGAACAAAACTCGGTGATGGGTATGGCGAATAAGTACCTTGCAAAAACCGCACGTGCTGTTGCTTTGACCTATGAGGTTGCAGGAGCACCTGTCGCCGATAAAGAAAAACTTGTTGTTACGGGAAATCCCGTGCGCTCTTCCGTTTTAACTTCGACACGCGAAGAAGGTCGAAGCATGCTCGGTATTCCGGAAGAGGCATCTATGCTGCTTGTCTTTGGTGGAAGTTTGGGAGCAAGGCATTTAAATGCCGCTATTTCTTCAATGAAGAAAGATTTGCTCGCAATTGATAATCTCTACGTTGTTCATATTACGGGTCCAAAGGAATTGGAAACTGTTGAAGCCGTCCTTGCTTTGACTGAAGAAGAGAAAAAGCGCTATTTGGTGATGGGTTATCAAAATCGAATGGGTGAAACTATGGCAGCGTGTGACATGGTAGTTTCTCGTGCGGGGGCAACATCTTTAGCAGAAATTTCAGCTCGTTGCATTCCGGCAATTTTGGTTCCTTTCCCCTTCGCAACGGCGGATCACCAAACAACAAACGCGCGTTCTTATGTTCAGGCGGGTGCAGCGTGGATGATGGCAGATGACATGGTTGAGGCGCCTGAGTTTAAAGAACTGGTTCTAACGTTTGTTGATGATGAAAAAGCTCGTTTGAAAATGAGCGAAGCGGCTCGAGGTTTTGAAACGGGAAATGCTGCATCTAAATTGGCAGATGTTGTGTTAAATGCTGCACGGTAACGTGTGGATGTCTACAATGTGATGCGGCCTTAGGAGGACTTATCGTGGTTCAAGATCAGATTAAAAAAATACATTTTATCGGCATTGGTGGCGTTGGAATGAGCGGAATTGCTCGCGTTGCCTTTGAACAGGGAATTGAAGTTTCTGGTTCTGATCTTAAAGAAAGTCGCTACACTAAGCAGCTCCGTGAAGTAGGAATTAAGATTTTTATCGGGCAGAGCGCTAACAATATTCTTGAGGTTTCACCTGATGTTGTAGTGGTTTCAACGGCCATCTTGGAAAACAACCCAGAGCTCATCCAGGCGAAGGAGAGCGGTATTGTTATTTGGCATAGAGCAAAAATGCTTGCTGCTCTTGGCAAGGGCAAAAAAACCCTCGCCGTTGCGGGAACTCACGGTAAAACCACCACTTCATCTATGCTTGCTTCTGTCATTGATGAGATGGGTTTTGATCCGACTTTTTTGATTGGCGGAATCGTGCGCGCTTATAACTCAAATGCGCATTCAGGAACGGGCGAATACTACGTCGTGGAAGCAGACGAAAGTGATAAATCATTCACCTATCTTGATCCAGCTTCGGTTTTGGTAACCAATATTGAAGCTGACCATCTTGATCATTATAAAAACCTCGAAGAGATCTATTCTCTGTTTTCTGATTTTATGTCTTCCGTACCTGAGGACGGATGCTGTGTTGTATGCGGGGAAGATGAAGCCCTTGTTGAAGTTGCACGCAAAACAGGAAAGAAAGTGTATACCTACGGCGCTCATAAAGGTTGCGATGCGATAGTTTCCCAGTATGAAACGGAAGGCGTTTCCACTAAGTTTGTAGTAACACTTCCAGATGGTGTTTCTTGCGAGTGTCGCATTAAGCAAAATCCTGGATTCCATAATGCCCTTAATGCAACGGGTGTTCTAACCCTTCTGTGGTCTCAAGGCTTTGACATTTTGCCTGCGGCCCAGAAGCTTGGCGAGTTTTTGGGTGTACGCAGAAGGTTTGACTTGGTTGGAAAAGCGGGAGGAATCACCATTGTTGATGATTATGCTCACCACCCAACTGAAATTGCTGCAACTATAAAGGCCGCAAAAGCGCTCGATTTTAATCATGTTCATGTTATTTTTCAGCCTCATCGGTATTCTCGCGTAAAGCTTTTTACCGAAGTGCTAAAAGATGAGTTTTCTTGTGCCTTTAATGATGCTGATCGCGTCACGTTTATGGATGTCTATCCTGCTGGAGAAATGCCCGTACCCGGTGTTTCGGGCGCTACCTTTTTACAGACAGTACTCGATAACCCTGAACATCCAGCGCAAACAGAATATGTTGCTCGTCGTATGGAAGTTGTGGAGCGCGTAGCAAGTCAGCTTGAAGATAACGATCTTGTTATCACGATGGGTGCAGGCGATGTTACCGCAATTGGCCCGGAGCTCCTTGCTTTTCTCAATGACCAGAATGGAACCAGATAATGTCTGCTCGTCATGCATCTGATTTGGAGTTGCTCCAATTCGACGACACTTTTGAAGGTGATGTGCGTCTTGACGAGCCCATGGC
>FR895482.1:88688-97525 GCA_000434775.1 Eggerthella sp. CAG:368 | reverse complement strand
ATCGTATTGGTGGCCCTGCTCGTGCGTTTGCGGAAGTTTATTCTGTGGCGGCGCTGAGGACCATCCTTGATATCTGTAATTCGGAAGGACTTCAGTGGTGTGCGGTGGGAAAAGGATCGAACCTGCTCGTTTCCGATGAAGGCTATGATGGAGTCGCTATTGCTCTTTCAGGAGATTTCAGAAAGTGATTTCAGAAAGTGGCAGTTTGACGAAGAGTCTTGCCGAGTTGTTGTGGGCGCGGGCACTATCTTGTCGCGTTTAGTTCAAGAGGTTTTTCATCGCGGATATTCTGGCATGGAGTTTGCGGTTGGAACTCCTGGAACCGTTGGTGGAGCCTTGCGTATGAACGCGGGGACCAAGGATGACTGGATTGGATCTCGTGTTGTTTCGGTAACAACTCTGCGTGCAAATCAGGGGCTAGTGCGTTATGCGGCAGGGGATATTGCCTGGAATTACCGTTCCACCTCATTTGATCCAGATGAGATTATTGTAGAGGTTGAACTCCAGCTTCAGCCTTCACTTTCTGGGGCCGTGCATGAGAAGATGAATACTCTGCTTGTGCGCCGTAAAGAAAGCCAGCCTCTTAATTTTCCTTCATGTGGAAGCGTATTTCGTAACCCTGAAGGACATTCTGCTGGTGCACTCATTGATGGTGCAGGTTTAAAAGGAATGGTGCACGGGGGAGCGCAGATTTCTGAAAAGCATGCCAACTTCATTGTGAATAAAGACAAAGCAAGCGCAGAAGATGTACTCGCTCTTATTAAGCTTGCTCAAGATAAAGTAAAGGAACGCTATGGCGTCGAACTCCAGACAGAGGTCCGTTTCCTCGGATTCTAGGAAACGATCGTCGCGAAACAAAAACGCTTCGGCTCGACCCTCTTCTATTAAGGGGCGCCCGAGTCAGACTCGTTCGGTGAGGATGCCGCAGGGCTCTTCATATTCGCGGGTACGTTCTAGCTCTTATTCTCAGACTAACAGGGTTGCTCACGATGCCTATCGCAGAGCGGGAGCAAGTCGTGGCTATAACGAGCCTATTCGCTCTGTGAGCGTTTCTCAGGTTCGTGATTCTTCGCGAAGAGTGCAAAAAAAGTCTCCTTCACGCGCTAAGGGTATCGTAATTATGCTGCTAGTTTTAGCGGTGATCTTAGGTGTTGCTGGAATAGTTGTTTACAACTTGAACTTATTTCCTGTAAAAAAAGTCACGGTCTCTGGCGTTGAGCATTTAACGGCCGAAGAAATGACTGACTTAGCAGCGGTGCCACAAGACACAACGCTAATTCGGGTAGATACCGCAGGAATTGAATCACGTCTAGAGTCTAATCCTTGGGTTAAGGACGCAACAGCGGAACGTATATTCCCTGATACGATCAATCTGAAAATAAATGAGCGAAAAATTACTGCCATAGTCGAGGTGCTTATCGATGATTCGAAGACAACGCAAACCTGGGCTTTGGCTTCAGATGGAATGTGGTTGATGCAGATCCCTGATCGCTCGAGTGATGAAGGTAAGAAGCTTGCAAGCAAGATTTACGAAGACGTCGATAGCACGCTGAAAATCTCTCAGGTTCCGTATGGTTCTACGCCTGAAGCGGGAACAATTTGTAAGAATGCAAATATTTCCAATGCTCTTTCAATTATCGATGGCATGACAACTGATCTTGCTGGTCAAGTGAAACAGGTGAGCGCTTCAAGCAGTGAATCAACCACGTTAATTTTGGATAATGGGGTTGAAATTGCCTTTGGTGATTCGTCGGATATTCGTGATAAAGAGCGCGTTTGCTTGCAGTTGATGGAAGAATACCCGAATCAAATTTCTTATATAAATGTAAGAGTTGTGAACAAACCGGTATGGCGTATGGTTTAAGTCGTAAATCATACGCCTTGGTTTTGCAAACAATTTTCCATTGTGTAAAATGAGAACGATGTTCACAAAAGGGTTTTCCCGCAGAACAAAACGAATAACAGAATTGAAAGCGAGTTAATATGCAACAGATTCTCGGCTCAGATAATCTCGCAGTAATCAAGGTTGTCGGTGTCGGCGGCGGCGGAACAAATGCCGTTAACCGAATGGTTGAGGCAGGCGTTAAAGGTGTTGAATTTATCGCAGTAAACACCGACCGTCAGGCACTTCTTCTTTCCGATGCTGATAAAACCATTCATATTGGCGAAGAAATTACCCGCGGTTTGGGCGCAGGCGCAAATCCAGAGGTAGGCTGTCAGGCAGCTGAAGAATCCCGTGACGAAATTCGTGAAGCTCTTGCAGATGCAGATATGGTTTTTGTTACGGCAGGCGAAGGTGGCGGCACAGGCACTGGAGCTGCTCCTATCGTTGCAGAAATTGCTCGTGAAGAAATCGGTGCGCTTACTGTAGGCATCGTCACAAAACCTTTCAGTTTTGAAGGACGTCTCCGTCGTAATCAAGCTGAGCAGGGTATCGATTTTCTTTCTCAGAAAGTTGATACGCTCATTGTTATTCCTAACGACCGACTGCTTGAGATTGTTGATAAGAAAACCAGCATGCTTGATGCATTCCGCATCGCAGATGACACGCTTCGTCAGGGTATTCAAGGGGTTACCGATCTTATCACCATCCCTGGCTTAATCAATCTCGACTTTGCAGACATTCGCACCGTAATGAAAGATGCTGGTACCGCAATGATGGGTATTGGTATTGCGACGGGTGATTCTCGTGCATTAGATGCCGCACAGCAGGCTATTAACTCGAATCTTCTTGAGGCTTCAATTGCAGGTGCATCACGTATCTTGTTCTCTATTGCTGGTGGCCCCGAGTTGGCTCTTTCTGAAGTTGACGAGGCTGCTCGGGTTGTTGAAGCTTGCGCAGACGAAAATGCAAACATTATCTACGGTCAGATCGTTGACCCTGAGATGGGTGACACCATTCGCATCACGGTTATTGCAACTGGTTTTAAGGCAAATAATAACCAAGCAGCGATGGATTTCTCGCGCAAAGATAATATGTTTGCGCCAACCACTAATTCCTATACCGCAAGCCAGCATAATGCACCACAGCAGTCCGTTCCGCTGTATTCAACCGCTACTGAACCCCGTTTTGCGGATGAAGACTACATCCCAGATTTTCTGAAGCGTCAGTAGCTCTTGAAAGATCAAACAATGGCAACCCTCGACTTACCACTTCCAACGTTAGTCGAGGGTTGTTTTGCATCTATAACTGCCTTTACTGACGAAGCGCTCTATAAGACATGCGGGGTTCGAGTTGCTTTTACAGAACGTAATGGTGGAGTGAGTAAAGGTCCTTATGATTCGCTAAATTTTGGGTCACATGTGGAAGATGATCCGTCTTCGGTTAAACAGAATAGATCGCTTCTCATGAAGGCGTTTGCTGATTCATCGTGTGATTTAATCGTACCAAAGCAGGTTCATGGTGATGATGTATTAACGATTGCTTCCGTAGATGAGGTTGCAGAGGTTTCTCGTCTTGCCTCTTTGGGGGCAGATGCTATAACCGTGGAAGAAAAACGCGTTGCAGCACTTCTTTGTTTTGCAGATTGCGTTCCTGTGATTGCGGTTGCACCAATGGGTGTATTTTCTGTCATTCATGCAGGTTGGCGTGGTGTTGAAAACGGCATTGCTCAAAAAGCTATTAAACAGATGGCTGAACGCGTTGCTTTTCTGTCGGGATTTTCTGAAGAGGAAGTACTTGCTCATACCAATGTCTACCTCGGGCCTTATATTCATGCTGAGTGCTTTGAGACAGGCGAAGAGGTTCATCGGCTTTTTGTTGAAAAATATGGCGAGGAATGCGCTTTTGACCAAACGCATATTAATCTAGGCAAGGCTCTTCGTGTTCAATTTGAAAGAATTGGTATTTCTTCTGAACGCATTGCTGACGTGGATTATTGCACGGTATGTAATAACGACAAGTTCTTCTCTTTCCGCGCACAGCTTGGCATTGCGGGAAGACACGGGGCATTTGCTATTCGCCTTTAATTACTTTAATTGCATAGGTTTAGGAGTGAAAAATGACAACGGCTACGCGTTATAAACGGTTGCGTTCTCGACTCGATGATGCCTGTAAGGCAGCTGGTCGAAAACCTGAAGATGTTTTATTGCTTGCTGTTTCTAAGACGGTTGATCTTGATCAGGTTGAAGTGGCTATCAGTGCTGGAGCTCACAGTTTTGGGGAAAATCGACCCGATGAATTACTGAGGAAAAAGCAAGCATTTCCAGAGGAGAGCTGGCATTTCATTGGGAATATCCAATCTCGTCGTATTCATGACATTGTTTCTGCTGCCGATCTTATTCATTCAGTGACGAAGGTTGAGCATTTAAAGCGCATTGATTCTGCCGCAGCTGATTGCGATAAAGTACAGCGCATTTTGCTTGAAGTGAATGTTTCGGGCGAAGAGAGTAAAAGTGGGTTTACTCCACAAGAAGTGTATGATGCGCTTGTTGCTTCTACTTCTTTTGAAAACATTAAGGTTTGTGGTCTTATGACTATGGCCCCCCGTGCCGATGAGGAGGCGGTTCTTTCGACCTTTACAGGTTTGAGAGATTTACGCGACGAGCTGCAAAACCGTCTTGCAGCTCAGGGTTTTCAGATTTTATTATCTGAACTTTCTATGGGAATGACCGAAGACTGGGAAGCTGCTGTCCCGTTGGGCACTACTATAGTACGTGTTGGTCGTGCCATTTTTGACGACACGTTTGAATAACTGAAGGGATTAACAGATGGATTTTTCACGCCCCTCAAAGTCTGCAGGAGAACTTTTCAATAGTCTCAAAGAAAAGATTTCCTTTCAGGGACGTAATAACGAGCGTGATGAATATTATGAAGATGAGTTTTACGACGAGCCACAAGGAAACTATGGCGAAGTAATGGTTGACGGTATGGGTGATTATGGTCCTTATGGCTACGATGCCCCCTATAACGATTACGAATACACTACACGCAGTGCTTCTTCAAGGGGCCGTTATCATTCTTCTTCTGCAAACCTTGTTTCTTCTGAGGTTGCTCGAGCTTCAGCCTCAACGTTAGGTTTGGGAAGTGCTCGCTTAACAGATAATTCTTCCGTTTTGGCTTCTTCTGCTTCTCAAGCGGGAACTACTGAGCGTTTTGCGCCTATCAAGAAGGAAGAGCAAGTCAATGGAGGTATTTCGGGTTACGATGTGCCTGCTACTTCGTATGGAGATTTCGTTTCTCCTTACAAAGAGCCGTCCCAATCAACTTTCCAAAATTCTTTTGCTGCTTCGGCTTCTCGAGTCACTGGCGAAAAGCAGACAGGACTTGACAAACTGTTTTCTCCAACAACTTCTGAGGTCGCTAAGACACCTTCTTCGCAGGTTCAGCATGGTTCGATAGATCCTTATCAAGCATATGAAAACAATACTCCTTACGCACATGTTCCTACGCGTAGTGTTGTGGTGATAAAACCTGTAACTTATGAAGATGTTGAAGGGATAGCAAGTGCGGTTCGTGCAGGCGAAATTGTTGCCTTAGTATTACGAATTACCAACGACTCTCTTTCTAAGCGAGTTCTTGATTTTTCTTTCGGAGTTGCTTCGGCGCTCGATGCTCGTGTTGAATGTATTACGGATAAAGTTTTTGTGGTAATGCGTGGCACTGAGCTTACGCTTGAAGAGAAGCACGAATTGAGAAAGCAGGGTATTAACTAGCGTGAATAGAACGCGAAAGGATAATTTAAAGTGAGCATTGTTTCCCTTATTATTGCGCTTGCCGATACGTATTGTTTTTTGATTTTCGTTTACGTGATGATGTCTTGGTTTCCTATTGGGGAGGGCATTCTTGCGGATGTGTATCGCACTTTAGGGAAATTGTGTGATCCTTACTTGGATCTTTTTAAGCGCTTTATTCCGCCTATTGGAGGAATGGTTGACATTAGCCCTATTATTGCCTTCTTTGTGTTACAGTTTGGTGTGCGATTAATAGTATCGTTGTTTTAGCTCATTAGCCCATGTTATAGAGGGGATTTACAAATGGCAATTACTTCTACTGATATTCAAAATCAGAGCTTTAAGATTGAACGTCGCGGCTATGATGTTGACGAAGTCGATGTTTTTCTTGAGCGTGTTTCAACTGAAATTGATGCTCTCAACAATGAAGTTGCCCAGTTGCGTTCACAGCTGAAAGAAGCAAGAAGTTCCGCTCAGCAGCCTGCTTCGCGTCAGGTTCCTTCTTCAAGGGGTTCTGATTCTGCTGCGCTTGCTCGCAAGGATGCTCGTATCGCAGAACTTGAAGCTAAGGTTCGCGAGCGAAAGAATGAAGATTCAGCTATTGCGCAAGCTCTCATTGTCGCTCAGCGTACAGGAGACGAAATAGTTTCTAAGGCTAAGGCTGAAGCGGAGCAAACTCGTCAAAATGGTGAAGAGGAAGCTCGTCGTATTCTGGATAAGGCAAATGCCGAAAAAGAGCGCATAATCGAGCATATTAATGAGCTCAATGCAAGCCGTGAGCAGATTCGTGAACAGTATCAAGATCTGTTGAAGGAGTTTATCGGTTCTGCAACTAAGCGTCTTTCTGAAATTGGTGGAGATATTACCGAGGGCTTTGTTTTACCTGAAAGTGCTTCGTCGTCACCTTCTGTCAAATGGGAACCGAGTCCAAGTACGGCAACATATACTACGCCAACTGTTTCGTCCGCAGTGTCTGCTCCTGCGACCCCAAAGCCTTCTGCTGCTTCTAAAGATCTTTCTGGCTATGGTGATGCGGATGATTCTTTCGCATTCGATGAAATCGACTAAAAGTTTGCTTGTATAGACAACATCAAACGACCAGCCCTATGCTGGTCGTTTTTTTTGCTTTTGAGTTGCAAGAAAAAAGCACCTAGGTATTGAGTGCTTGAAAAGATAAATATCAGTGGGTCTATAAGCCGGGTTCTGTAATAAGCAACCATTTATCTCGATTGCATGTCGCCATGCAACTCTAGCACGCAACCCGAACGCACGGAAAGGCGGCCGTATAGCGTTCCTATTTGCGCTTGCTTCGGATGGGGTTTACCAAGCCGCATTGTTACCAATACGCTGGTGCGCTCTTACCGCACCGTTTCAGCTTTTCTCTCGCTAAGCGAGGGAGTTTCCTTTTCTGTGGCACTAATCCGTCGAGTCGCCTCGCCCAGCCGTTAACTGGCATCCTGCCTTTCGAAGCCCGGACTTTCCTCACGTTAAACGCGCGGTTGCCCGACCCACTGGTGTGCTATTCTAGCAAACATCGTCAATAATCGATAATGGTCTTTTGAGAGAGGAAGTAAAGCAATGTCAAAGTGCTTGATTGTAGGAGCTGCCCCTTCTTCTCATAAGGCGCTCGATTATGTCTTGAAGACATTTTCTTTCGATGCGATTATTGCAGCGGATGGAGGCTATGCCGCTTTGGTGGAGCGAGGTATTGATCCCTCTGCTGTGTTTGGAGACTTTGACTCGCTTGGTTATGTTCCAAGCCATCCGCACATCACTCAGTTTGACACGCATAAAGATTTCACCGATCTTGATTTAGCGCTTCAGTACGCCTTTGATGAAGGTTTTGATGAGATGGTGGTGTGTGATGCGCTCGTGGGAAGACTTGATCATACCCTTGGTAATCTTCAGCTGCTTATCAAATATGCCAACAAAGGACAATGTATTTGGGGTACCACCGAAGAAGAAGTGGTCGTTCCGCTTGTTGCTCCTGGAGTATTTTCTGCCCTTTCTTTTACTGAGGGGGCATATGGAACGCTTTCGGTTATTTCTCACAGCAATCAAGCTTATGGAGTTACCGAAACTGGCCTTGAATACGGAATAGAAGATGCGCTTTGTTTCAATCATATTCTATGGGGCGTATCTAATGAGCTTATTGGTAAGCCTGCTCGTGTTTCTTTAACCGAGGGTTCGCTTTGGGTGCTTTTCCCCCTTAAAGAAGTAATGCGTTTTGCCTATTGTTAGTATCTTCTTTGGAACCTCTTGCTATTATTAGCCTGTTAACTACATATCAGGGGAGCTTTAAGGCCGCGATTAAAGGTATTGGGGTCCGAAAGGCTGAGAGGAAGCATACGCTTCGACCCATTGAACCTGTATGGATAATGCCAACGAAGGGAGTTCTATGACGCAGATTGATGCAGCACGCGCTGGCATAATTACCCCACAGATGGAGGTTGTTGCCGCTAAGGAGCACAAAACCCCCGAAGAAATTCGCGCAGGGGTAGCAAGGGGATGTATCGCTATTCCTGCTAATATCAACCACAAAAATCTTGCTCCTGAAGGGGTGGGCGAAGGATTAAGAACCAAAGTTAATGTTAATTTGGGCATTTCAGGCGACTTGATTGATCCTGAAGTTGAGTTCGAAAAAGTTCGAGTAGCTCTTGAACTAGGAGCAGAAGGAATAATGGATCTTTCCAATCATGGTAAGACCAAGGAGTTTCGAAAGAAGCTTATTGAGATGTCACCTGCAATGATTGGCACTGTCCCTATGTATGATGCTATCGGGTACTTGGAAAAGCCCCTGATTGGTATTACGGCACAGGATTTCTTAGATGTTGTTCGTGCTCATGCTGAAGATGGTGTTGACTTTGTAACTATTCATGCGGGAATGAATCGTCGCACAATTGAATCGTTTAAAGAAACAGGACGTTTGACCAATATTGTGAGCAGAGGAGGTTCGCTTATCTTTGCATGGATGGAAGCAACAGGAAACGAAAACCCCTTCTATGAACACTATGACGAAGTTCTTGAGATTCTTCATGAATATGATGTCACTATCAGCATTGGTGACGCCATGCGTCCAGGTTGCACGTATGACGCAACCGATGCTGGTCAAATTTCCGAGCTTATTGAGATCGGTAAACTCACTAAACGAGCATGGGATGCTG
>FR895482.1:85477-88667 GCA_000434775.1 Eggerthella sp. CAG:368 | reverse complement strand
TGGAGTTCAGGTTATGGTTGAGGGGCCAGGTCATATGGCTCTTGATGAAATTGCGGCAAACATGAAAATACAAAAACGATTGTGTCACAATGCTCCATTTTATGTTTTGGGACCGTTGGTTACCGATATTGCTCCGGGCTATGATCACATCACGGCAGCTATTGGTGGAGCGGTTGCTGCTTCGAGTGGTGCAGACTTTTTATGTTATGTAACGCCTGCAGAACACTTGCGTTTGCCTGATGTGAATGATGTGCGTGAAGGACTCGTTGCAACAAAGATTGCCGCTCATGCTGCTGATATTGCTAAGGGAATTCCTCATGCACGAGATGTTGATAATAAAATGAGCGATGCGCGCAGAAGGGTTGATTGGGAAGAAATGTTTTCTCTTGCCATTGATCCCGTTAAACCTCGCAAATATTTCGAAAGCGCGCCACCTTCAACAGAGGGGACCTGTACGATGTGCGGAAAAATGTGTGCAGTCCGAACCGTTAATACCATTATGGATGGCTTAACCATTGATCTTGGCGACGAAATGCGCCACGAGTAAGCAGCATAATCTCCCCGCTTCTGCGGGGAGATTCGTATAAGGGGAATGGTATGAAAAGCGCGCTCACTATTGCTGGCTCCGACTCGAGCGGGGGAGCGGGAATTCAAGCTGACATTAAAACCATGACAGCACTAGGTGTTTTTGCTCAATCGGCAATCACGGCTCTTACGGCTCAAAATACTTTGGGCGTAAGTGGAGTTGAAGTTGTTTCTGCGTCTTTTGTTCGCGAACAAATCGACAGGGTTTTTGAAGATATTCGTCCCGATGCGGTAAAGATAGGCATGATTCCTTCTGCTGAGCTGGTTGAAGGTATTGCTGAGGGGCTTTTGGCTCATAAGGCTTGCCATATTGTTCTAGATCCTGTTATGGTGGCAACGAGTGGAGCTTCTCTTTCCTCGAATGAGGCAGTTCAAGCGATGGTCGATCGGTTGTTTCCTTTGGCAGAAGTTGTTACTCCTAATGTTCCAGAAGCTGAAGTACTTGCGAGTCTTAGCATTTCTTCTGCTGACGATATGAATGAAGCCGCTCAAATTATTTTTAAAAAAGGAGCTTCGGCGGTTTTGATTAAAGGGGGTCATTCTATCAACGGGGCGAACGATTTTCTCCTTAAGGAGGACGGTCGTCACGTCTGGTTTAAGCAAGAACGGGTCAACACCAACAATACGCACGGAACAGGATGCACTCTTTCTTCGGCGATAGCGTCCTTCCTTGCTTTGGGTTTTGATGTTGAGCAGTCGGTTGCTCGTGCAAAAGAGTATCTTACGCAAGCGTTAAAAAACGATCCGCACCTTGGAAAAGGGTCAGGTCCGTTGAATCATATGTGGATGAACGAACACGGCTACAACGGCTGACGGTATTGATTTGCTCTTTTCTTTTCAAAAAGGCTCCGTGCTTTTTTTTGGAGCGCCTCTTTTTCTGCAGGAATGTCACCTGCGAGTACAGCGTTCAGTAAAATGGTGAGCGTTCTACCAATCTGTGGTCCTTGCGCAAAGCCTATTTCAAGGAGGTCTTTTCCGGAAATTGGTAAATCTTTAACGCTAAAACAGGCACTTTCGGCAAGTAGGTCATTGAATAATTTTTCAATCTCATTGGTTAGCGCTACTCTTTCATGACAAAAGGGTGCCTGTGAAAGGGCATCTGCTCTCATGAGGTCGCACATAGCATGAAAGAGATATTCTTTTTCTTCCATGCGCAAAAACAGCTTTCTCACACTCTTTTTGGTGGGTGCTGGTCGTGTATCGTGGTAACGAACGAGAAGAGCCAAATCGTGAGCAAGTTTTTTAGGAAACCTGAGACGCTTAGCAATGATCCACATGTGCTCAACGCTGACTCGGGGATGTCCGTACATGTGTCCAATTCCGTTAGCATCAGTAAAGAAGGTATCGGGCTTTCCCATGTCATGAAAAAGACCAGCCCATCTACCGAGAGGATAAGGCGGCATGTTTTGAACGACATGGGCTGTGTGCTCTAAGACGTCATAAATGTGGTACTTAGTTTTTTGATCAAGGCCCTTCATGGGAAGAAGCTCAGGTAAATAAACACCCAAAACGTCAACGTAGGTAACAAGAATGTTTCTACACGATGTTCCGCAGAGTAGTTTTTCCGTTTCAACAAAAAGACGTTCTCCTGCAATCGACTTTAAAAGGTACGCGTAAGTGAAAAGAGCTTTTTCGGTTTCGGGTTCAAGGGAGAAGTTGAGCTCGGAGGCAAAACGAAGCGCCCGTACAATGCGAAGAGCATCTTCGGAAAAACGCTGGCTTGCCTTGCCAACACAACGGATGGTTTTATTGCTCAAATCTTTTTGTCCGCCAAAGGGGTCGATAAGACCTCGCTCAGGATGAACAGCAATTGCATTGATGGTGAAATCTCTCCGGGCAAGATCCTCTTCGATGGTGGAAACAAAGGTTACTTGGTCGGGATGACGCTTGTCGGAATATGAGCCATCGTTTCGATATGTTGTAATTTCAAAAGGTATTCCATTAAGAATTGCGGTAATAGTTCCGTGTTTGATACCTGTTTCATGGACGGCAAATCCCTTTTGTGCAAGGATGTTCTTACTTTGTTTTGGCAGGGCATTTGTTGCAATATCAAAGTCATGAGAAGGTTTTCCCAAAAGGGTATCACGAACGAATCCGCCTACAAGCCACGCTTCATATCCAGCCTCTTCGAGTATCTTCAGCGTGATGAGTACTTCTTCAGGTACGGTAAAAGTTGATCCCTGACAAACAAAAGACGTACTTGTTCCCAAGGTTTTGTGGGATTTTTGAAAACAAGTGCGTTCTTCGGTCATGAATCTTTCCCTCCGTAGTTAACGGCCTTTCCAAATGGGTTTTCTTTTTTCAGCGAAAGCAGAAGATCCTTCGTGAGCATCTTCGCTTCCGCGAGTTATTTTTTCGTACTTCTCTACAACATCCCAGCCGTGGGAAGGATAGAGACAGCTTTCGCTCATGGTTTCGTAAGCAGTTCTCTTTGAATATTTGATAGAGAGTGGTGCTCCTAAAGAAATCTTCTGCGCTAATTCTATCGCCTTATCAAGAACTTCGTCATCAGGAACTGCATAATTGATAAGACCCCATTCTAGAGCTTTTTCGGCCGATATTGGTTCAGCAACGAGCAAGAGCTCGTTGGCGAGCTTTGTTGGGA
>FR895482.1:80538-85405 GCA_000434775.1 Eggerthella sp. CAG:368 | reverse complement strand
GTGGTTCAGGAAGACCGAAAATAGAATCAGTCGCCGCGACACAAAGATCACTTGAAACAACAATTTCTACCCCGCCACCTAAGGCCTTGCCGTGAACGGCGGAAATGATTGGCTTATCGAAGTAGCGTTTCGTCATGCCTGCGAACCCCCATTTTTCTTTTCCTTCAGGCATGCGATGTGTTCCGTTGGCTATTTCTTTCAAGTCAGATCCAGCGCAAAAAACATCTCCTTTGTTGGTGAGAATACAAACGCGCAAGGCGTCGTTTTTATCCCAATAGCCAAGTGCATCACTAAGATCTTCTTGCATCTGATTGTTGATGGCATTTTTTGCCTCGAGCCTGTTGAACGTGATGATGAAAATAGAATCACGTTCATCAGTGATAATGGTTTCGTAGTCCATAAAACCCCCTCTTTATGAATTAACCCCTGAAGAGAGTATAGTCTTTAGGGAGCTAGATTAAGAGGAGATGCCTTATAGCATTTCTTTAATCAATGTATGGTTTCCGCCATGATTGCTCAGTTTTTAATCAGTTTCGAATTTTTTATAGATCCTTAGGCTACAATTCCAGATTATTCGAACGCCGGCTGTTAGTGAGAGGTCCTTATGCTGGATGAACTTCACATTTCCAATGTTGCTCTTATCCGTGACGCATGGTTTGCACCAGCGGAATCGTTTACGGTTATAACGGGCGAAACGGGTTCTGGCAAAACGGCCCTTCTTAATGCCTTTAAGCTCCTTGTTGGCGCACGAGCGGAATCAGGTATAGTGCGCGAAGGAGAAGATGAGCTCACTGTTGAGGGAAGGTTTTTTTCTCGGGGTTCAGACGAAGAGGATCTGGTGGTTCGCAGGATTAGCTCACAGGGACGTTCTCGTGTTTCAATTAATGGGTCTATGTCTTCGGTCAAAGAGCTCGCCTCAGGAATCGGCGCTTCGGTGGACTTGTGCGGCCAGCATGAACATCAGCACCTTATGGATGTCAATCATCAGCGAGAGTTGTTGGATTCTTGGGGAGGAGAAGTGATTGCTTCTGCCTTGGAAGCTTACCGAATTGCCTTCGCTGAGGTGCACGAAGCGAAAAGGGATCTTGATCGCTGTCAAGAGGAAATGAATTCTGATGCGCATAGTTTTGAAGATGCGAGCTTTGTGGTAAGACGTATTGAGGAAATAAACCCGCAGCCAGGAGAATATGAGAGCCTTCTCGCAGATTTGCCACGGTTTGAGCACGCGGAGTCGTTATTGATGTCTGCTGCTTCTATTCGTGAGTGCCTTTCGGGGGATAGCTCTGTTTTGGAAAAGACAGATGAGGTTATAGCTTCGCTTGAAACCATAACTCGCATAGATCCTTCGTTGTCATCTTCGCTGCAAATGGCGCGTGATGCTTATTATTCTTTGGAAGATGTTTTGCAAGAAGTATCCTCCTATGCCGCGTCAATTGATTTTTCTCAAGAAGAACTGGAAAGCAAGCAGGAGCGTGTCGCGCAGTTTCAGGGATTGATGCGCTCTTATGGTCCTCGTATGGATGACGTATTTGAGTGTCTTGGCCAAAGCAAGGCTTTTCTTGCTCGCTTTGAATCACGTGATGAACTATTGTCACAGGCGCAGATACGCCTCGATGAAGCATGGCGCAATCTTTCTCGTGCGGCACATGATCTTGCGCGGGTACGACGAGAGATCCTGCCTGAGTTTCTCGGGGCAGTGAACGCTCAGCTTGAACGGCTCGAGATGGGTTCTGCTCGCATAGAGGGAGAGTTCATTGATTTGGAGCAAGAAAAATGGACCAAGGATGGTTCCCAATCTTTTGAACTCCTCTTTGTTCCTGGGCAAGAACTTAAACCTCAAAAGCTGAACCATGTTGCCTCGGGTGGCGAGCTAAGCCGCGTAATGCTTGCTATCAAGGTTGTTCTTGGTGAACGAGATGAGGTAGACACGCTTGTTTTTGATGAAATTGATTCTGGAGTTGGTGGCCAAACGGCTCTTGCTTTGGCTTCAGTTTTAAAAGACCTTTCGAAGACGCATCAAATAATTGTAGTCACTCATTTGGCTCAGGTGGCAGCTTGTGCAGATAAGCATTTTTGTGTCAGAAAGCTTGAGGATGAAACTCTTCAAACCGAAGTGAAAAAGCTATCAGAGGCAGATCGGATAAAAGAAATTGCCCGTATGCTTTCGGGCGAGGTGACGCAGACTTCTCTCGCTCATGCCGAAGAGCTTCTTGGGCGAAATACTAACAGCTAAAACAAAAGAGATACTTTTCTTTTTGCGCTCAGGATTTTTATTGCGCAAGGAAAAAAGTTTGGATAGTATAAACACATCTTATTAATTTCCCCTCAACAGCATAGGCGTGGCAGCACTGTTTTATTTTGTCGTTTTGGGCTGCTCGTGTGCTTATTAGTCTAAGGAGGACTTAGGTGAAATTCTTTCTTGATACTGCTGATCTTGCAGAAATCGAAGAAGCGGCGAGCTGGGGAGCTCTTGCCGGCGTAACCACTAACCCAACGTTATATTCTCGTATTGGCGGCAAGCTTGATGATTTTCATGATCATATCAAGCGTATTTGCGAACTTGTTGATGGTCCTGTTTCTGCTGAATCAGTTGCCATGACACGCGATGAGATTATTGCCGATGGTCGCAAGTTGGCATCTATTGCTGATAATGTTGTTGTTAAGATTCCTACCATGGTTGAAGGCCTTGCGGCAACTAAGGTTCTTGCTTCTGAGGGCATTGCTGTCAATATGACGCTTTGTTTCAGTGTTCCTCAAGCAATTCTTGCTGCGCGTTCAGGAGCTCGCTATATTTCACCTTTTGTTGGACGCTTTGATGATATTTCCGAAGATGGTCTTACTCAGCTTGAAAATGTTGTAGCTGCAGTAAATAACTACGATTTCGGTCATGATGTTGAAATCATTGCCGCTTCTATTCGCAGCGCAAATCATGTAACTCAGGCAGCGCTTATGGGTGCCGATATTGCAACGGTTCCCTTTGCTGTCCTCAAGAAATGCGTTGAGCATCCTCTTACTGATCGTGGTCTCGAGGCATTTCTTAAGGATTGGGAGAAGGTTCAGAACGCATGAGTGTAACTGAGACTGAAGAAAAGCCGGTTAATGTAACTGATACTACTTCGTCTGATGCTGCTTCAGCTGGGAGTTCTCCAGCTGAAGATTCCTCGGAAAAAAAGACACGTACCACTGCGCGAAAAAAAGCTTCCTCTAAAGAGGAAGGAGCCGTGGCAGAAGAAAAACCAAAAAGGCAGCGCAGAGTAAGATCTTCCGCAAAAACTATCGAAGAAACTCCTTCTGAAGAAGCCAAGAAATCCACTTTTAAAACAGGAGAAAAGGCAGAAAGTGCATCTAAAGATGCTTCTGCAGAGGGTACGAAGGCTGAAGAGTCTGAAACTGATTCTTCCCAGAAGAATCAGCAACGTAAACAGCGTTCATCCAAAAAAAGTGGAACTTCCCAAAAAAATAGTTCATCTCAAAAAAATAGTCATCGTCGTTCTCGTAGGCAGCACGGAGGATCTTCAAGAAGAGAGCCCGTTGTTCCTCAGACGAATCGCGAAGATCTTGAAAAACTCAAAGTGGTTGAGCTTCGCGCAAAAGCTGCTGAATTAGGTGTTGAATCTAAGGGACTCAAAAAAGCTGAACTTGTAGAGGTTGTTTTAGGTGCAGCGGTAAAGGCTGAAGGCTTCGTTGAGACGGAAGGAATTCTTGATATTCTTTCCGATGGATACGGTTTCTTGCGCACTAAAGGTTATCTTCCGAGTGAAGGTGACGTATATGTTGGTCTTTCGACTATTCGTCGCAATGGCTTGCGTAAGGGCGACTTCATCACGGGTCAGGTTCGTCCTCCTCGCGACAACGAAAAGTATGCAGCTTTACAAAGAATTGATACGGTTAACGGTATTGCGCTTGAGGAGCTCGGAAAACGAGTTCGGTTTGCTGATCTTACCCCTGTTTTCCCTGATGAGCGTCTTGTCTTGGAACACGGCAAAAATACCATTACTGCGCGCGTTATAGATTTATGCGCTCCTATTGGTAAAGGCCAGCGTGGTTTGATTGTCTCACCTCCAAAGGCAGGAAAAACGACCATCTTAAAAGATATTGCTGCCGCTATTACTGCTAATAATCCTGAAGTTCACTTGATGTGCTTACTTGTTGATGAGCGTCCTGAAGAAGTAACTGATATGGAGCGTTCGATTCGTGGCGAGGTCATTTCTTCCACATTCGATATGCCTTGTGAAACCCATGTAGCCGTTTCCGAGATGGTCATTGAACGCGCAAAGCGTTTGGTGGAAACAGGAAAAGACGTTGTAATCCTTCTCGACTCTCTTACACGTTTGGCACGCGCCTATAATTTGGCCCAGCCTGCGTCGGGTCGCATTTTATCTGGTGGTGTTGATTCAACCGCGCTGTATCCTCCCAAGAAGTTCTTAGGTGCTGCTCGCAACATTGAGGGCGGGGGAAGCTTAACTATTCTTGCTTCAGCCCTTATTGAGACGGGCTCAAAGATGGATGAGGTTATTTTTGAAGAGTTTAAGGGAACGGGCAACATGGAAGTGAAGCTCGATCGTTCTTTGGCAGATCGTCGAATTTTCCCCGCTATCGACCCCGTTGCTTCCGGTACCCGTCGTGAAGATTTACTTCTTGACCCCCAGGAAGCTCCTTTGATTTGGGCGGTTCGTCGTATTTTGGCAAACCGTAACAACACCGAACGTTCGATGGATTCGCTTATTAAATCGTTGCAACAAACAAGAAATAATCAGGAGTTTTTGTTGCGTGCGGCAAAAAAGGCCCAGGGTCGTCAATTAGAGGATAATATCGACCTTTAGTGGGCAACATAAACACGTTTGCATGATCGCGCCCGTCTAAACGG
>FR895482.1:64578-80503 GCA_000434775.1 Eggerthella sp. CAG:368 | reverse complement strand
ACTATTTAGGAAGAGGTTGCTGATATGACGGAATATGGAAATACTCCTTCAGGAGGAGCTCCCGTGCCGCCTGTTGGAGCAGACCCGAGGTTTACCCCAAACCCCTATGGATATCCTTTGCCGCAGCAAAAGAAATCAAAAGCCCCCTGGGTTATCTTGATTATTCTTGCCGTTTTGTTGTTGTTTGGCGGAATTAGCTGGATTGTTTCTCAAACCCCCCTTGGTCCTAAAAATATTGCCCTCATTCACCTAGAGGGAACTATTGGAGAAGATTCGGGCGCCTGTAATTCTGAAGGCTTGCTCTCTCTTCTGAATGAGGCGGAACAAGATAGCTCCGTTGCTGCGGTTGTTTTGCGCGTTGACTCGGGCGGTGGTTATTCTGCCGAAGGAGAGGAAATGGCAAAATACGTCAAAGATTTCTCTAAGCCTCTTGTGGTTTCATCGGGTTCTACGAACGCTTCGGCAGCATACTTCATTTCTTCCCAGGCAGACTACATCTATGCGAATGCTTCAAGTTCTGTTGGCTCGATTGGAACGATTATTCAACTTATGGATTATTCCGAATTGCTCGACATGCTCGGCATTGATGCCGTTTCTATCGAATCAAGCCCCAATAAGGATTCTTCTTACGGAACTCGTCCTTTAACTGATGAAGAAATTGCTCATTATCAAAATCAGGTAAATCAAATCAATCAGGTTTTCATTAATGCGGTAAGTGAAGGAAGAAACATGAGCGTCGATGACGTTAAGAAACTTGCCACAGGGCTAACCTTTACGGGCTCTGATGGAGTCCAGAATGGGCTTATTGACGAAATTGGAACGCTTTCCGATGCATGCGATAAGGCTGCTTCCCTTGCTGGTCTTTCGCATTATGGTATTGTGAGCCTTGATAGCTCGTCGTCTTATGATGAGTTATTAAGCCTTTTGGATAATTAGAAACAGTTTGATCACTTTTCACTAATAAGAAAGAACGATTGCAATGCATGGTTTTCCAAAAAAACAGGTTGTGTGGCCAAAGCGAGCGATTGTTACTGCGGGGATGCCCTACGGTAATAAGTCTTTGCATTTTGGGCATGTGGGGGGCGTTTTTGTTCCGGCAGATTGTTTTGCTCGCTTTTTGCGAGACAGGATTGGAGCGGAAAATGTCTGTTTTGTATCAGGTACTGATTGCTTCGGCTCTCCAATCGAAGAAGGCTATCGTAAAGAGGTAGAAGCGGGAACGTTTTCAGGAACTATTGAAGAATACGTTCAGCGCAACCACGATCGTCAAAAAGCTACACTCGATAGCTATGATATTAGCTTAGATATATATGAAGGTAGCGGGATTGGTCACTGTGGCGAAGTTCATCAGGCGGTTTCTGCGGGCTTTATCGAGCGTCTGTACGAAAATGGTTTGCTGCATTTGGAGTCAACTCTGCAGTTTTTTGACACCCAAGAGCAGATGTTTCTGAATGGTCGTCAGGTTGAAGGTCATTGTCCTGTTCAGGGTTGTAAGAGCCAGAAAGCCTATGCTGATGAATGCGATTTAGGTCACCAGTATGACCCAGCAGATCTTATCAATCCTATATCTACGGTTTCGGGTACGGTTCCCGAAATGCGCGAGGTGAAAAACTGGTATTTCGATTTGCCTAAGCTTTCATATGTGGTAAAAGAATATGCTGAGCGTTTAGAGAATGATCCTCAAATTCGCCCTGTAGTCACAAAGACTATTAAGGAGTTTCTTGCTCCCCCTATTGTCTATATCAAAAATGAGCTTTACGAAGACTATCTTAAGATTGCTGATAGTCTAGGCGTCCACGTATACCGTGGTGCCGAAAAGGGTAAGCAGAGTTTTGAAATTGAGTTTGAATCTATTGAAGCACGTGATGCGGCGCGTGACGTGCTTACAAAAGAGGGGATTCGTTTTAGAACAGGAAAAACGCTTGTTCCTTTTCGCATTTCAGGTAATGCGGGCTGGGGCGTTTGTGCTCCAGAAATGGAAGGCGTCGATGGTCTTACGGTTTGGGTGTGGCCTGAAAGTCTTTGGGCTCCTCTTTCGTTTACTATTGCAAGGAACGACAAGTGTGGTCTTTCGCGTTCGCTGTGGCGTAAATTCTGGTGTAATAAAAACGCTCAGGTGTATCAGTTTATTGGGCAAGATAATCTTTATTTCTACGGCGTTGCTCAACCTGCTCTTTTTGCTGCTCAGCAAATTGGCGGGCATATTGCCTCCGACCCAGCGGAAGGGGAGCTTCAGCAAACAAAACTAATAGCCAATCATCATATTTTATTTGGTGACAAAAAGGCATCTTCATCAAGCGAGGTTAAGCCTCCTACGGCAGATGAATTGCTTGATCATTATACAGCCGAACAACTTCGTGCTCATTTTCTTGCGTTGGCGCTTGATCAGAAGTCGGTTGGCTTTAAGCCTAAGATGTTTGAGACAGATCCCGAAAAGCGAAATGACCCTCGTGTGGCAGATCCTGCCCTTAAAGAAGGAGCTCTTCTTACCAAGGTGTTTAATCGCTTGGCGAGAAGTTGTTTGTATGAGGCGAATAATAACTTTGAGGGTTATATGCCTTTAGGTAAGGTTTCCTCAGAGGTGCTTGCTGAGGTATATAAGGTAATGAGTACCTACGATGAAACCATGTATAAGGTTGATTTGCATACCATCATGTCATTGATGGATGAGTTTATTCGCTACGCTAACAAATATTGGTCAAGCAATATTAAAGTTGCTCAGCAAAAAGAAGATGACGAATTACGCAGGCAAGTTCTGATTGATTCATTCTTCCTGCTGCGTGTGGCTACGCTTTTGATGCATCCGATTGTTCCACGAGGAACTGAAAAGATATGTGACTACCTTAATTTTGAGTTCGAGGATTTCTTCAGTTGGAACTATGATTTTGACAGCATGGAAGAACTCTGCAACGCAATCGAGCTTGATGAAAAGCGTCATCGTGTGCGCGATTTGCCCCCACGTACTGACTTTTTTAAATTTCATCCGTCACAGATAAAAGAAAAGAAAAAGTAAGTAAGGTAACGCTTAGATTAAACTTAAAGATAGTCCCGTCTAAGGACTGAGAGCTTGCACTCAGATCTCTTTTGTGTAGAGATCTTGTATATGTGTATAACTATGGTAAACTCAAAAAGCTTGTCTTCATCTTGGTCGGAAACCAAGGTATTAGTGAGGAGAATCAATGAAAAAAGACATCCATCCAAATTACGTAGATTGCACTGTTACTTGCACCTGTGGCAACTCATTCCAGACTCGTTCTACTAAGCCTGAAATTCGTGTTGATATCTGCAGCGCATGCCATCCATTCTTTACGGGCACTCAGAAGCTTATTGACTCTGGCGGACGCGTACAGCGCTTTGCTGACAAGTTTGGTGCTGCTAAAGAAACCGTTGCTGCTCGCGAAGCTGCAAAGAAGGCAGAACGCGCAGCTGCTGTAGAGGCTGCGGAAGCTAAGAAGCGTGAAGAGCGTGAGGCAAAGGCTGCTGCAAAGGCAGAGCGTGCTGCTCAGTATGCAAAAAAGGCCGCAGAGGCTGCTGCTAAGGCGGAA
Source organism: Eggerthella sp. CAG:368 (assembly GCA_000434775.1). Classification (GTDB taxonomy): domain Bacteria; phylum Actinomycetota; class Coriobacteriia; order Coriobacteriales; family Eggerthellaceae; genus Anaerotardibacter. The sequence continues at coordinate 76,958 of FR895482.1, read as the reverse complement.
GCAGAAGCTCCTGCTGCAGAAGAGGCTGAAGCTGTGACTGCCGAGGCTGAGGCCGTAGAGGCTCCAGCTGAAGAAACTGCTGCTGAATAGTTTCTATCTCAATAAAAAAGAATGAACCCGGGGCGTATATTCGTCTCGGGTTTTCTTTTGTCTTGTTGCTCTGCGATATACTTATTCTAGGTTTTGACATTAGGAGGGGAATAATGATTGATCGCAAAGCATTTAGAAGCCTATCGTATGGACTCTATATTATTTCTTCGGAAAAAGAGGGGAAAGCGGTAGGGTGCGTAGTGAATACATTTGCCCAGGTTACTTCTTCGCCTGCTCAAGTAAGCGTTGCTGTGAATAAAGAGAATGTCACTTCATCCGCAATTACTGAAACGGGCAAATATGAGGTTGCCGTGCTTGATGAAAGTGCTCCCATGGAACTCATTGGTACCTTTGGTTTTCACTCAAGCGCGGAGGTAGACAAGTTCGCCGAATTTGAAACAGATTCCTCATCGTTGGGGCTTACTTATGTCAAGCAAAACGCAAGCGCGCATTTTTCGGTTAAGGTAACCAAGCAGCTTGATTTGGGAACCCATGTTTTGTTTATTGGTGAAGTTGAACACGCCGATGTTCTTTCGGATATTCCGAGTATGACATATTCTTACTACCATCAGGTAAAAGGTGGAAAAACGCCTCCTAAAGCCTCAAGCTACAATGGGGAAGATATCGCGGAAGGTGTCGAAGAAAGGGGTGCCTCTGAGGTTAAATACGCCTGGCGTTGTAAAGTGTGTGGGCATATTGAGTACGTTGATGAGCTCCCTGAAGATTTCGTATGTCCGGTTTGTGGGGTAGGCAAAGACCAATTTGAACGTATTGCTCTTTAGAGTAAGATATCGCTACTAAAGAAGTACTGAACTTTCGAAAGGCACACTATGAACGTTGAGCTTTTGCAATACCCCGATAACCCTGAAAGAGCTGTCGCAACGGCTGCCCGCCTTTGTTATGCTCCGGTGGGTGCAAAAGAACTCATGGAAACTATGCCGCCTGAAAGAGTTCAGAGCGTTTTGTCTACCATTATGAAGTCGGGGCATTTTTCAACTCTCGAGCATGTAAGTTACACCTTCGCAGTCGACGGCGTCTCGCGTGCTCTAACTCATCAACTGGTACGTCATAGATTGGCAAGTTTTAACCAGCAATCTCAGCGGTATGTAAAGTTTACTGAGGGCGTTGAAACGGTTAAGCCAGATACTGTTTCTCGCGATGAGGAAGCGAATCGTATTTTTGATGAGGCCATCAATGCAGTTTTGGAGGGATATCAAAAGCTTCTTGATGCAGGTATTCCCGCAGAAGATGCTCGTTATCTTTTACCCAATGCTGCGGAGACTAAGATTGTTATCACGATGAATATCCGCGAGCTGCTTCATTTCTTCAGTCTTCGTTGCTGCAATCGCGCTCAGTGGGAAATTCGTGAGATGGCTCATCGTATGCTTGCATTGGTAAAACCAACCGCTCCCTATATTTTTATGGATGCAGGTGCTCCGTGTGTGCGAGGCACCTGCCCTGAAGGAAAGATGACCTGTGGAAATCCCTATCCCCACATTGTGCGTGAGTAATTTGGTTCGGTGAATATATACATTTCTATGACGAAATCTGATGTAAAAAGAGCCTTTAAGGAAGACGGGAACATCAAAACTCACATTGGCGGTCAAGCTTTAATTGAGGGTGTTATGATGCGCGGAAAATCGTGCTGGGCTGTTGCTGTGCGAGAACCCAGCGGTGTAGTTTACACCGAAGAGCACGATTTGCGGAAGAGTCGCGGTAAGGGGTGGCTTTCTTGGCCCCTTATCCGAGGGTGTGTTGCGTTGATCGATTCACTTACCATCGGGTTTAAAGCCTTAGAAATTGCCGCTAATCATGCTATCGTTGATGAATACGAAGATAGTGATTGGGAAGAAGCTAGAGAGGGTATTTTTTCCGATAAAACCATTCATCCAACAAGCATGGAGCGCTCTTCGAGTGATGTCGATAGCGATTCATTTGGCAAGGGAGCTATGGCCTTGTCGATGATTTTAGGTATTGCGCTCGGGCTGGCTCTCTTCATTTTCTTACCTGCTTTAGTCTCGAATGTGCTGGTAGGAGACTACGACACGAATACGCTTGCGTGGAACATCATTGACGGTTTGGCGCGTGTAGCGATTTTCGTTTTTTATGTTTGGCTCATTGGTCGTATGAAAGACATAAAGCGAATGTTTGCCTATCATGGGGCCGAACATAAAACCATCCATTGCTATGAACATGGTTTAGCGCTGACGCCTGAAAACGCTCGTTCATTTCCGCGGCTACATATTCGCTGTGGCACTGCCTTTCTTATTATGGTGATGATCATTGCTATTTTGGTTTATACCATCATTCCGCTCGATAAAGTGATTGTTGGTTTTGGAATAGCTGATAGTGCTGCAAAGTTTCTTCTTGTTCTTCTCGCAAGAGTAATCCTTCTGCCTTTCATTGCGGGCTTGTCGTATGAAATAACGGTAAAGTGGGCAGGTTCTCACCCTGATAATGCTCTTGTAAAAGTAATTCTATGGCCTGGTATGCAAATGCAGCGCCTTACTACCAACGAGCCTGACAATGATCAGCTTGAGTGCGCTATTGTGGCAATGAAGAGTGTACTCGAGAAAGAAAAACAGGTCGAATAATTAGAAATATTCTAAAAAAACTTTTGTTTGTCCCAATCTTTTGTTTCCTCTTCTTCTTGAATTCGTGTATTCTTACGACCCGAGTACCTGCAAAAAGGGAATTATCCCCACGCACGTAAAATCATGAGAGGGGTATCGTGTGAAACTGGTTGTTACAGAGAAGAATATTGCAGCCCAGAAAATCGCGGAGCTGCTTGGAGTGACAAAAGCGAAAGCAGACAAGGTATATTCCACGCCTGTTTATCGTTTTGAGCGCGACGGAGAAGAATGGGTGACGATTGGCATGAGAGGCCACATCTTGGAACCCAATTTTGTTCCGCAGCTTATATATAAAAAAAGAGGGGGATGGGTTGGTGTTGATGCTGATGGCGTTGCAATTCCCGTATCAATTCCTGACGATTTACCAAAACCTCCTTTCAAGAAAAAGAAGCCTTTTATTCCCGAAGGCGTAGAGCTCGGTGCCTGGAAAATGGATGCGCTCCCATATTTGGTGTATGCGCCTATCGAGAAACTTCCTAAAGAGAAGGATATTATTCGCTCGCTTAAAAATCTCGCCAAGAAGGCTGATTCGATTATTATCGCCACCGACTTCGACCGCGAAGGTGAGCTTATTGGTTCTGATGTATTAACTTGCGTGAAAGAGGCGAACGATACGGCTCCTATTGCTCGTGCTCGTTATTCGGCTATTACTAAAGAGGAAATCACGCGTGCATTTACTAATTTGGTAGATCTCGACACCAATCTTGCTCAAGCGGGAGAATCGCGTCAGGATATTGACTTAATTTGGGGTGCTGTTTTAACGCGTTTTTTGACAATTGTTAAGTTTGCAGGATACGGTAATGTGCGCTCATCGGGCCGTGTTCAAACACCAACCCTTGCCCTGATTGTTGCGCGTGAACGCGAGCGAATGGCTTTTGTTCCTGAAGACTATTGGGTAATTAAGGGCGACTTTAACCATGGAGAGATGGATTTTTCTGCCCCTCATGCAACGGCGCGTTTCAAAAAAGAAGAGCTCGCTGATGTTGTTATGGAACACGTTGCTGGCGCTCAGGAAGCCACTGTTGCTTCTGTTGAGAAGAAGAAGCGCAAGGTTCAGCCTCCTGTTCCTTTTAACACCACCTCTTTGATGGCGGCGGCCAGTGCGGAAGGGTTGAGTCCTGCACGCACCATGCGTCTGGCCGAAAGTCTTTATATGGATGGTTATATTTCTTATCCCCGTGTTGATAACACGGTGTATCCATCCTCGCTTGATTTGGTGGATATCCTAAAAAGGATTTCGGGTAATCCCGCTTACCGTCCTTATGCAGAAGAGCTACTGAAAAAAGGCAAGCTTACGGCAACGCGCGGTAAGACGGAAACCACCGATCATCCGCCTATTCATCCTACAAACATGGCAACGCCTGAGCAGCTCGCTCCTGCCGAATATAAGCTGTATAACCTTATCGCTCGTCGTTTTATGGCAACCCTTTCAGATGCGGCCGTTGTTGAGGGAACTAAGGTTACCCTTGAAGTTAACCAGGAGCCTTTTGTAGTTAAGGGAGATGTTCTTGCTGTTCCAGGATTTAGAGCAATTTATCCCTACGGTCTTAAGAAAGACGAGCAGCTTCCTGCCCTTTCTGAAGGCGAGACGGTCACTTTCAAGGGTGCGATAAAAACTAAGAAACAAACCGAGCCTCCCGCTCGTTATTCTCAAGGCAAACTCATTCAAGAAATGGAAAAGCTTGGTTTGGGAACTAAGTCAACAAGACATTCCATTATTGAGCGTCTGTATACCGTAAAATACGTTCAGAACGACCCTATTGAACCTTCGCAGCTTGGTATTGCAGTTATCGATGCGCTGGGTAAATTTGCCCCGCATGTTACAAGTCCTGATATGACGGCTAACTTAGAAGAAGAAATGACTTCAATTGCCGCAGGCTCTTCGGCAAAGGAGGAAGTGGTAACGCACTCGCGTGATCTGCTTGCTAAAGAGCTTGCAAATCTTATTCCACACTCCGAAGAGGTGAAGGAGGCTTTGGCGGATGCGGTTGCAGCGGATGCGTATGTTGGACCTTGCCCTAAGTGCGGCAAAGATCTTCAGCTGCGCACTTCGCAAAAAACACGATCAATGTTTATTGGATGCGCTGGGTGGCCCGATTGTGATGTAACGTATCCACTTCCTAAGGGAAAAATCGAAGCCTTACAGGAAAAATGTTCAACGTGCGGAATGCCTCAGATAAAGGTGACCGCGTTTCGCTCTAAGCCTCGTGTGCTGTGTATTGACCCTGAATGTGAAACCAACAAGGAACCTGATTTGGTGGTGGGGATGTGCCCGACATGTGCTGAGCAGGGAAAGAAAGCGCAGTTAATTGCGCGCAAAAATCCCCGCACGCTTAAGCGCTTCATTCGTTGTGAAAACTACGATGAGTGCAAAACGGGATATCCGCTTCCTCAATACGGTGCCTTGACCGCAACGGAAGAGGTATGCGAGCACTGCGGAGCTCCGATGGTTATTGTTACAACTAATCGTGGGCCATGGAAGCTTTGTCCTAACTTTAGCTGTCCGGGAAAAGCTGAAGAGGCAAAGAAAAAGGAAGCAAAAGCCGCCGCGAAGAAATCAGGTAAAAAAACTCCTACCAAGAAAAAAAACAACATCAAAAAAGAGTGCCTCATAAGATCTGCCTGAAGGATGCCTATGATAAAAATCCCTGTGACTCAGTTGAGTAAAGTTGCAGGGATTTTTTTGTTGCAATGTTTTTAATGCAGCGTTTGCGAGGGTATGTATGAGGATACGTTTTCTTGAGCTTTTGTGTTCGTTCCTTGCTCTATTCTCCTGGTATCAAAGAAGTGAGGGCTTTTGACCTAGGGTTACGATTTAGTTGCGAATGAGATAACGGCACTTGGGTTTCTTGTACACTTCGGAAAAGAAGATAAGGAGGCGCAATGAAAAACGACAACAATTCCTCAAGTAAGAATTCATCGGAAGAGCCCGTAGTTGTTATTCCTGAAGTTTTGCCCGTAGATGGCTGTTCCGCTCCTAAACATAAAATTAAGGGAGCAGCACAAATGGCGGCAGGTGCAGCTTTAACTGCTGCAGGCGTTCCTATGCTTGTTTTGCCTGGTCCTGGAGCTGCGGCAATTGCAGGTGGCGCAGCTTTGATAAGTAAAGGGCAGAGAAACTATACGGGACGCGTTGCCACTCCTTTAGAAGAGAAGCTTGATGATGTTGCGGAAAAAGCAGCGGTTGCGGTTAAAAATTCAGCAAAGAAAACCGCTTACAAAACCGCCGAATCGGCTCCGAAAGTTGCAAAAAAAGTTATTCATGAGGTTCCTGAAGTTGCAGGTGCGATTTTTGAAACAGCAAAACCCATTGCTGTTAATACGGCGACAAAAGCAGTAAAGACAGGAGGTCAATTGACTGAAAAGGGTCTGAAGTTTATCAGGGAAAAGAAAAATAAAAAGGGCTGATTATACCCTTCCTACTTTTAGGAACGATCTAGCACCCGTTGACGAGTGCTTTTTTTATGCCGAAAGGGTAAGATAGTCTATGTGATTGCTAAGTTTTAGCATGCATCAGAAACGTACTATTCAGGAGGAATAATGAGTAAAGTCACTATCGTAGGTGCAGGCAACGTTGGCGCAACGGCAGCGCATATTATCGCGTCCAAAAATTTGGCGGATGTTGTTCTTGTTGATGTTGCAGAGGGTCTTCCTCAGGGGAAAGCGCTCGATATGATGCACATGCGTTCAGTTGAGAAGTTTACTGTTTCAGTAACGGGCACCAACGATTATGAAGCAACAAAAGATTCTGACATTGTTGTTATTACCGCTGGCATTGCTCGTAAACCTGGTATGACGCGTGAAGATTTACTCGGTGTTAATTCCGGAATCATGTCATCGGTTATCGATGCGGCTATGGAGGCTTCTCCTAATGCAATCTATATCTGTGTCACCAATCCTCTTGATGTTATGACCTATCTTGCCTTTAAGAAGTCGGGTCTTCCTTCAAATCGTTTGATGGGTATGGGTGGCGTGCTTGATTCTTCACGTCTTTCATTTGCGGTATGTGAAAAATTGGGCTGTGAACCTGCTGATGTCGTGGCTTGGGCTTTAGGCGCTCATGGAGAAGGTATGGTTTGCTGGCCTCGCTATACCACAGTAAAAGGAACTCCAATCACCGAGCTTCTTTCCGCTGAAGAAGTTGAGGAAGTGGTGAAGCGCTGCGTTAAAGGTGGTGCAGAAGTTGTTGCTCATTTGAAGACGGGTTCCGCTTACTATGCTCCCGGTGCTTCTATTGCAAAGATGGTCGAGGCTATTTTGACTGACTCTAAAGAGGTAATGAGCGTTTGCGCTTATATTGATGGTCCTTATGGTTTACATGATCTCTATATGAATATTCCTGTTCGTCTTGGTAAAGAGGGCGTAGAAGAAATCGTTGAGTTTGATTTAACTGACGACGAAATGGCTGCTTTGCATGAGTCTGCAGCAAGTGTGGCAAAGGGCTTGGAGAATTTACCCGAGTAAGAAAGTTTGAAGCGAGTTGGGTATATGGTTATGAAAACTATTTCGTCTAACACCGTAGCAGATGCGCTTCTGGTTCATATTCCTCGTTTAGCAACAGTGCTTCCTTCCGATATTAAGGAAGCACTCATTGCTGCACGAAATAAAGAAACGCATGAACGTGCGCGCATTGTGCTTGAACAATTGGTTGAGAACTCAGAAATTGCTGAAACTGACCGCGTTCCTCTTTGTCAAGACACGGGTACTGTTTGGGTGTGCTTAGAAATTGGCCCAGGCATTCAAATGGATGGAAATGTTTTTGCCAATGTCGATAAGGCAGTTGCTTCTGCCTTTACCAACTCACGATTGCGCATGTCGGTAGTGAAAAATGCCTTGTTTGATCGAACAAATACCGGAACTAATACCCCTGCTTTTTGTGAGTGGCGTTTCATCCCTGAACCAGGTGTTGCTCGCCTAAGAATCATGCTTAAGGGCGGCGGCTCCGACAATGCGAGCCGTGTTGTTATGCTTACCCCTTCGGCGGGTCGTCAGGGGGTAATTGACGCTGTTGTCGAATGCGTTCGAGAAAAGGCAGCTAATGCTTGTCCTCCCTTAGTTATTGGCGTGGGTGTTGGCTCAACGTTTGACAAGGTTCCCAATTTAGCTAAACGTGCCCTTATGCGCCCACTCGATGAGCTTGCGTCCGATGCGGAAACTCAAGAGTTTGAAGAAGAACTTCTTGCTGCTGTTAACGCAACGGGAATTGGTGCGGGTGCTCTCGGTGGAGACACGACAGCATTAGGAGTAAGGGTGATGACAGCACCTTGTCATATTGCTGCTTTGCCTGTGGCAATTAATATGGGCTGCTCGGCAATGAGGAGGGTTACCGTTGAACTATAAAACTATCAATCTTCCACTCTCTAAAGTTGATGCGCGCTCTCTTGAAGCTGGAGAAGCCTGTTTGCTGAATGGAGCCATGTACACGTTGCGCGATGCGGGGCATATACGACTTTTAGGCGAACTCGATAAATCGGGTATGTTGCCCTACGGCTTAAGTGGCCAGGTCATTTTTTATGCGGGTCCTACGCCATCTGCTGCGGGTAGACCTTTTGGGGCTATTGGACCAACTACGGCTTCTCGTATGGATTTTGCTGCCCCCGAACTGTATAAACGAGGGCTGACGGCAACTATTGGTAAAGGCACCCGTTCTGAAGAAGTGCGTCAAGCATGCATAGAGTACTCATCGGTGTATTTCGTTGCTACCGGCGGTGCTGCTGCTTTTCTCGCCAAGCACATAGATTCGTGTGAAACCTTGGCGTATGATGATTTAGGCACGGAAGCGCTTCGTGAAATCACCGTGCATGATTTTCCTGTCTTTGTTGGGATTGACACAAAGGGAAATTCTATTTATTCGCTTGATAACGAGGAAACCAGTGAGCAATAGTCAAGAGGAAACTAAGGGTCCTGGCGTCTTGATCACCTTCGAGGGTGGTGAAGGTGCAGGCAAAACAACGCATATTACTTTTTTGGCTTCTTGTCTTCGGGTGATGGGCCGAGAGGTTTTATGTTTGAGAGAACCTGGCGGAACGTCTATTGGTGAAGCGGTTCGTTCTCTTGTGCTTGATCCTAATAACGCCAATATGTCTGATCAAACTGAGCTCCTTCTCTATGAAGCTGCTCGTGCGCAGATTGTTCGAGAAGTGCTCATTCCCGCCCTTGCGCGTGGCGCGGTTGTTCTGCTTGATCGTTTCTATGATTCGACTATTGCCTATCAGGTTTATGGCCGTGGCTTGCCTGAGAGCTTCGTGCGTCAGGCAAATGGATTTGCTTGCCAAGGAGTCCATCCTTGTCGCACTATTTTGCTTACCACCGACGCTTCTGCCGAAGAAGGGCTGCGGCGTGCTACGCACCATGGGAATGCTGATAGGCTAGAGCTCGAAGGCGCCGATTTCCATACGCGTGTTAATCAGGGATTCTTCCGTATTGCTGCTGAAAACCCAGAGCGGGTAAGAGTGGTTTCTTCTTCTGGTCCTAAAGCTCAAACGGCTCGGAAAATTTTCTTTGAGCTAAAGGATGTTTTTGGCTGGAGTGAATCATCGGAAATCTTAAAACCAGAGTTTTTTGAAGCAATTAACAACCGTAATACCGATCATAAAGCCCAAATTTCTGATGGAGATTGATCGGCTTGGGAGATGTTTTCGAGAGTATTTTTGGCCAATCTAAGGTTCGCGAGTTTTTTAGAGCGATCATTTCTTCAGGGCGTGTAACTCACGCCTATCTTTTTACTGGCCCTGCGGGTTCTAATAAAACCGCAGCAGCTTATGCTTTTGCCCAAGCAATTATTTGCGAGAAAAAAGGCTGCCGCACGTGTGACGACTGTCGTCGCGTAGAAAGAAAAAAGCATCCCGACGTTCGCTATTATGCGCCAGAGGGCGTTCATGGCTATCTTGTTGATCAGGTGCGCGACATCGTTGCAGATTCCATGCTCGCTCCAATTCGCGCAAAGCGTAAAGTATATATACTTGATAGGGTTGATCTTTTAGGGGTGCAAGCAGCAAATGCTTTCTTGAAAACTCTTGAAGAACCACCTCAAGGTGTTGTGTTTATTCTTTTGGGCAGAACGCGTGAAGCGGTTTTGCCGACAATTGTTTCGCGTTGTCAGGTTGTTCCTTTTAGGCATATTCCCGCAACGCAGGCTGCGGGTATTGTGTCGCAGAATACGGGGGTTTCTCCTGAATATGCGCGCATTGCTATTGAAGCTTGTGACGGCTCTATTACCAATGCTTTTTCTTTCGCTCGCAGTGCTGAGCGAAAAGAGTTTCGCCGAAGAGTCATAGAGATTCTTGAAAGCTTAGAGCACGCCGACAATCGCGATGTATTGGAATATGCGGCTGAAATACTGGAGCGTTCGAAGGCCCCCCTTGATAATGTTCGTTCGGAGCATGAGGCAGAATTAAATGAGTCGGCGGACTTTTTAGCTCGTTCGGCTATTAAGCAGATAGAGGCGCGCCAAAAAAGGGCACTTAGTGCGGCAACTATGCGCTGTCTCAAGCAGCTCACAGCCATTATCCGTTCTTGGCTGCGAGATCTCATGATTATTTCGGCGCAAACTCCTGAACTCATTGTTAATGTTGATTGTCGGGAGTATTTGTTGCAGATTGCCCCTCGGATAGACGCTTCTTCACTCGTGGGAGTATTGCGTGAAGCGTATCGCTGTGATGAGGCAATCGCTTATAATGTTTCTCCAGAGACGTGCCTCGATGTACTTCTCTTTGAGATAAGAAAGGTTTTACATGGTTCGGGTAGCACCAATTAAAATGCAAGTCGGACCAAAGGTTCTTTGGTTTGATCCCGCTGATATAGAAGTTCACGCTGATGATAAAGTAATTGTTTCGACAGAGCGCGGTACAGAGTTTGCAACTGCAACTGCCGATATCATGGAGGTAAGCGATGAACTGGTTGAACAATTAAAAAGCCCTCTTAAGCCTGTTTTGCGCTTGGCAACAGAGGAAGACATTGCCCGCGCAGAGGAGCTTTCCGCCCAAAGTGAAGAAGCCCTCAGTGTTTTCAAGGAATTTGCTGCACAAACAAACGAGGATATGCATCCAGTTTTAGTGGAGTTTCTTTTTGATGGCGATAAGGCCGTTTTCTATTTTGAGGCGGAAGATAGAGTAGATTTTCGCGAGCTCGTAAGAAGGCTCGCCGCTCATTTTCATGTGCGTGTTGATATGCGCCAAATTGGTGTTCGTGATGGAGCACGTATTATTGGCGGTCTTGGACATTGTGGACAAGAGCTGTGCTGCAAGCGTTTGGGCGGAGAGTTCTCTCCCGTTTCCATTCGTATGGCAAAGGAGCAAAATTTATCCCTCAATCCTCAAAAGATTTCGGGTGTTTGTGGACGCTTGATGTGCTGTTTGCGTTACGAGTATGAGGTATATAAAGAGGTCAATTCTCGTGCGCCAAAACTTAACAGCAAGGTTGAGGTTGAAGGCATGGGAGACGCTAAGGTGACAGAAATTAATGTTCCTTGTGAGCGTGTTACCTTGCTTTTAGAAGACGGAAAAACGGTCAAAATTCCCTTGAGTGAAATGGAAATTATTGGTGAGGGAAAGCGTCCTAACCGAGTAAGTGCTGATGTAATCGAAGCATATTCCAACGTAAATAAGTATTCAATTCTTGAGTCTTCAACCACTTTAGAAGTTACTACCTTTACGGCAGAAGATAAGTTGGCTGATGCTGTGAGTTGCGCAAATTGTAAAATGCGAAATGAAGAGAAAGAGCAATCGCGTCCTTCTCGTCGTCCGCGTCGCAGGCAGCGTAACAAAACTGGTGCAGACACTACACAAGATCGAGGCACGAAAGAGGAAAAAACCGCTTCGCCTAATAGAAAAGCGGGAACAGACAAACAGCGACAAGCTGTAAATAAAAAGAATGGACCTAAGACAAATAATCGCAACAAGGCAGAACGCAATAAGCAGTCAGGCGATTCTTCTCGCAAGAGCGGAAAGAAATCTAACAATGCCGCTAAGCGTCCTGGACAAAAGTCGTCTGGTCTCAGAAGTGGGGGAGCGGTAAAGAAACAGCAGTCTCAAAATTCGACATCAAAAGAAAAGCTCAGATCTGAGACTATGCCGCATAGAAAATCGCGTCGTCGCCGCCATACCGCAGGAGGGGAACAACATGAAAACGGATAACTATGCGCTGTTAACTGATCTGTATCAGTTAACGATGGCTCAAGGGTATTGGGAGTGCAATAAGTTCGATGAACAAGCGTGTTTCCATGCTTTTTTTAGAGATAATCCCTTCAATGGTGGCTTCGCAATTGCCTGCGGAATGTCTCATATTGCCGAAATGATTGAAGAGTTTTCGTTCAGCGGTGAGGATATTGCATATCTTGCTTCGCTCAATGCTCCTGGTGGTGGCAAGCTTTTCAACCCTGATTTTTTGGCATATCTCAAAAACCTTAAGATTGAAATTGATATTGAGGCAGTGCGTGAGGGAACGGTTGTTTTCCCTAATGATCCTTTGGTGCGGGTAACAGGCCCAATTCTTCAATGCCAGCTTATTGAAACAGCACTTCTTAACTGCATTAACTTTGAAACGCTGATTGCCACTAAGGCAGCTCGTGTTTGTTTGGCTGCAGAGACGCCCGTTGCGGAATTTGGTCTGCGTCGTGCTCAGGGTGAGTCGGGCGGCGTTCGCGCTTCTCGTGCTGCA
>FR895482.1:52452-64567 GCA_000434775.1 Eggerthella sp. CAG:368 | reverse complement strand
TTGTGGGTGGATGTGCTTCAACGTCAAATGTGTTGGCGGGCCAGCTTTTTAATATTCCTGTTTCGGGCACACATGCTCATTCATGGGTTATGTCTTTTGATTCTGAGATAGAAGCGTTTAGAGCCTATGCTGAAATCATGCCTAAAAACTGCGTTTTACTTGTCGATACTTACGATATTACGCAGGGAATTAAGAATGCCATTACTGTTGGCCTAGAGATGAAGGAACGCGGCGAACATCTTGCTGCTATTCGCATCGATTCAGGTGACCTATCGTGGCGTGCAATTGAAGCGCGAAAAATGCTCGATGAGGCAGGCCTTTTCGATACGGGTATCGTGCTTTCGAATGATTTGGATGAGTACACTATTAAGTCAATTAAAGATTCAGGGGCTAAGGTAACGTCATGGGGTGTGGGAACCAAGCTCGCAACTGCCTATGATCAGCCTGCATTGGGTGGCGTGTATAAACTCGCAGCGAAGCGCAAAGGGGATGGCCCTTGGGAGGACTGCGTTAAGGTTTCTGGTCAGGCCGCTAAACTCACCGTGCCTGGTGTTCTTGATGTTCGTCGTTACTACCATGAATCGGGTTTGCTTGCGGGTGATATGGTGTTTGATATCAACAAGGGTGTTGCTCTGGAGTATATTGTCGATCCTGCAGACGAATTGCGCCAAAAAGACCTTAAAGGTAAGAGGTTTGTTACGCTGCTGGAGCCCTTGGCGCGTGGTGGCAAAGTTGTTCTCAAAGAAGAATATCGCGATGCTATGATTGCGCAGGCATATTGTAAAGAGCAACTTGCAACTCTTGATGAAAGTCAAAAACGTATCTTGAACCCACATTCCTATCCAGTTGGTCTTGAGTATGGTTTGTTCCATCGTCGACGCAAGCTCGTTTCTGAACTGCTTGGTCTTTCTAAATAGTGAGTTAACAAAGAGAGGTCTTTATGGATTCCAAATGCAACCTTATTATTGATTCGTGTTGCGACTTGCCCCATGAGGTTATTGATAGGGAGGGTGTTTATCTTCTCAAATATCCCTACACCGATAGCTCGGGCGAACATCTTGATGATTTGTATCAGTCGGTCAGTGATCATGATTTTTATGAAGGCATGCGTAAAGGCGAAAAGCCTCAAACCGCACAGGTACCCATCGTTGCTTTCAATGAAGCTTTTGATTGGGCTTACGAACAGGGTAAGCCGACGGTTTATTTGAGTTTTTCAAGCGGTCTTACGGGAACGTTCGACACAGCTCAAATTATTCTCGAACAGGCAAGGGCAGCCCATCCTGACTTAGAAATATATGCGGTTGATACCAAACTTGCTTCGATTGCAGAAGCACTCCTCGTCTACGAAGCGCTTCGTCAGCGCGAACGGGGATTGAGTGCAAAAGAGCTTGCCGATTGGGCAGAAGAGGCACACTTTTTCATCGATGAGGAATTCATGGTTGATGACCTTGAAGCACTTCGTCGCGGGGGTCGTATCCCTTCTTCGGTTGCCTATGCTGGCTCAAAGCTTGACGTTAAGCCTCTTCTCACTATTGATGACGAAGGAAAGCTTGCGTTGACAGGTGTTGCGCGCGGCAGGAAAAAGGGCATTAAAGCGCTAGTTGATTATTATGAAAAACGCAAGGCTGAAGATGCGTTTGGCCATAACATCACTATTGGGCATAGTGATTGTCCAAAAGATGCAGAACGTCTTGTGGAGCTTTTGCATAAAGCGGATGAGTCAGCCATCATTTTAGAATCTCGTATTGGACCAGTTATCGGTAGCCATGTTGGTCCAGGTATGCTTGCTGTTGCTTTCTGGGGAAAAGATTCTCGCTCTACTATGTCTGTTGCAGATCGAATCGCTCATAAAGTGAAGGGTAAGTAAAATGGCTGAAGAAAAGCAAACATTTATTTTTGCTGGTGATACTGAAGTTGGGCAAAGGTTGAGCACTCTTTTGATACAGGGTGGTTTTCTTCCTGCATCAGATTTGAATGACGCTGATGTGGTATTAACTTATCACGAAAACCAATCAAAGCTTGAAGATATTTACTTTGGATCTCCGGGTCTTTTGTCAGATACCAAAGAGGGAGTAATTCTTGTTGACTTAAGTCCTACAACTCCCGTTTTCGCGCAAGAACTCAACGCTCTTGCTTTGGTGAACGATCGTCAAGCACTTGATGCACCTTTGGTTGTTCGTGATATGGTGGCACAAGATGCTTTCGCTCTTTCGAGTAATTTGATGATTGTCGCTGGTGGAGCGTCTGATAGTTACGATGCTGTTTATCCCATGCTCCGCGCCATAGCAGACCGTGTTTTATTTATGGGTAAATCGGGTTCAGGTCAGGCTTCTAAAGTTGCTCTTACTCTCTATAACGCAGCAGCGGTCATTGGTCTTATTGAAGCAGATTCTTTCCATGGGCTTTCAGGAAAGTTATTTGATGCAGAAGACCTTCTCGAAGAAGCACTTTCAGCAAACTACATTGCTCCTGTTCATGCGGCATTTTTGGACGCATTGAGAAATCGCAGCTACAAAGGAACCTATACTGTTGAGATGATGATGGGTGAATTGGCTGCTGCGTTAAGTGCTGCTGATGACAAAGATATGATTTTTCCTCAGGCGGAAGCAGGGTTTCACTTATTAGAGCTTTTGGCTGTTGTGGGTGGAAGTTCGCTTTCTCCGGCTGCTTTGACACTTGTGTTTGGAAGCGAAGAAAAGGCACGAGAGTTTGGTCTTGATTGGTCTCGTGCTGAAGAGGTGTATGAACATCATCATGATGATGAATGCTGTGGTGGCCACGATGACCCCGACCATGAATGCTGTGGTCGTCATGACCACCATCATCACGAGGAAGATGAGTATTTAAACGATGATTACCCAAATGATTTTATGGGTTTTTCTTCTAACTAGAGTTAAGGAGCTGTTGGCGTGCGCACCGGATGGTGTGCACGTTTTTTTGTTGAGGGTGAGAAAAAAGAATGATCGTATCTGATGTTGCCCTAGAACACTATCAAGCTTGCGATTTATGCCCCCGCGTCTGTGGCGTGAATCGAGCGAACGGTGAGGTGGGTATATGTGGAGCTACGGATAAATTAGTTCTTGGAAGGGCAGCTCTTCACTGGTGGGAGGAACCCTGCTTGGTAGGCGAACAGGGAAGCGGAGCTGTTTTCTTTTCGTACTGTCCGATGAAGTGTGTGTATTGTCAAAACTATGATTTGGCCCATGGCGCGGGTGTCGAAATAACAAGCGACAGACTTCGTGATATTTTTCTTGAATTACAAAATGAACAGCATGCAGCTAACATTAATCTGGTTACTCCCACTCATTATCTCCCTCATATTGCACAAGTTCTTACACAATTGCGCACGGAAGCAGGGGATTGTTCGAACGATGGTTGTTTAACTATTCCCGTGGTATATAACACCTCTGGGTTTGAAAGAGTCCAAGCGCTCTCGTTGATAGATGGTCTTGTGGATGTGTACCTCACTGATTTTAAATACAGTTCAGTGGATACTGCTCAAAAATTATCACGGGCAAAAGCCTATCCCGAGACGGCTTTGTTGGCAGTTTCTGAAATGCTGCGACAAACAGGTGCTCCTGTATTTGATGAAGAAACAGGTCTTATGCGCAAGGGGGTAATCGTGCGTCATCTGGTGCTTCCGGGGTGCATTGAAGAATCGTTTGAGGCTGTAAAATGTTTATGGGAACATTTTGGAAACGATGTAGTTTTGAGCATTATGGGGCAGTATACGCCGCTTACTACAAATGGCGAACTTGAGCAGTATTATCTTAACGAAGTGGTAACCCCCGAGCAGTATGAGCGGGTTTTAGAATATGCCGATTCCCTCGGAGTGGAAGATTATTTTTGGCAAGAAGGGGGATCTTGTGAAGAGAGTTTTATTCCTGCTTTCGATGGAACGGGAGTTATGGCATAATAGTCGGCGTCACTTTTCTGCCAGTGTGGCGCAACGGTAGCGCAACTGATTTGTAATCAGTGGGTTGCAGGTTCGATTCCTGTCACTGGCTCCAGTCGATAATACGCCGTTCGTTACGAACGGCGTTTTTTTGCATAAAGGGTGGTTACTTTACTTAGCTTAATTTGATGGGCTGAGGGAATAGCTGTTCCTGTTTGAATGAAGTAGCTCAGCTTTTCAGCCTTAGCCCCGCGAGCGTTACCTAAGCTTTTCTACTTTTGGATGAGGGCAACAAATTTTGCAGGAGAATCAGTGTGATTTTTGATTGCGTGTGAGTCTCCTTTTTCGCAGAACATCACATCTCCTACATGCACTTCTGTTTCTTCTCCATTGTCGTTGTAGAGAGCATTGCCTTCGATAAGAAAATACATTTCAGTGTCTTCCGCGTGAACATGCGGACCAATTTCGCATCCTGGTTCAAGTGTTATGCATGCCGCAAAGGTGCAAATCCCGTTTAGCTGATTGTCTTGAAGAAGCACATCACGCAAAATGTACCCGTTTCCTCCGTGGACGTTTTCTGCTTTTACCGCTTCGCGATTTTGAACAACACTCATGGTGTCCCCCTTCGGATGAGTTGTTATAAAAACACGGTACCACAAGAGTGATACCGTGTTTTGGCCACTTTATTAAGGGCGGGAGAAAAAGCTTAAACTGTTCCCATTTGCCAAGAGTTAAGGTATTGGATTTGCTCGGGAGTAAGGGTGTCGATGGTTACACCAAGCGTTTCAAGCTTTACGCGAGCAATAGCGTTATCAATGTCTTCAGGAACGTCGTAGCAATCTGGTTTAAGTTCTTGTGCGTGCTTGATCATATACTCCGCGCAAAGGGCCTGGTTTGCAAAGCTCATATCCATAACGGAGGCGGGGTGACCTTCAGCGCAACTCAGATTTACTAAGCGGCCATCGGCGAGCAAAACAACAGTTCTGCCATCCTCGAGGGTGTACTCTTCAACCAATGGACGACGGGTTACATGGCTTACGGCGTGCTCTTCAAGCCAGGGGATGTTGATTTCGGAATTGAAATGACCCGAGTTGCACACGATGGCTCCATCTTTCATGTTTTCAAACATAGGACCATCGATAACGTTAAGGTCGCCCGTAACGGTAATCCATACGTCGCACAGAGCAGCTGCTTCTACAGCAGGCATAACTCGATAGCCATCCATGATAGCTTCAAGCGCTTTAAGAGGGTTGACTTCACAAACGATAACTTGAGCACCCATACCACGTGCTCTCATAGCGACGCCGCGGCCGCACCATCCATAACCCGAGACGACAAGCGTACGTCCGGAAAGAAGGCGGTTGGTTGCGCGGATGATTCCGTCTAGGGTTGACTGACCCGTTCCGTAGCGATTATCAAAGAAATGCTTCGTTTTAGCTTCGTTAACTGCAATGATGGGATATTTCAACTCATTTTGGTGTGCCATTGCAGCCAAGCGAACAACGCCCGTAGTGGTTTCTTCGGTGCCGCCAACGATAGTTTCAAGGGCGTCGGTTCGTGTGTCGTGAATGCGTCCGACAACGTCTGCTCCATCGTCCATGGTGATTTGAGGGAGCGAATCAATTACGGCATCAATATGTCGGTAATAGGTCGGGGTGTCTTCTCCTTTAATGGCATAGACAGGTATTTCGAAGTGTTTTACTAAAGCGGCAGCGGTGTCATCTTGGGTAGAAAGAGGGTTTGAAGCGCAAAGGACAATTTCCGCCCCACCTGCTTTGAGGGTTCGCATAAGGTTTGCAGTTTCGGTTGTTACATGTAGACATGCACCAATTCTGATGCCCTGAAGAGGCTTCTCCTTTTCAAATCGCTCACGAATAGAAGCAAGGACAGGCATATCGCGGTCTGCCCATAAAATACGATCAAGGCCTTCATCGGCGAGCGATAAATCTTTTACGTCATAGTTCATAAGAACCTCCTTTATCTAATACATGAGAATACCACGCACCGTAGCGAGTGAGGTTTATAAAGTGGTTCTATCAAGCTAATTTAAGCTGGTAGGTAACTAAATAGCTTACGAATTGTATACAAACTGCGCAGATATCTTACCTAGTTGTTTCATCTCGTTAAAAATAACTATAATCATGTTCGATTTTCTTACCGTTGTGTATAGGTAGGAAAGAAGTGCTACGCAAGGGGACATAATATAGTGAGCACTTACCGTTAAGGAGCATATTCTGTGATTGATCAAGTACTTGAATCAGTTTCACTTTCTTTTGTTGATATTTTCAATTTCTGCGTTTTTATTGCGTTTACCTGCTGCTATGCCTATCAGCTGTTCTATGTGTTCGTAACGCTTACGCGTAAGCCTCCTGTTCGTGAGGCGAAAAAAAACCATCGTTATGCGGTGGTTATTTCGGCGCGAAACGAAAATGCGGTTATCGGAGACTTAATCCATAGCATTCGTGTACAGAACTATCCGCAGGAGTTGATCGATATCTTTGTTATCGCGGATAACTGTACCGACAATACTGCCGCCGTTGCCCAAGAGGCGGGTGCAATCGTTTTCCCTCGCTTTAATACGGAAGAAATTGGCAAGGGATATGCTCTTGATTACGGTATTACCTGCATCCGCGAACATTACTCCCAGAATAAATATGAAGCGTATTTTGTGTTTGATGCGGACAATGTTTTAGATGTGAACTATTTCCGTGAAATGAATAAAGTATTTGATGGTGGCGCTATTGCTTCTACGAGTTATCGCAATTCCAAAAACTATGGTTCTAACTGGATTACGGCAGGTTATGCAGTTTGGTTTATGCGTGAGGCGAAATATCTCAGTCAAGCTCGTCTCACATTAGGAACAAGTTGTGCTGTTTCGGGAACAGGTTTTTTTGTTAGTGCGAAGATTATCGAGGAAATGGGGGGATGGAAATTCCATCTTCTTACTGAAGATATTGAGTTCTCTACGTATTCAATACTTAACGGTCGTCGTATTAGCTACTGCCCAACGGCAATGCTCTATGATGAACAACCCTTAACGTTTAAAGATTCTTGGAATCAGCGATTCCGTTGGGCTAAAGGCTTTTATCAGGTTTTCTTCCATTATGGGGCCGGCCTGGTAAAAGGCATCTTTAAGAACAAAAAAGGATATCGTTTTGCGTGTTATGACATGCTGATGACCATTGCTCCTGCAATGCTACTTACTATTATTACTATCATTTTCAATGCGGTTATTATTACGCTCGGCGTTACGGGGGTAATGTCTACAGGAGCAATGGTCACTTCATCGCTTTCTTCGATTTTCTTCTGTCTGTTCAACTATACCGTGTTCATGTTTATGTTTGGCGCTCTTACAACGTTTACTGAATGGGATAACATTCATTCAACTACAGGTAAGAAAATCCGTTACATGTTCACCTTTCCTTTCTTTATGCTTACCTACATTCCTATCGCTTTGGTTGCTCTGGTTAAGAAGGCTTCGTGGAAGCCTATTCAGCACAGTATTTCGGTTGATGTTCAGGAGTTTGCTCAGGCAAATTCTGAGTCTTCTGAAAGGATTTAACCCTTTCGCCTTTCGAAGAGGTTGTTGGCCTGAAAAAATTCTCAAGAACGGACTCTGTTTTTTAGAGCTAGTTTGCTTTTGCTTCGATTACATAAGCGATCTAGACGCGCGCAAGTGTAAGTCCTCCAACCCATGTGCTTCCAGACTCTTTTAGGGTAGTGGCTGCAGAGTAGAGGGTTGATCCCGTAGTAAAAACATCATCAATAAGAAGAACCGAAGGGGCGATTCGTTCTTCTTTCACGAAAAAGGTATTCTTCTTGTTTTCTACGCGTTGTTTTGCCTTTAGTTTTCTTTGATCGCGGCTTTCTTTTTGCCCAAGGAGCGAGACTAGAGGAATAGCAGTTAAAGCAGAAAGCTCCTTACCTATGCACATCATGTGATCAAATCCACGTTCTTTGAGCGCTTTGTTTCGGGCGGG
Source organism: Eggerthella sp. CAG:368 (assembly GCA_000434775.1). Lineage (GTDB taxonomy): Bacteria > Actinomycetota > Coriobacteriia > Coriobacteriales > Eggerthellaceae > Anaerotardibacter. The sequence continues at coordinate 56,692 of FR895482.1, read as the reverse complement.
AATTGTGGTGAGTATGAGGTCTTTGGGCCACGCAGGATTTATGAGAGGTTTCATCAGAAGCGCAAGGATAGGGGCGAGTTGTTGTTCACCCCTATCCTTGTAAGTAGTAATTAGCTTAAGCGTTTCGGGGGTGGCTTGAAAAACTGAAGCACAGGCATCAAGGGGAATGCTCTTAAGACCTTTTAACTCAAGTGATACCGAATTACATTCACAGCAGATTGCTTTCCCAAAAGCTGCTCCGCAGGTGGGGCAGGTGCGGTATTGGTCAATAAAAGGGAGGTTCTGCCAACAGTTGGAGCAGAGAAGCGTGTCTAGAGCATCGCAGAGCGCGCAGCGTGTTGGCCAGAGCGTTTCGCCAAGAATAAGATTCAGTATTGAGAGGTAGGTATTCATCCTTTGAGGGTAAAAGACGAGTCTAATTAATAATTCGAAATCGATTCAACGCAAACGTAAAAACTAATGAAACGTATGCGGATTTGCTTTTATGGTAGGAGTGTGCTTGTTAGTATCTGCTACACTAGGAGGGCTTCTTTTAGGTCTGTGGTTGCGGTTTATCCAAGTCCAAGGCAGATGCGGTCAAAAGGATCCACGTAAGTTATCGATTTTTCGAAACGAGCATGGCGCATCCTAGAGGTAAGACGTACCGCTCGAAATTGCAGCATGGGGCTGCACGGGCGAGAGGGCGATGTATTAAAGCTTAGTCCCAGTGCGCGAGTGTGGGGTCAAAAACCAGGTCAGCTGAAAGAAGCAACGATTTTCCAGAAGGGATTCTTTATATGAAGCGAGCGATAACAGTAGTTCTGACGTTAGTTACGGCGTTGTGTGTTTGTACGGTACTTTCCGGATGTTCCTCAACTGAGTACACTCCCGAAAAGAAGCAGCAAACGGTTAAGGATTCCGCCCTGAATTCTTCAGGAACCTTACGTGTTGGAGTTGATGCTTCAAGTGCCCCTTATGCTGCCGAGTCATCAGGTCAAATCGTGGGCATTGAAGTTGATGTTGCTGCTGCGCTCGCTGATGAACTTGGTCTCAAGCTCGAACTTGTTGACGTTGGAACGAATTCCGCAAAGGCATTTACCAATGAAAATGTAGATATTGTTATGGGCGTTGAATCGCAAAACTCCGCTTATTGGTTAAGTGATGCTTATATGACGTCTGCAGTTGCGTTGTTTTCCACTGATAAAAACGCTAAGGCTCCGACAGAGGCAGGTTCATTTAAAATTGCTGCTCAATCTTCTTCTATGAGCGCTTGGGAGGTAACCGATACCTACGGCGAGAGTGTTTTAAGCTCATCTCCAGACCTTCAAACTGCTTTCACTTCTTTACAGAATAAGTCAGTGAATTTTGTCGCCGCCGACAGCACTATTGGTGCCTATGTTGCTCATTCTTCAGGAGCTTCTGTTTATCCTGTTGCTTTGCTTCAAGACACTATTACGTATGGTATTGCGGTTAAATCATCAAATACCGAACTGCAATCGGCGGTTAAGCAAGCTCTTTCTACTATCAATAAAAACGGAATTGTGACAGTGGTTATGAATAAATGGCTCGGTGAATCGGTAGACATTTCCTCTTTGCCAACCGTGAAGAAACCGGAAAGCACTACCACTGACGAGGCAAAAGAAGAAGATTTAACAGGTGGCAATACGGAAACGAATAATACAAGGGCTGCGTAAATAAATACATATATTGCAAAAAACCTGCTTGTTCTGCGGTTTCGCTAAGATATATGACGTCATTAAAGAGAAATGTTTTCGTTAAGGTTACAAATGGAAGAAGAGTGAATCTCGCGTTCACTCTTCTTTTTTATTATGGAGTTAAAAAGAAAGCACTTAGACTGATTTCTTAGGTTTGTTGGTTTGATTGGAGTTGTGTAATGAACGAGAAAATCCCTCGCAAAACAGGAGTTAAAATATTTCTCCTTGGGTTTTTAGGGGCGGTAGTTGCGTGCGCACTTGCTTTTGGAGTCTATTCCGCTCTCGGGAAAAACTCTTCTTCGGTAACGCTTGGGAGTGATGGGTCTGGCACCAATATAACGGTTACGGGTGATGATGCTACGTTGGCAGAAGCGGTGGCGCAAAAAGCGCTTCCTTCGGTGGTTAATATCAACGTTTATACTGCCTCACAGTCGCAAGCTCAAGGGTTTATGAGGTCAAGCTCTACTCAGGAATACACACAATCATCTCTTGGTTCGGGCGTTATTCTTTCTGATGATGGATACATTCTTACTAACTACCATGTAATTGAAGGTGCCGATAAACTGCAGGTTGTTGCTTCGGGCGGCGAGTATGAAGCAAAGGTTGTAGGCACCGATCCTTCGAGCGACTTAGCAGTAATAAAGATTGAAGCTTCTGGTTTACCTGCTGTAGAAATCGGAAGTTCGTCTGATCTTGTTACCGGTGAATGGGTTATGGCCGTAGGCAGCCCGTTTGGTCTTGAGCAGTCGGTTTCAACGGGTATCGTTTCGGCAGTAAGCCGCTCTTCTTCATCTTTGTATAGTTCTGAATCTGAAGCAATTTATACCAACATGATTCAGACGGACGCAGCAATCAATCCTGGTAATTCTGGTGGCGCGCTTGTTGACAAGAATGGCAAGTTGATTGGTATTAATACGCTTATTGCTTCTACGTCTGGTTCAAGTTCTGGAGTGGGTTTTGCGATTCCTGTTGATTACGCCATGAAGATTGCAGAACAAATCATAGCGGGTCAAACTCCTTCTCATGCCCAGCTTGGCGTTTCGCTTACTACGGTTAACTCTTCGTTAGCTGCTCGTTACAATTTGCCTGTTAGTGAAGGTGCGTATGTAACACGTGTTACTTCAAGCTCTGGAGCTAGCAAGGCTGGAATAGCTGAAGGGGATATCATCACGAAGGTTGGGGACAGTAAAGTAACTTCCGCAAGTGATCTAATCATTGCTGTTCGTTCTCATAATCCAGGTGATACGGTGAGCGTAACCTTTAATCGCTCTGGCTCTGAACAGACGGTTGATGTCGTTTTGGGAACAGATTCATAGACTAAATGTAGAAGCCTTGGCTTTGCGAAGAAATCCTCTGTCTTGGGCAGAGGATTTCTCTTTTTACGGTAAGATGAAGAGCGGTATCGAACAACGGAAGGATACGAATGGGCTCAGACTATAAATATAGACGAGTACTCCTCAAACTGTCAGGCGAAGCTTTAATGGGTGAAACAGGCTATGGTATTGACCCAAAGGTTGTTGAAGAGCTCGCTATTCAGATTAAAGAAATTGTTGATGACGGCATCGAGCTTGCTATTACCGTAGGTGGTGGCAATATTTTTAGAGGTCTTGCGGGTTCGGCTGAAGGCATGGATCGTGCACAGGCGGATTATATTGGAATGCTGGCAACATGCATGAACGCTCTTGCTCTTCAGGATGCGTTTGAGCGTCATGGAATTCTTACACGTGTTATGAGCGCTATTGAAATGCGTCAGGTTTCTGAGCCTTACATCCGTCGTCGTGCTATTCATCATCTTGAAAAAGGGTACGTAGTTATTTTTGCGGCAGGTACGGGTAATCCTTACTTCACTACCGACACCACGGCAGCTTTGCGCGCTTGCGAAATTAACGCCGAATGCCTCATGAAAGCAACAAAGGTTGACGGCATCTATGATGATGATCCAATGAAAAATCCAGATGCAAAGAGGTTTGAAACCATTAGTTATCTCGATGTTCTTTCCAAGGAACTTCACGTTATGGATTCAACAGCTACCTCTCTGTGCATGGATAACAATCTTCCAATTCTTGTTTTCGATCTCACGGTTCCAGGAAACATTTCTCGTATTCTTAAGGGTGAAAACATCGGAACAACAGTTGTTTCCGATCGCTAGAGTGATTTGTTAGTCCAGTTCATCTCAGGTGATAGATGAATCCTGTTAGCCAACGAAAGGGATATCAATGATTAAGGATACAATGGATAAAACCAAAGGGCGCATGGAAGGCGTTCTAGGTCAGCTTTCTGATAATTTTGCTTCTGTTCGCACTGGCCGTGCTAACGCGATGATCCTTGATCGTGTTAAGGCAGAATACTACGGAACGCTTACGCCTGTTAATCAGATGGCAGCTATTAAGACTCCCGATGCCCATACTTTGGTCATTGAGCCTTGGGATAAATCTGCTCTCGGTGCAATTGAACAGGCGATCATGAAGTCCGATCTTGGTGTAACACCCAATAATGATGGTTCGGTTATTCGTCTTCCTTTCCCTCCTTTGACTGAAGAGCGTCGT
>FR895482.1:12109-52435 GCA_000434775.1 Eggerthella sp. CAG:368 | reverse complement strand
CGTCGTGAGCTGGTAAAGCAGTGCAAAACATATGCTGAAGAAGCTCGTATTGCTGTTCGTAACGCTCGTCGTGACGCGAATTCAGAAATTGATAAGCTGGTTAAAAATGAAAACCTTCCTGAAGACGAAAAACGCCGAGCCGAAGACGAAATTCAGAAAATCACTGATGGGTACGTTGCTTCAATTGACGAAGCCTTCAAGGCTAAAGAAGCTGAGGTAATGGCTATCTAGCCTTGCGGTGATGTTGTTATGAGAAAACCTCTGACTACTATTTTTCCTTGTGTCCCTAACGATATCGATCTAGCGACTTTTGACGAGGCTTCCGTGCCTTGTCATGTTGCTATTATTATGGATGGCAATGGCCGCTGGGCAAAGAAACGAGCACTCAATCGTCTTAAAGGGCATAAGGCTGGCATTGAAGCGGTCCGCGAGGCAATTCGCTGCGCGAACGATATTGGTGTTGACTATCTTACCATCTATTCATTCTCTACCGAAAACTGGAAGCGTCCTCAAGAAGAAGTCTCGGGGCTTATGGAGCTTTTTGCTAAGACTATGTTGGCAGAAGTTGATGGTCTTCATGAGGAGCAGGTTCGTGTTAGAACCATCGGTGACCTTTCAATGCTCCCAGAAGAAACAAGACAGGCCTTTGATCGCGCTTGGGAAAAAACGAAAAACAATTCCGGTATGACACTCGTTGTGGCGGTGAATTATGGATCGCGCCAAGAAATTATTCAAGCAGTAGAGAAAACAGCTGTTCAGCTTGCTGAAAAAAGAGATCAGGGTAGCGCTGCTCTTACCGAAGAGCTTTTCAAGGGCAATTTGTATACCGTAGATATTCCTGACCCCGATTTGCTTATTCGTACGAGTGGAGAAATGAGAATTTCGAATTTCTTGCTATGGCAAATTGCGTACACTGAGCTGTATTGCACCGATGTGCTTTGGCCTGATTTTACGCGATATGATTTCCTTCGTGCAGTATTGGCATATCAAAAGCGTGAGCGTCGGTATGGGGCTCTGTGATATGACTGAAGTTCGCGTGCGAAAAGCTTTCAGAAGATCTTCAGATGGACTCGAAGAAGAGTCGTCTATTCAGGACAAAGAAGCCGCTTTAAAGGGTCAGGCCCATGAAGCGGGTGGATCAACGGAAGTTCTTGATGAGATTCCTCTTAAAACAACGAAGTCGCAAAAAAGAACAACGGCATTAAAACAAAAAGCCCTCGATAAGACTCCAAAAAAACTCAAGAATCCCTCTGAGCTTCAGGTTCGTATTCGTACGGGGGTTATCTATATTTTTCTTACGGTGGTGTGCGTACTTGCTTCCGATGTCACCACTGCGCTTTATTTAGCTTTACTTTCTGCGATCTGTGCGGGGGAGTTTTATCTCATGCTTCGCTCAGATGCCAAGTTGCCAAACGAGCTTTTAGGAATAATTGCTGCAGCGCTTTTTCCTATTGCTATGTGGCTTTTTGGAATACCGGGTGTTGCGGTTACCTTAGTGATATTCATTATCGTGCTGCTGGTGTGGTATGTGTTTTGGCTGCCGGCTCGCGTAGGCGATGTCGCAGTTAGCTTGTTCGGCGCACTCTATACGGGTCTTACCATGTCTGCTGCTATGTTGCTTCGAATGGTTTTGCCTGAGTTTTGGGGTGGCGTATTAATTTTAGGTATCTTCCTAAGTGTTTGGGCGAATGACGCCTTTGCGTATCTGGTTGGTTCAGCTATCGGAAAGCATAAGCTTGCACCGAGCGTGTCTCCTAAGAAAAGCTGGGAAGGCTTTATTGCTGGTCTCATTACTTGCATGGGTTTCTGGTGTTTGCTTACGCTTATTCCTGGTGTTGATATGTCAATTGCTCAGGCGCTCATTTTTGGGTTTGCCTGTGGCTTGGCAGGTGTTTTGGGAGATTTGGTCGAGAGTAGAATCAAGCGTAATTCTGGCGTGAAGGATTCGGGAACTATTATGCCAGGCCATGGTGGTTTATTAGATCGTTGTGATTCGCAATTCTTGGTCACTATGCTTGCGGCGCTTCTTTTAGCGTTATTTCATTGTATTCCGTACGTATTCTAAAAATAGAGCCTATTCTATTAACAGGGCTAATGGATAGGAGTTCTTTTCGTGACTTCACAGGAAACAAAACCAAAACGTATTGCGGTTCTTGGTTCGACAGGTTCAATAGGTGCTCAAACGCTTGATGTCGCGCGTCAGCATCCTGAAGGAATAACCATTGTTGCTCTTGCGGTGTATAGCCGTGTTGATGAGCTAAAAAAACAACTTACCGAATTTGATGTTGCTCATGTAGCAGTGGGAAATGAAGACTTTTCTCATGAAATAGTAGCGGATGAGCTCAATGCGCTTACTTCCGCTTCTTCGCATGCAAAAGAATGGGGGTTTTCGGCAACTTTTGGCGCTGAGGCCGTTGTTGATTTGTGTCGTTTGCCTGAAGTGGACATGGTGGTAAATGCGCTGGTTGGTGCCGCAGGCCTTCGTGCAAGTTATGAGACGCTGAAAGCGGGAAAAAAGCTTGCACTCGCCAATAAAGAATCGCTTGTGGTGGGCGGGGATATTATTATGCCTATGTCTACTCATGAAACACTCCTCCCTATCGATTCTGAACATGGTGCAATTTATCAGTGTCTTTTAGGGGAAGATCCCAGAGAAGTGTCAAAGCTTTGGGTTACCGCCTCTGGTGGACCATTCCGCGGTAAAAAACGAGAGGATCTTTTATCGATTACTCCTGAGCAAGCTCTTGCTCATCCTACATGGAATATGGGAAGAAAAATCTCGATTGATTCCTCGACGCTTATGAACAAGGGTCTTGAAGTTATTGAGGCTCATCATCTGTTTTCTATGGATTACGATCGTATTGAGGTGGTTGTTCAGCCTCAGAGTGCTATTCATTCTATGGTTGAGTTCTCTGACGGTTCCGTAAAAGCACATTTGGGTACAACCGATATGCGTATTCCGATTCAGTTTGCCCTCAGTTATCCAGAGCGCTGGTCGGCTCCTGTCAAGCCGCTCGATTTCAGGACTTTGGGATCATTGGAATTTGAGGCACCAGACACCGAAACATTCAAGTGTCTTGCTCTTGCGAAACATGCTGGATCAACAGGCGGAACGCTTCCTTGTGCAATGAATGCTGCAAACGAAATCGCGGTTGCAGCCTTTCTTAATCGCGAGTGCTCCTATCTAGGCATTGCTGAGGTGGTCGAGAAAACAATGGAGCACACCGCTTCTGTTGTGGTTGAGAGCATCGAGCAACTTCTAGAGGTTGATGCGCAAGCGCGTGACTATGCTCGTACTTTGGTAAGGATTGGTTTCTAGGTTCTATGCAGGTTCTTGAAACATTACTTATTGCTACGCTTCTTCTTGGTTTTCTGGTTTTTATCCATGAAGGAGGACACTTTTTAGTGGCACGTGCTTTTAAGGTTCGTGTTACCGAATTTATGATTGGCTTCCCAGGTCCTCATATCGGGTTTACTCGAAAGGGAACCAAATTTGGCATTACCGCGATTCCCTTGGGAGGGTATGCAAAAGTTTGCGGCATGCTCCCTGCGCCAAATAACCCAATTTTCAAAGATATTTTAGGGTTTGTATATGATCGCGGAGAAGTTACTTATGAGGAAGTCGCTAAGGTTTTTTCTCTTGAAATAAAAGAAGCTTTTGACTTACTGGAGGTATTGGTTGATTGGGGCTCTCTGGAGCATCCCACACAAAAACGAACAGATAACACGTATCGCACTCCTGCACGGAAAGGGCTTCCTGCTGGAACAGCTTATGAAGTGAATGATCTTGAAGCATTTTACAAAGAAGAAGAATTGCAGCAGTATTGTTCGATTTCTTTTTGGAAGCGGGCTTGCATTTTAGCAGCTGGTCCAATCATGAATTTGCTCTATGCCATGCTGATGTTCGTGATTATTTATTCGATATTGGGTATAGATCTACAAAACACCGTAACAGGTGAAGTAAAGCATATCGTTCTCAATCCTATTGATTCTATTGTTGCGGGGTTTCGTTATATCGGCACGGTTGTGGTAGCCATCTTGGGTTTATTTAATCCTGCTACTGCCGCTGAGACGGTATCTAATTCAACGTCAATTATCGGAATCGCAGTGCTTTCTCGCGATGCTTTTGAAGCTGGTTTGGTAAATATCCTTTCGTTTTCGGCTATCATTTCTGTTTCGCTCGGCTTGATGAACTTGCTTCCCATCCCCCCTCTTGATGGAGGCCGCTTGCTTATTGAGATAATCCAGAAGATAGCAAGAAGGCCTGTGCCTGTGCGCGTTCAGAACTATCTCAGTACGGCAGGATTTGTGCTGTTTATGGTCTTTTTTATTGTTATGGTTAACCAAGATATCCAGAGATTTATTTTTGGAAATTGGGGATAGATATGTGTGGAAAAACAGAAAAGCCCAATCAGAAAACACGACAAGTTTTCGTGGGGGAAGTTCCTGTGGGCGGGGGCGCCCCCTGCGCCGTTCAGTCTATGCTTAATTATGCGCTTAATGATGTTGCGGCTAATGTTGAGCAAATTAAACGCTTACGTGAAGCAGGATGCGAAATTATCCGCATTGCTATTCCGTCGAAAAAAGATCTTGATTTTTTCGAATCTATTTGCGAGCAATCGCCCCTTCCTGTCGTGGCAGATATTCATTTTAGTGCAGAAATTGCCATAGAAGCGGCTCGTCGGGGTGCGGCAAAGCTGCGTATCAATCCTGGCAATATTGGTGGTCTTGAAAAAACGAAGCTCGTAATCGAGGCGGCAAAGGCGGCGGGAATTCCAATCAGGATTGGAGTTAATGCAGGCTCTCTTGATTCATCGATTGCTCAAAGGGAAGATCTTTCTCTAGCGGAAAAGCTTACCCTTTCGGCAAAAGGATATGTTGACTTCTGCTTTGAACAGGGTTTTTATGATGTTATTGTTTCAGCAAAAGCCCATGATGTTCCTACAACAGTTGCAACCTATCGACTGCTTTCAGAAGAAATCCCTGAAGTTCCTCTTCATATTGGAGTCACCGAAGCGGGCACGCTGTTTCAGGGGTTAATAAAGTCCGCGAGTGGCTTAGGTATTTTGCTTGAAGAGGGAATTGGCGATACGATGAGAATCTCGCTTACCGATGATCCGATAGAAGAGATTCGTGCCTGTTGGACGCTTTTGGCGGCTCTTGGTTTGCGTCGTAGAAATCCGGAACTAATTAGCTGTCCAACCTGCGGTCGCTGTAAGGTTGATTTGATTGGTCTTGCTAAGCAAGTTGAAAGGCGGCTTTCTGAAGTTAATCGCCCCCTTCAAGTTGCTGTGATGGGTTGTGTGGTTAATGGGCCAGGTGAAGCGGCAAGCGCTGACATTGGCGTAGCGTGCGGGGATGGCTCTGGAGTTATTTTCTCTCAAGGTAAAACCTTGCGCCGCGTTGAAGAGGCGGCTATTGTTGATGTGCTTATGGAAGAGATAGGAAAACTATGACAGATATTATGCGTTTGAGTGAGCAATATGTTCCAACGTTGAAAGAAGATCCTGCTGATGCTGAAATCGCCAGTCATCGTTTGTTGGTTCGCGCAGGCATGATTCGCAAGGTTGCTTCAGGGGTATATGCCTTTTTGCCTTTAGGTATGAAAGTTCTTTCAAAAATTGAGCAGATTGTTCGCGAAGAAATGAACGCGATTGGCGCAAGAGAAATTCTAATGCCCGCTCTTCAACCTTCAGAGTTGTGGCATGAGAGTGGCCGCTGGGATGATTATGGTCCTGAACTCATGCGTTTGAACGACCGCCATGATCATGGTTTTTGTCTTGGGCCAACACACGAAGAACTCATCACCGCTTTGGTGCGCAATGAACTTCGCTCGTATCGTCAACTCCCCACAACGCTGTATCAGATTCAGTCCAAATTCCGTGACGAAATTCGCCCTCGTTTTGGTTTGCTAAGAAGTCGCGAATTCATCATGAAAGACGCTTATAGCTTCCATGATAGCCAGGAGTCCCTGCAGAAAACTTATGACGAGATGAGCAGCGCCTATGGAAGAATTTGTGAGCGAGTTGGTCTTGACTATCGTCCCGTTGAAGCTGACTCTGGACAGATTGGTGGTAGCGTAACGTGTGAGTTTATGGCTTTAGCAGAAGCGGGTGAGGCCGAGCTGGTATATTGCCCTTCCTGCGACTTTGCAGCTAACACCGAAGCGGGCGCTTGTGCTACTCGTCCCGAAGAACACAAGGTTGATGCCTGTGAAAAAATTGCAACTCCTGGGGTAACCACAATTGCTTCGTTGGCAGAATTCCTTCATGTCAGCGAGCGCGCAACGGTTAAGGCTATGGTCGGCAAAAACGTTCAGGGCGAAGTGGTTGCTTTGTTTATTCCGGGCGATCACGAACTCAACGAACTTAAAGCTCAGCGTGTTATTGAAGGTTTTGAGCTTCTTGATGATGAAGAAATAAAGCAGGCAAAGCTTCCTAAAGGATCTATTGGTCCTGTTAATCTTCCAGAAGGCATTAAGGTATATGCTGATGAATCCTTGAAATCAATAGAGCGTTGGGTTGTTGGAGCCAACGAAGACGGATTCCATTTTGTTGGCGCAAAACAAGGGGAAGATTTTACTGTTAACGTATGGGCAGATCTCTCCACAGTAACGGCAGGGGATCTTTGTCCTCATTGCGGTGAGGTATTGGAAGGTGCACGCGGTATAGAGGTTTCGCAGGTCTTCCAGCTTGGAGACAAGTATTCAAAAGCTATGGGAGCTGTTTATTCTGCAGAAGATGGCACCGATCAACCATTCATCATGGGGTGTTATGGCGTTGGCGTAACCAGAACGCTTGCTGCTGTAGTTGAACAGCACAACGACGAGCAGGGTATTATCTGGCCATTCTCCATTGCTCCTGCCCATGTATGCATTATTCCTTTGACCGTTGGCGACAATGAGGTATATCCCGTCGCTGAACAAATTGCACGAGAGCTTTCAAATGATGGTTTTGAGGTCGCTCTTGACGATAGAAAAGAGCGACCTGGTGTTAAGTTTGCTGACGCAGATTTAATTGGATGGCCCGTTCAGATTGTTGTTGGGAAGCGTGGTTTGTCCGAAGGCAATGTTGAGATCAAATATCGCGCAAAGGGCGAAAAGAAAAGCATTCCGTTAGAGCAAGTACGAGAAGCTCTTGCTTTTGCACGTCGCATTAAGCGCAAGAAACCTGTTCTCTAAAGAATTTTGCAAAAGAGGTATCCAGTGAAAAAACCTGAGCTTTTGGCGCCTGCCGGCGGGATGGAACAGTTGGCATACGCACTCTATTTCGGTGCGGATGCGATATATCTTGCCTGCGATAAGTTTGGCTTGCGCCAACGCGCTCAGAATTTCTCTTTGGAAGAACTTCCAGGGGCGGTAAAGCTTGCCCATGAGTGGAATGCTCATGTGTTCGTTACCTGCAACGCCTATGCTCATGATAAAGATCTGGAAGAACTTCCCGCCTATGCGCGTGCTTTAGAAGAGGCGGGAGTAGATGCAGTTATCGTGAGTGATTTAGGGGTTTTGAGCATTATTAAGCAGTACGCCCCTTCGGTAGCTCTTCATATTTCAACACAGGCTTCCGTTTCTAATGCTGAAGCCGCTAAAGTTTTATATGGTCTTGGTGCGCGTCGTATCGTGTGTGCTCGTGAGATGTCTTTAGAAGAAATAGCTCAACTTAAACGTAGTATTCCTGAAGACATGGAAGTTGAAGTTTTTGTTCATGGTGCTATGTGTATGGCTATTTCGGGACGTTGCTTGATAAGCGACTATCTTACGGGAAGGTCAGCCAATCAGGGGCACTGCGTTCAGCCGTGTCGCTGGGAGTATGTTCTGGAAGAAACTTCGCGTCCTGGGCAGTATTTTCCTATTGAGGAAGACGAATCAGGTACGTATCTTATGAATTCAAAAGACCTCAATATGCTTGAGCATCTCGATAAGCTTATTGAGGCGGGGATTGATTCGATAAAAATAGAGGGTCGCGTTAAAAAGGCGTTCTATGTAGCAACAGTTGTTAATGCGTACCGTCATGTTCTTGACGGAGAGAATCCTGAATTATGGGTGAGCGAACTCGAAACCATTTCACATCGCCCCTATTCGACTGGATTCTTTTTTGGCGAAGCAGAGCAATCATGTTCTGCTGACATTTACACACAACTCTATGATTGGGTAGGGGAGGTTAAAACTTCCGCGCCACGCAACGATGGTCGTTTTGATGTTGAAGTGTATTGTCGAAACAGGTTTTATCTTGGTGATACCCTCGAAGTTTTGAGTCCCTACGCTTCGCTTTTTTCTCTTACAGTCGAAGGTCTTTGTGAGGTCTTTGCAGATGATGTTCATGTTCCCTGCGAAATTGCCAATAAGGCAATGGGTGTTTATTCGATTATCTCCGATACTGAACTTCATCCTCATGATATTTTGCGCGTCATGCGAAAAGATCCCTCGCAAAAAAACTAGCGGTATTTCAATATGGGCAATAGATCTATATTGACCGTATTGGGCGTTCTTTTTTCTTGAAGAAAGTGTTTCATTGCTATTATCAACTCAACGCTTAACTCGTTGAGAGGAGTATGTATGGGGAGACAGTCTGAGGAAGCTCTAAAGGTTGTATCAGTTGAAGAGCTTATGGGGTATCTGTCCAAGGAGCATTCGGTTTATATGCAGCATGGAGCGCAAACGTATTACATTACCGATGCAAATGATATTTATTGGAGGGCTCAAGACACCAATCGGCTTAACGAAAAGGGTCATTTTGTTGATTGCAGTGAGCTCATCCCAATTCTCAGAGAATTTGTTGAGCTTCCTTTTCTTGAGGGACAATCTATCAAAGATGTTTTTGATTCATCAACGTTCTATCCATCAATCAAAATCGAAGGACAAGGAACCCCTGTTCCGATTATCTAGGAAAAAATCTTGACCGTATGAGGAAGAGAGCTTTATACTAGTCAACGCACTTCGGGGCATTAGCTCAGCTGGGAGAGCGCATGGCTGGCAGCCATGAGGTCAGGGGTTCGATCCCCCTATGCTCCACCATACTTTATCAGGCCAGGCGTTTGCTTGGCCTGTTTTGTTTTGTAGGGGGTATGTGATGAAAATTGCTGTAAGCGCTTGTTTGTTGGGTGCGGCTTGTCGCTATGATGGAAAATCGAAACCCTGTAGTGAGGTGATTTCGTTTTTGCAGCACCATGAAAGTATTCCAGTATGCCCAGAAATTATGGGAGGACTTTCTATTCCTCATCCTCCGAGTGAAATTCAAACCTTATCTTCAGATCTTTTGGTTAAGGATGTTAACGGTAAAGACACCACTGCTTTTTTTGAAAAGGGTGCTCAGGTGGCACTGAAAAAAGCACTTGAAAAAGGGGTAACACATGCCATTTTTAAGGCCAAATCTCCCTCTTGCGGTGTTGATGAAATATATGATGGAACATTTACTCGAACTCTCGTTCCTGGGGACGGTGTCGCTGTTCGTCTTTTTAAAGAAGCGGGAATACGGGTGGCAACCGAGGATACATTCAAGAAAGTGTTTCGCACGTCGTAGAAATGAGGAAGGGGCGGGCGTTGAGTTATATCCTTAATCTGGTTTTTCATTGAGCTCAGGGTTAAGGCTTGAGTCTTGTACTGCTTACGGCAAAAAAATAAGCCCGAAGGCTCAGGCAAACCACTCTTTAGATGTGTGCTAATTATGAACAACGAGTTGTTCGGCATTTCCCTGGAGATATTCCTCAACTGCCTGAAGAGCATTTCCTGAGGCCCCCGAAACAACGGTAATTCCAGCCTTATTCATAGATTCAATGTCATTTTGCGAAATAGTTCCGCAAAGAAGAACGCGAACTTCAATCTGGCGCAAGAAATTAGCCTGTGATCCACATAGGTGTCCATGACTGGGGAGATTTCGGGAATCAACCAGCTGATTATCTATGACTTTGTAATAATTGAAATTAGTGCAACAACCGAAGTGGTTGCTTACGTCTAATCCCTCACTTGCTACCGCAATCCTCATCATTCTCGTTTCTTACGTAAACACTCCACTATCACGATAAAGCCTTCTTGAGTATGCAAAGTTCTCATATCGCCTAACGGAATAATTTAATGGTTGGACTGGTAATAAAAAAAATTTGAATTTCACTCTTGCAAAAAAAGAAAAGCTTTGTGATAATAGGCAAGCTGCATTTAGCAGGTGCCGTCCCCATCGTCTAGCGGTTAGGACGCCGCCCTTTCAAGGCGGAAACACGGGTTCGAGTCCCGTTGGGGGCACCATTTGATTGTTTACCCGAACCTCTATGAGGTTCGGGTTTTTTTGTATCAGCAGAAGGAGACTCTGTGAAAAAACTCATTGCGCAATTTATGAAGTTTGGTGTTGTTGGTGTTATAGCTTTCATTATCGATTTTGGTGTAATGGTATTTTTGACGGAAGTGTTTGCTGTTCCGTATCTCATTAGTACTACTATTGCTTTTACTGTTTCGGTTATTTTCAATTACGTTGCCTCAATGCGTTACGTTTTTGTGCGTAAAGATGACATGAGTCGCCGACGTGAGTTTATTATCTTTGTGTTACTCTCTGTCATCGGTCTTGTTCTAAATGATGTATTTATGTGGCTTCTCGTTGACTTCTTTTTTATTGATTATCGAATTTCAAAAATTATTACTACGGTCTTAGTTGCTATTTGGAACTTTGTTTCTAGGAAAATCTTTCTGGAAGACCATAGCAACACTGAGAATGCGTAAGCTAAAACGAGGGCTTAGTCTCAAAGCTACGTGCTTTTTTTCAGACTTTTTGCCGCTATTAGCTTCATAATTTTTTCGGGTAGACATCCATTTCTTCTTCGATAGAACCTCAATTGCAACGATAATAAAGACATTGCGAATTTGAAGGAGGACTTTGCGTGAACGTTCAGTTTAAAGTTATGCGCAGATCGGGTGATAAAGCCTATATTCTTTCTGAGATAACGGGCTATGATGAACGTTTGCCAGTAGTCCTCGCAACATCAACTGAATCGGGAGTTCGCATCCCTTCGGACGCTTTTCCCTATTGCAACGATCAAGATCCTATTGCGGTTGAGTCGGTTTTAGCCGATGCTGCTCTGGCGTGTTACGGAGATGGCTCCTCTGCTCCTCATACTAAAAATACGGCAGGGGTACGCTTTTTTGTCGTTGTATTGCCTTGGATGAAAATTCGTCGATGGATTCTTGAATTTAAAGCAATCGATTCGTCGGGTACTGTTGTTGAGCGTTGCACTAAGAAGCTTGATTTGGAATCAGTAAAATGGTTTTCGCGTCTTGATTCTCGTATTAATCAAACGCAGAGCAGCTTGATTGAACAGCTTGACGGTAGATTTATTCATGATCGAATTCACATTTCGTTTGTTCGTGCTTTTGAGCTTGAGGACAAATATATGGTTTCCGCTCTGTTGGAAATGCCCTATCACGAAGAGAGCATCATTGAGCTAGATTATCTTGGCGATAAGGGTCAAGCACTTCTCCTCGATTCATATTTGATCGAAGATAGCGTTGCTCATGTTGTTGATTATGGCTTTTTGGAGCGTCGTTACATGATGGTTTCGTTTTTGGTTGACGAAGACCATCCTGAGGTATGTCTTTGTGCGACTGATACGGCAGGTAGTGTTGCTCCTGGTTTTGCCATGTTAGGACAAAGCAGTCTTGAAGAGCTTTTGGAGGGGTTTAAGGAAGTAACCACGAGCGCTTATGACGATAAGCGCTACGACGAGTGGTTTAAGTGTTTTTGCGAACCAGATTTTCCTACGTTGTTAGAGCAAGTGTCTATACGTTTTGACCATGCGCCGCTTATCAGTATTGTTTGCCCGCTAATTAATACACCAACCCATCATCTTTATGATGTGATGAGTTCAATGCTTACACAAAGCTATGGGAAGTGGGAGCTCATTTTAGTGAACGCTTCTCCTGATAGTAGTCTTATTTCTGATTTGATCTCATCATTTGATGACGAGCGTGTATATATGCTCGATGTTGACAGTAGCCTCTCTCTGGCAGAGCAAATAAATGCAGGGTTGCTTGCTGCAGAAGGAGAATTTGTTGGGGTCGTTCGTTCGTGCAACAAAATGGCGCCCAATGCGCTCTTTGAGTTTGTTCGCACTATCAACGAATATCCTGATTGTGATTTTATCTACAGTGATTCTGATACGTTTGATGCAGAAGGTGTTCACTCGGCGCCAGTCTTTAGACCCTCTTTTTCGCCGGAGCTTTTACGCTCTTGCTACTATCTTGAGGGGTTTTATCTCATTCGTTCAGTACTCCTTTTGCATGTTGGGTTGCTTGATAAGAGGTTTAATGGAGCACTTGGATACGACTTGGCACTTCGGTGTACCGAAGCAGCTCGAAGGGTATGTCGTGTTCCTCGGGTGCTATATCACGTGCGCTATTCGTATTCAATTGGAAAAAGTACTGTATTAACTGATTCTGTGAGGGAGTTGGGAAGACGTGCGTTGGTTGAGCACTGCAAGCGAGTTGGCATCAAGGCCGAAATAATGGCCCTCGATAAAAACAATTGTTATCAGATTCGTCATGTGCTGGTGGAAGATCCTCATGTTGTTATCGTTATTCCAACCGAGAACAATCCTGAGGTGCTAATCGCTTGCATACGTTCGATTTATTCAAAAATTCAGTACTGCAATTTCGAAGTAGTAGTTGTTTCGGTCGGAGAAGCTGAAAGGCAAACACAGAAGGCCTATGATGAACTTTCATCGCGTTATGAAAACTTCTCGATTTTGAACTGGAATGAAGAATTCAACCACGCGCGAATCGCAAACTTTGCGGCAGAGCAAACAGAAGGAGAATTCCTGTTGTTCTTGCGCGATGACACGAGAGTAATCACGCAAGATGCGCTGCAGATACTGCTGGGGTATTTCCAGTCAAGCAATGTTGGTGTAGTGGGCCCTCGTCAACTTTTTGTTGATGGCACCATCGAGCATGCGGGCATTGTAGTGGGTGGTTCAAGGGTAATAACGCCTCTTTCCCGTTATTTGCCTGTTC
The DNA here is from genome assembly GCA_000434775.1 of Eggerthella sp. CAG:368. Lineage (GTDB taxonomy): Bacteria > Actinomycetota > Coriobacteriia > Coriobacteriales > Eggerthellaceae > Anaerotardibacter. Next base: position 39,447 of record FR895482.1, on the reverse strand, counting down.
GGGCAAAAACTTATCCTGATCGTTCTGATGTTGCCCAGAATGTTTCTGCGGTAACGGGGGATTGTATGATGGTCCGCCGTTCGGTGTTTGATCAGGTGAATGGTTTTACTGAGAGTTTTACCATGTATTACTCCGACGTTGATTTCTGCCTTAAAGCTCAAGAGAAGGGTTATTACACGGTATATACCCCTCATGTTGATCTGAGTCATTTTAGAAGTGTTTCTCGTATCAGGAATTATTCAAAGGCGCTTCGTATCAGGAAACGTCGCGAGGCGGCACTGTTGCAGTATTGCTGGCCTCATTATTTTGTAGAAGGCGACGCCTTCTACAATCCTAATCTTGATCCTGATAGTTCATATTCTGCGCTTAAACGTTTGCCCGAATAAGCGTACAAGAAGGTATTTACATGAATGTTCGTTTGGAAAGCATGTGCCATGGCGATGGAAAAATCTATCTCCAAATGGCTATTGAACGTATGTCTGCGGGCTCTTTGTTGTTGCTTGATGCCCGCTTAAAGGATGGCTCCGCTGTTCCTGCTCATCTGTTTCCTTTTGTGCCACAAAGCAGTGAATCGAAAGCTAATTTTGTGGTGGTGCTGCCTCATTTTGAGGTAAGAGAAATAGATCTCAATTTCACTGAATTTAATGGAACAAATGAGCCGCTTGGTCAAAGTAGGCTTACGGTTGAAACGAGTGCGCTTCGTTGGAAAACGCGTTTTAATGCTCTGGTAAGAAATGAACTTACTCTTCAGATGTTTTCCATAGAGCGTGAGTATTCCATTGATCGTATGAATGTTTTCTTTACCGACGCTGTTGATGACGGGGAAGAAATCGTGGTAAAAGCCCTTATCGATATGCCTCATATTGAAGGCGTTGATGTTATGGTGCGTTTTATGGATGAGACGGGCCAAGAGCTTGATTTGCCTGTTTATCCGTTAATTGATGAGGTTGTACCTGCTCAGCGTTTAGGTGATGAAGATCGCCTTCATATCGGGTTTTCAGTGAGAGTTAACCGTACTCATAAAGATTTTTGCGTAAGCGTGTATGACGAAAACGATGTTTTGCCAGGAAGTTTTGGTGTTTTTTCGGATGAAACATATGAGCCACTTCACGAAAACTATGTAGCGGCAACGATTGATGCAGGTCGTGATGAGCGCTATGACGATTGGTATCATTATCATTGCGCAACGCTCGCCGAATTAGCACATCAGAGAATTGCCCGTTTTCCCTTTGAGCCAACCATTTCTCTTGTTATGCCGTTTTTTCCGCGGGACTATCCTTATATATCATCGTGTTTGGAAGCTCTTTCTCGGCAGACCTATCGTTCATTTGAGCTTGTGGTAATGGATGCGTGTGGAAACGAGAATATGTTTGCAAGCTTCTTCAAAGAATGGGAAACGGACACTCGTCTTGTTCATGTGATACTTGAGGAAAAAACCGAAAGCCCCGTTGCTTCTTTGACGGGAATCATGCAGTCAAAGGGTGAGTGGTGTGCGATTCTCGAACCGCGCGTCATGCTCGCTCCCGAGGCTTTGTATGAATTCGTTCGTGCAATAAATGAAGCTGAAAAAGAAACGGAGAACAAAAAAGAAACCACTCAAACTATTACAGCGATTTACAGTCATCATGATCATGTTTCTGAACAGGCAATGTATTCTAAAGCATGCATAAAACCTGAGTTCTCTCTTGATTTGCTTTATTCATATAATTACCTTGGTCCTCTCGTTGTGTATTCAAGGGAAATTATCGATAAGATCGCTAAAGGTCCGGGCTATTCAACGGAGTCATTCTCTTACGACATGGCGCTGAAAGCAGTTGAGTGCCAAGGGAAATTTAAGCGCATCGAAGGTGTGCTTTATCATGTTGCCGACCTTACAGCGCCTGTTGAAGCCAATTCTATGACATATGCAGAGCAGGAAGAGTTTGCCTTCAGGGAGGGAAGAAAGGCCCTTGCGCAGCATCTGCGACGTCAGGGCGTTTCGGCGGTTGTTCTGTCGGAAGCTGAGCAGCAGCGCTACCGTGTTAAGTATCAGCTTCCCGAAAAACATCCAACACTTTCGGTGGTTATTCCAAATAAAGACCAAATGGCTCTTTTGGATTCGTGTATTGCTTCAATCTTGCAGAACGAAATAGATGTTTCGTATGAAATAGTTATTGTTGACAACATGAGCGTTTTGCCTGAGACGAACGCTTATTATCAGGGTCTCGTTTCTTGCCAGCCCAATGTTCGCATTATTTCATATGAGGGTGAATTCAGCATTTCTTCAATGGCTAATTATGCGTTTGAAAACACCACTTCAGAGTATCTTTTGCTTCTTCATAACGATACCGAATTTATTGGCAAGGACGGCATGAACGATCTTTTAGCATATGCCACAAGAGCTGATGTGGGTATTGTGGGCGCGAAGCTGTTGTTTTCGGATGATACCGTTCAACATGCGGGACTTGCCGTGGGTCCTCGTGGGGCTACGGGGAATTTAGGATGGAATCTTCCCCGTTCTGCCCAAGGCTATATGAAACGATTGATGTGCCCGAGTAACGTGTCTGCTGTGTCGAGCGCCTGTCAGCTCATCAAGCGTTCGGCGTTTGAGGTTGTTGGTGGATATAACGAAAAGTTTAAGCTTGCCTATTACGATGCCGATCTTTGTTTGAAGCTTAAAAAAGCGGGATACAGGGTAGTGTTTGATGCCGATGTTGAACTCTACCACCATGAACGTGCGACGCGTGGGCACTCTATCACTCACAAAGATAGGGTGCGTCTTGAAAGGGAGCGTGCCTATCTTCATTATTTGTGGCCGCATTACTTTATTGAAGGAGACCCGTATCTCAGTTCGTTTTTTGACAGTGACTCCCTCTACGGCCAACTGGCATTTTAGTTTTATCTTTGGAGGTTGTATCAATTTAATCGTCGGCTAAGGTTTGGAATCTTGACACGTTGATGGGTTGGCTTATAGTTGAAAGCTGCTAGATTCGAGGAACTGTATACATGATTCAGATAGAACACCTTAATAAAACATATGAAAGCATTCATGGTGAAGCCCATGTAGCGCTTAAAGATATCAATCTCACCATTGAGGATGGCAGTATTTTTGGCATCATCGGTCAATCGGGTGCAGGTAAATCGACGCTTGTTCGTTGTATCAATCTGCTTGAGCGTCCCACTTCGGGAAATATCATCATTGATGGCCGTGATGTTACAAATTTGTCTGGCAAAGAACTTCTTGAATTCCGCAGCTCTGTTGGAATGATTTTCCAAAACTTTAGTTTGTTTCAGCAGCGCAGCGTTCTTCGTAATGTCATGTTTCCTCTTGAGCTTCGAAAGGAAAACAAGAAAGAAGCAGAAAAGCGCGCGCGTGAGTTGCTTGAATTGGTAGGGCTTATTGATAAATGTGACAAATATCCTTCGCAGCTTTCGGGTGGCCAGCAGCAGCGTGTGGCTATTGCCCGAGCCTTGGTTAACAGCCCTTCGATCATGCTTTGCGATGAAGCCACAAGCGCTCTTGATTCTATGACTACGCATTCCATTCTGGGACTATTGAAGTCAATCAATGAAGAGCTTGGGGTAACCATTGTTTTGATTACTCATTCGTTGACGGTTGCAGAGATGATCTGCGATAACATTGTAGTAGTTGACCAGGGTGTTATTGTTGAGTCGGGCAAAACCGAAGAGGTTTTTGCTAACCCTCAAAGCGCTATTACTAAAAAATTATTAGAAAAGAGGCTCTAGGTGGATTTTCAAGCCTTCTTTGATCAATATGGTGCCCTTTTAGCAATGGGTACGTGGGAAACCATCGTTATGAGTGTTGTTTCAACACTTGGCGCCTATGTTTTGGGTATCCCTTTAGGCGTGGCGTTGGTTCTAACGAATCTTGATGGCCTTAAGCCTCATCGTGTTCTCAACACGGTGTTGGGCTGGATTGTTAATATGGGTCGTTCTATTCCTTTTATTATCTTATTGGTTGTTCTTATTCCCGTTACCCGTTTGGTGATGGGTACGTCATTGGGTGTTCCCGGTGCGGTATTTCCTTTGATTGTTGCTGCAGCACCTTTTGTAGCTCGTATGGTTGAACAAAGTATTGCTGAAGTTGATGCTGGTTTAATTGAAGCGGCTCAAAGTTTTGGTGCTTCAACTTGGCAGATTGTTTGCAAGGTTTTTTTAACGGAAAGTCTCCCATCCCTTATTAGGGGTTTCGCTATCACCTTCATTACGCTCTTCGGTTACACCGCAATGGCTGGCGTGGTAGGTGCTGGTGGCTTGGGCGATATTGCTATTCGTTATGGATATCAGCGCTATCAAGATGACGTTATGGTTGCAACGCTTATCATTACGGTTATTTTGGTGCAGGTTGTTCAAAGCAGTTGCAACTTTGCAGTTCGCAAGATTGATAAACGCAAATAGTCGCTTTTCAAATAAGGTTGCTAAAAGCTCTCGAGGCTACCTCGGGAGCTTTTTTGTTTTTCTCTATCAATGCTCACGTTTTTTAGTTTTCCTTGTATGAGCGCCCCTAAGCGCACTTGAGTATGGGGAACCTCTTCTTTTGCAGGGAGTTAGAGTCTACTTGGATTAAGAAAACTCATTCGAGCAAAAGAAGGCGGTAATGGTAGCTAACAAAGATTGTTTCTTTAACAGTTTGTCGCCAAGGTCGTTTTTGAATTTTCTATTGCGTAATAACGCTGAAACATAGCTCGGTATAATAGATACGTTCTAGATAGAAAGGGTTAATCATGACGGGGAGTCCAGACCAAGATTTCGTTTTGAAGACTATCAAAAGCCGTGATGTCCATTTTGTTCGTTTTTGGTTTTGCGATGTATTGGGCCGCATGAAGTCATTTGCTGTTATACCGAGCGAACTCGAAAATGCATTTGAAGAAGGAATGGGTTTTGATGGAAGCTGTGTTCAGGGCTTTTCGATGGAGAGTGAGTCCGACATGCTTGCCTACCCCGAAGCATCAACCTTCCAGATTTTACCGTGGCGCCCTGAGCGTAACGCAGTTGCACGCATGTTTTGCTCAATTCGTACACCCGAGGGAGAACCGTTTGAAGGCGATTCTCGTGATGTGCTTAAGCGTATTACAGCTCGTGTTGAGCAGATGGGTTACGTTATGAATGTTGGTCCCGAACTCGAGTACTTTTACTTCAAAGATGCTGAGCATACAGAAGTTCTTGATCGAGGCGGATATTTTGATTTAACTTCACTCGATTCTGCAAGCGACCTTCGTCGTGATACGGTTTTAACTCTTGAAAAAATGGGTATACCCGTTGAGTATTCGCATCACGAAAGTGGTCCTTCTCAGCAAGAGATCGATCTTCGTTTTGCTGATGCTCTCACCATGGCTGACAACGTTATGACCTATAAGCAGGTTGTTAAAGAGATTGCTATGAAGTATGGGGTATACGCTTCGTTTATGCCAAAGCCGCTCTCTGATGCTCCCGGCTCTGGCATGCATGTTCATCAGAGCTTGTTTGATGAAAAGGGTAATAATGCGTTCTTTGACAAAAATGATCCCGACGGATTCAACTTATCAAAAACGGCAAAGCACTACATTGCTGGCTTACTTAAGTATGCCCCAGAATATTGCTTGGTGACAAATCCTTCCGTTAACTCTTATAAGCGCTTAGTCCCTGGTGGGGAAGCACCTGTTCATGTTACTTGGGCACGCAGGAATCGTTCGGCTTTGGTTCGCATTCCGGGATATAAACCCAACAAGGAAGAAGCTTGCAGAGTTGAGTTGCGCAATCCTGATCCGTCAGCGAATCCCTACTTGGTATTTGCGGTAACTTTGGCTGCTGGTCTTAAGGGCATGGAAGAGGAGCTTTCTTTGCCCGATCCTATTGAAGACGGCAACTTGCATCTTGCAACGCGTCAGCAGCTAAAAGAGAAGGGAATCCAGACGCTTCCCGACACGCTTGGAGAAGCGGTTGAATTGTTTGCTCAGTCTGAGTTGATGAAAGAGACGCTGGGTGAGCACATTCATTCGTTCTTGGTTGAGAAGAAGCGCGAAGAATGGAATGAGTTTCAGCGCCATGTAACCGATTGGGAACTCGAACGCTATCTTTCGGTGCTGTAAACGGAGGCAAATATGCAACGCAAGCAAGTAATTTTTATTGCGGATAGTCTTGATAATGCTCATAAGTTTCAAGCTGTTTTGAGTGGTCTTGATGTTGGTGTCTCAGCGGGCTCTTCTTTGCAATTCAGAAAACTGTTGAGCGAACACGAGACATGTGATTTGGTAGTTTACGAGGCTACGAATGATTCGCAGCAAAGTATTGCTGCGATAGAACAGCTTCTTGTTGATGATGGTGCCGGAACGGCGGTTCTGGTTATCGTTCGTGAAGATATGCTCTCTGGTTTCAGATTGCCCGTTCAGCTCAATAGTGACTTTGTTGTCGATGGGGCATCAGCCGATGAATGTTCACTGCGTATTCGTCAGCTTTTGTGGCCAGGAAATGAAAGTTCGACAAATGACTTTATTTCTATCGATGGCATGACCATCAACTTGGCAACCTATCAGGTTACGGTTAGTGGGGAGCCAGTTGACTTCACCTATTTAGAGTATGCTCTTCTTGCTTTTTTGGTAACGCATCCAGGTCGCACCTATTCACGTGATGCTCTTTTACGTCGTGTGTGGGGCTTTGATTATTTTGGCGGTTCTCGAACAGTTGATGTTCATGTTCGTCGCGTTCGTGCAAAGCTTGGTCCTGAACTCGCACAGCGTCTAGAAACCGTGCGTGGCGTTGGCTATCTTTGGAGCAACTAGCAGAATGTAAGATACTACCCTTTTTTAGTACGTAAAGCCGTCTTTTGAATAAAGGCGGCTTTTGTTTCTTGTTGCGGTGCATTTGAGGCATTCTTGCTGGGCAAATTGTCTCAGCGAAAGGGGCAGGAAAGAATATTAACTTTGGCTGTGAGGATGCAGGTTTTTGTCTGAGTCATTTTGCCCAAAAAGAAATGTTCCGAATTGAATGCGCGCTTCGAGTAGAATGGGTTCGAAAAATAAAAAGAATCGAGGAATACGTGACTCAGTCTGAAACGAAAACAATTGCAGTAATAGACGGAAATTCGTTAATGCATCGTGCCTTTCATGCGGTTCCTCCTGCAATGACAGCCCCTGATGGAACTCCCACTAATGCCGCGTTCGGTTTTTTATCTATGCTCATCAAGTTTATCGAAGAGGCGCATCCTGATGCTGTTATTTGCGCTTTTGATCGAGGGAGACCTGCGTTTCGAATGGAAGCGCTCGAGCAGTACAAGGCACAGCGTCCGCCGATGGACCCTAGCTTGAAGGCTCAATTTCCTATTATCGAAGACCTGCTTCGTTCTATGAATATTCCCGTTGTTACGCTTGCTGGTTGGGAAGGCGATGACATTCTAGGAACCATTGCAGCGCGCGATGAAAAGCTTGGATTTAGAACACTTTTGGTGACGGGTGATAAAGATGCGTATCAACTTGCGAGCGAGCTTACGCATATTGTCACGACAAAAAAAGGCATTTCTGACGTGGCAATCTATGGTCCTGATGAAGTGGTTGAGCGCTACGGGGTTACCCCCGCGCAAGTACCTGATTTTCTTGGTCTTAAAGGCGATAAATCGGATAACATTCCGGGAGTTCCTGGTATTGGTGAAAAGAAAGCCGCTTCGATGCTCAAGGAGTATGGAACGCTTGAAGGAATCTACGAAAACCTCGATAAGTTCAAGGGCAAACAGCTAGAAAACCTTGTAAACAACCGAGACGAGGCCTTTCTCTCGCGTAAGGTGGCAACCATCATGCGCGATATCGATATTGATGTAGATCTTGAAAACGTATCCTTTCCATGCTTTGATTCTCAGACTGTTACCGAGGCTTTTCAAAAGGTGCGCTTTGCTTCTCATCTTTCTAAGGTCCTAGGCTTTCTTGGTTCTGGTGCAAAGCAGGCAACAGAAGTGAACTTTGAAGGTATGGAACCTTTTTGCGAGGGTGAAAAAGCCCACGATCTGTTAGATAACGTACTCAAAAAGAGCGAAACTCAACTGGCGCTTTCGTGGGAGAGAGATCCCCAGGCTTCCCTGTTTTCCTCGGGGCTAACCTTGGCGGTTTTTACTGGAGAAGGAACCGCCTTTTTTACTGATGATGACGCAAAAGAGGTACTTTCTCGGCTTGCAATGCTTGATAGGTGTGCGGCATACGATGTAAAAACACTGGTGGAGAACATCTATCCCTCCGACACTTCTCAAGAGGCATTTATAAGCGCTAAGGAGCTTTTGGAAATACGTGCGTTTGATGTCGCTCTTGCTAATTACGTTTTGCACTCATCGCAGGGTCATTATAGTGTTGCTGAAATGTATGAGCAGTATGTAGGTGCTCTCATACCAGAATGTAAGGAAGAGGAAAAGGCTGGTCTGGCTTGTGTTGCTGCTGCTATTGCTTCCTTAGCTTCTCTATTTAAAAAAGAATTAGCGGAATCTGAAGCAAAAACGGTCTACGAGGAAATTGATTACCCTCTTATTTCTGTTCTGGCAGGCATGGAACGAACGGGTGCTGCGCTCGACTCTGATACGCTTAAGCGAATTTCGGAAACGACACAGGATGAACTTGATGGTCTTCGCAAAGAAATTATTGATCTTGCAGGAGAGGAATTTAACATTGATTCTCCGAAGCAGCTTTCACATATTCTGTTTGACGTCCTTGGCTTGAAGCCTATAAAAAAGACTCAGCGAGGATATTCAACTGATGCTCGCGTTTTGAAAGAGCTTTCAAAAGTCCATGAGTTGCCTCAGCTCATTTTGAAGTATCGGGAATACGCTAAGATTAAGTCAACATATATTGATGCTCTTCCTCGTATGAAAAAAGATGATGATCGAATTCATACTTCATTTAATGAAATGGTTACGACCACAGGACGTCTTTCTTCCTCAGATCCTAATTTACAAAATATTCCCGTGCGAACAGAGTTTGGTCGTCATATTAGAGAGTGTTTTATCCCCCTCAAGGAAGGCGAAGTGTTTCTTTCTGCTGATTATTCGCAGATTGAATTGCGTTTGCTCGCTCATTTGTCGGGAGATGAACACTTAATTAGAGCATTTATCTCAGGTGCAGATTTCCATGCGCAAACCGCTTCAAGGGTGTTCGATGTTCCGGTGGAAGAGGTTACGCCTCTGTTGCGTAGTCGAGCTAAGGCAGTTAACTTTGGAATTGTGTATGGCCAACAAGCGTTTGGTTTATCTCAGTCGCTCGATATTCCGTTTTATGAAGCAAAACAAATGATTGATCGCTATTTTGAGGTATATTCGGGCGTTAGAACTTATCTTGATGATGTTGTTGTTTCTGCGAAAGAAAATGGATATGTATCCACACTGTATGGTCGAAGACGCTATATTCCTGAGCTGCATTCATCAAATGCAAACCAGCGTGGCTTTGGCGAACGAACTGCAATGAATCATCCTATGCAAGGCACTGCGGCCGATATCATCAAGATTGCTATGCGGCGCGTTCAAGAAGAGCTTCTTAATCGAGGGTACCAATCAAAGCTTATGTTGCAGGTTCACGACGAATTGGATTTTTCCGTTCCCGAAAACGAAGTGGAAGAAATAACGAGACTCGTAAAAGAAATAATGGAAAACGTTGTCGAACTTAAGGTTCCTCTTGTGGTTGATGTTTCGGCGGGGAGCAACTGGGCGCAGGCTCACTAGTAAAGAGTGTACTGCTAGCAAAGAGCAAGCTTTTAGCAAGTAGTGCATTTTATGTGCCGAAGGAAAACTTTCGTTCATAATGGCGCAGAGTAATGATACTATCTTTAGGCTCAAATTTTGGTAGTTACCTTCGAGAAGTCAGAAAGATGCTTTATAAAAAGATTTATAAGGTATTTGTTGACTTCCTCTTCGCACGCTGATAATATATCGGCTTGCGTTTTGACACATTTATAGGAGTTATTCATGTACGCAATTGTTAAAACAGGCGGAAAGCAGTACAAAGTATCCGCTGGGGATTTTTTGAATGTAGAAAAGCTTAATGCAGAAGCTGGAGACACGGTTGCTCTTGATGTAATCGCTGTTGTTGATGGTGACAAGATCGAAGCAGATCCTGCTAAAGCTTCTAAAACTAAGGTTGAAGCTGTCGTTGTTGAACAGTTCAAGGGCGAGAAGCAGCTTATCTTTAAATTTAAGAAACGCAAGAACTACAAGCGTACTCGTGGTCATCGTCAGAATTTGACACGTATCCAGATCACCGCTGTTGGTTCTGAAAAAGCTGCTCAGTAATCGTAAGGAGGGAATAGAATGGCACACAAAAAAGGTCAAGGTTCCATCCGTAACGGTCGCGATTCTCAGTCAAAGCGTCTTGGTTGTAAGCGCTTTGCAGGCGAAACGGTAGGAGCTGGCAACATTCTTGTACGTCAGCGTGGTACTCGTATTCATCCCGGTGAGAACGTTGGTCGTGGCAAGGATGACACGTTGTTTGCTATGTGTGACGGCGTTGTCGAGTACACCCGTGGTGCACGTCGCAAGGTTCATGTTCGCCCACAGGCTTAACTAAACCTTACACATCGTAATCTGAAAGCCCTCTGCGCCGCAGGGGGCTTTTCGTTTAGAATTGAGCGTATTATGTTTATCGATAAAGTTCGTATATTCGTCAAGGCTGGCGATGGTGGTGCGGGATGCATGTCGTTTCGCCGAGAAGCGCACGTGCCTAAAGGCGGCCCCGATGGCGGCGATGGCGGCAAGGGCGGAGATGTAATCGTCCAGGCAGATCGCGGCTGTTCTTCTTTGATTGACTATCGTTTCAAGCACCATTTTAAAGCAACGCGTGGTACTCATGGTAAGGGTTCGAAGATGCATGGTGCCAATGGGGAAGACTTAATTTTGAAGGTTCCTGTCGGTACTGTGGTGCGCGAATATTCTGAAGAAACTAAAGAAACGGGCGAGATAATTGCTGATCTTATTCATGATGGTGAATCTATTATCGTTGCGCGTGGTGGCGTTGGTGGAAGAGGGAATACGCACTTCGTTACCCCTACCCGTAGAGCCCCCGCTTTTGCGGAGCTTGGCGTTCCTGCTGAAGAATGCTGGATTGAGCTTGAGATGAAGCTTATGGCAGATGCTGCGCTGGTAGGTGTCCCTTCTGCGGGTAAGTCCTCTCTCATTGCACGCATGTCCGCCGCTAAACCTAAGATTGCCGATTATCCGTTTACCACTCTCGTTCCTAATTTAGGTGTCGTTAAAACAGCTGATTATAACTATGTTATTGCCGATGTTCCTGGTCTTATTGAAGGTGCACATGAAGGTAAAGGCTTAGGTCATGAGTTTTTGCGCCATATCGAGCGCACGGCTCTTATCCTTCACGTTGTTGATTTATCGGGTGGCTTTGAAGGCCGTGATCCTGTTGAGGACTACCAAATAATTAAAAACGAACTGAAGTTGTACGCGAGTGAACTCGCCGATCGTCCTTGCATTGTAGTTGGCAACAAAATTGATGCACCAGGTGCCGAACAGGCAGCTCAGCGTTTGGCTGAGGTCGTCAAGGCTGACTCTTTGGCCTTAGTGGATGGAAACGAGTTTGTAGAAAGCCCTCTTAATCCGCGGTTGTTTTTGACGAGTGCTGTTACTGGGCAGGGTCTTGATGCTTTAATGGCTGCAACGGGTCAAAAAGTTCGTCAGCTGCGTGAAGAGGCCCGTGCGGCACTTGACTCTCAAGAGCAGTATGAGCAGGTTTGGCAACACTTACGCGATGAGCGTGACAAGAAATTTAAAGTTACTAAAATCGGCGAAGGTGAGTTCAGAGTTTCCGGTAAGCAAATTGAGCGCATGGTTATTCAGACCGACTGGGAAAATGATGAAGCTATCGCATTTCTTCAGCATCGTTTTAAGCGTCTTGGTCTCGATGCGGCACTTGAGGCTGCAGGGGCATATGATGGAGACGAGGTTCACATCCTAGGCAGAACGTTTGAGTTTGAATCTGCGCGAATGCATGAGGATATGTTTGGGGGATTGGATATCTAAATGGCTCAATCAAAAGACAAGGTAATGGTGATAAAAATTGGGTCCTCGACGCTTGTTGATGCCGAAGGACACCTTGATAGATCGTACCTTGCTGGGTTAGCCAAGCAAATCAACGAAGTTAAACAATGTGGCTGGAAGCCAGTTATTGTTTCAAGTGCGGCCATTGCCTGCGGGCTTGAAGAATTGGGAATCAAAGAGCGACCGCAAGACATGCCATCACTTCAGGCGGCAGCTTCGGTTGGCCAAAATACTTTGATTTCCGCCTATGCTGCAGAGTTTGCTCGCTATGGTATACGTACGTCCATTATCTTGATGACGCGTCAAACTACCGCTGATAGAGAATCATATCTTCACGCGCGTGACACTCTTGAGCGTCTTCTTGAGCTTGATGTTGTGCCTATTATCAACGAAAACGACACCATTTCTGTTGAACAGATTCGTTTCGGTGATAACGATACGCTTGCTGCTTTGGTTTCGTGTCTCATTAAGGCAGATTTGTGCGTAATTTTTTCAGATATTGAGGGACTCTATACAGCCAATCCTTTCATTGATCCTTCGGCACATCTTATTTCTGAGGTTGAAAAGATAACTCCTGAAATCATGGCGATTGCAGGGGGTGTTACTTCTAAAGTTGGTAGTGGAGGAATGATTACAAAAATCCGTGCAGCTCGTGTTCTCATGGTTGCAGGAATTGAAATGATTATTTGCCATGGTCGTTTAGAAAACAACCTTATAAAGATAATCTCTGGAGAACCTGTTGGTACCGTTTTTACCCCTTTGAGTACTCACGATATTACCCCACGAAAACTTTGGATCGCCTTAGGCGATACAGCCAAGGGATCATTGGTGGTTGATAATGGGGCAAAGCAGGCTCTCATATCAAAAGGTTCTTCTCTTCTTGCGGTGGGTGTCTGCGACCTTGAAGGGTCTTTTGTTCCTGGTGATATTGTTGATATTAAAGATAAAAACGACCATCTCTTTGCTCGTGGCAAGGCAGGAGCGTCTTCTTCTGAAATAATGCTTGCATGTGGTCGTTCGCAGCAAGAGATTAAAAATAATGAACTGCTTGTTAATTTAGCAGTTCGTCCAGTGGTCCATCGTGATGAATTGGTGGTGTTTGAATGAGTGAGGCAAAACAAGCAGCCCTTCGTGCACGAGAAGTTTCTCGCGTGCTTTCTCAAAAGACCGAGGAAGAACGCAATAAGGCTCTGTTTGCTATGGCAGAAGGATTGCGTGAAAAGAGCGCACATATCTGTGAGCAGAATGCGCTTGACATGAGTACTGCACGCGAAAAGGGAACCGATGAACCTCTTCTGGATCGTTTGTTTCTTGATGAATCAAGAATTAATGCTATGGCAGATGCCCTTGAAGATTTGGCTTCACTGCAGGATCCTATTGGGCGCGTTCAGGAAGAGCGAGAACTCTATAATGGTTTGTTTTTGAAGCGCGTATCGGTTCCTTTAGGTGTTGTGGCGATGGTGTACGAAGCGCGTCCTAATGTTACGGCCGACGCTGCTGGTATTTGTATTAAATCGGGGAATGCGTGTATTTTACGCGGGGGTTCCCTAGCTGTTCATTCCAATATTGCTATCGCTCAAACCTTGCGTGGAGCTTTAGAGTCGGTTGGTTTTCCTGCTGATGGTATCGTTGCTATCGAATCAACAGACCGCGTGGTTACCGATGAACTTTTGAAACTTCATGGGTTGATCGATGTTCTTATTCCGCGTGGTGGAGCAGGCCTCATTCAGCATTGTGTTGAAGAAGCAACGGTTCCTGTAATTGAAACGGGAGTTGGGAATTGTCACGTATACGTGCATGAAAGTGCAGATTTTCCTATGGCGCTGAGCATTATCGTTAATGCTAAAACGCAACGCCCTGGTGTTTGTAATGCGTGTGAATCGGTGCTGGTTGATCGATCAATTGCCCCAAGTTTTGTTGCTCCACTAGTTTCTGCTCTTCGCTCACGCGGAGTAACCTTCCATATCGACGGTGAACTCGTCGATATTTTGCGCGAAGAAGAAGTCTGGGGCGATGATTGCGTTGTGGCAACCGAAAACGATTGGGGAAAAGAATACCTCGATCTTGAAATTAGCATTAAAGTTGTTGAAGGAGCAGAGGAAGCAATCGCTCATATTAACCATTACGGAACAAGCCATTCTGAGGCTATCGTGGCTTGTGATGAAGAGGTAATCGATGTGTTCTGTCAAGGCGTTGATGCCGCGGCAGTTTACGCAAACGCTTCCACTCGCTTTACCGATGGTGGAGAGTTTGGTCTAGGTGCAGAAATTGGCATTTCAACCCAAAAACTGCATGTTCGTGGGCCCTTTGCGCTTGAGGCATTAACAACCTATAAATACCTCATTAAAGGTTCTGGCCAGGTGCGAGGATAATGGCAATAGTATGTGACCGATTTGACAGTTTAGGATTTCAGGATCGAACAACTACCTACCGTTTAGGAATAATGGGGGGAACGTTCGATCCTATACATTTTGGACATCTTGCTTGCGCCGAACAGGTAAGAGAATTGTTTAGTTTAGATGCGGTAGTGTTTATCCCTACGGCGCAGCCTGTTTTTAAGCGCGATCGGCAAATTGCTCCGGCAACTGATCGCTTTAAAATGTGCTATCTGGCAACTCGAAGTAATCCTCATTTTGACGTAAGTGCACTTGAAATCACTCGTGGGGGAGATACGTATACGGTTGATACTTTGCGCCAGTTGCGTGATTATTATCCTAGCAATGTTGAGTTGTACTTTATTGCAGGCGCAGACGCAATTGCAACCATTACTAAGTGGAAGGATAGTTCCCTTCTTGGTGGTATGGCGAAGTTTATCGGCGTAACACGTCCAGGATTCTCAATAAAGCCTAATGAAGATGAGCAGCGTGCGCTCAAAGAGGCGGGGATTTCGGTTGAACAGGTAGAAGTTACTGCTTTGGCAATTTCGTCGAGTGATTTACGTCAGCGTATTGGTGAGGGGAAATCGATTCGCTATTTAGTTTCGCGTGAGGTGGGGGATTACATTCATGCGGAAAAGCTGTATCGCTATGACGACGGAGGAAAGAATGGCTCATTCAAAAAATAAGCCTCAAGAAATAGACAAGAAAGCACTTTCGGAGTTCGCCTATAAGAAAACCGCGTTTGATGAAAACGATATTCCTGAAAAACCTTTTGGTAATCGAAATTACAAACGCATGAAGCATTTGTTGATGAAAAGGGTTTCACCTTCGCGCTACGTTCATTCGCTTTCGGTGGCAAAAACTGCTCGTTCGCTTGCAAAAGCGTATGGGTATGACGAAAGAGTTGCAAGAATGGCAGGGCTTTTGCACGATTGGGATAAAGGTCTTTTGCCCGCGCAACTCAAACAGCGTGTTTCTGACTATGATCTTTCCATTTCTGAAGAGGTAGTTGATACCATGCCTTGGGTATTGCATGGTCCAACTGCTGCGGCTGTTTTGGCGGATCAGTTCCCCGAGTTTGGCGAGGAAGTGTTCGCGGCAATTAAGCATCACACGGTAGCTACTCCTCAGATGACAGTCCTTGATATGATTGTATTTGTTGCGGATAAAATTGAGCCTACTCATGAGGTTGATGCTTATAAACGTCTTGCGAAACAGGTTGGAAAAATTTCTTTAGAAGATTTGTTTTTCGAGGTGCAGAAAGCAGGTTTATCGTATCTTATTGCTACTAATCGTCCGCTTTCGAATGAAACTATCGTGGCCTGGAATTTTTACAGTGCGCGTAAAAGAAACTACAAAGGAGAATGACAGGTGGAAACCCCTTCAAAAACGTCTCGCGAATGTGCTCTGATTGCTGCGCGTGCGGCTGATGAACGAAAAGCAACCGATATCGTTGTGGTAAAGGTTGGAGACGTGGTAGATGTAACTGATTATTTTGTTATTGTCACGGCAGCTAATACCCCTCACGTTGAAGCTGTCTTGGATTCTATTGAGGAAAAGGTTCGTATAGAAGCTCATGTTAAACCCATTTCACGTGAGGAAACGCGCGACCGTTCTTGGGAGCTGCTTGACTATGGCAACTTTGTTGTTAATGTTTTTCAGCCAGAGGCTCGCGAATACTATCGCTTAGAAACGCTTTGGAGCGATGCTCCTCTGATTGATTTAGCCGAGGCAGGCATTGAATATCCTGAATATTCAGAGCGCATTGCTAAACTTGTTGGTCGTGTTGAAGAGGCGCGTGCATAACTAATTACCGCTTACGAGGTTTAGAACAGATGCGTTCAGCTGTAAAAGGACAGTCTTTAGGCAGCTGAACGTTTTGTTTGGTGGTTAGCGGGTATGTATTGCTTGTAGTAACTCGAGAGACAAACTCACGTGTTAAAAGACTAACAACGTGAAAGGAAGCTCACCGTTTCGATGTGATAGGTTTGAGGGAAGAGGTCATACGGAATTGCGCGTTTAAGCTCATATCCCACTGCCTTAAAGCGCGCAATATCGCGAGCCCAAGTTGCAGGGTCGCAGCTTACGTAGACAACTTGTTCAGGTGCAGCTTTTGCGATGTCTTGCGTAACACCTTTGGAAAGTCCTGCGCGTGGGGGGTCAACAATGAGGGCATCAAGGTTGCCTAAACGGGGAAGTTCCCGCGCACTATCTCCGCCGATTACGTCTATTGAAACGTTGTTTTCTTGAGCATTTCTTCGCAGGTCTCTAACCGATGAGGCTGCAGATTCAACCGCAAAAACATGCTTGCTTCTTTTTGCTAAGGGGAGCGTAAAGCTACCCACTCCGCAATAGAGATCAGCTACTCGGCTTTCTTTGGTTATGTTGAGCCCTTCGATAACGGTTTGAATCATCTTTTCGGCTTGAGCAGTGTTTACCTGAAAAAAGCTCGGGGCGCTTACTTTGAATGTGGTTTCAACAAGCGTTTCACTCCAAAAACCTTTCCCATAAAGAGATTCAACGCCTTTAATTTTGCGTGCTTTTCCAGGGTCAGCCATAACGCGAACAATGCTCGTGCATCCAAGAGCGCTTGAGAGAGTATCGGCAACTGCTTTGCGCGGGAAGGGCCCCGGTTTGGTCCAAAGAGCAATTTCGGTGTCTTTAGTACGCAGACTATGACGAACGCCTACACGAAAAAGCCCGAGGTCGCGTGTTCCTTGGAGATAGCGAAGAGCGCCTTGGAGCGCAACAGGTGCTTTGATAATTCCTTTTGCTGCAAGCGGGCAGGTTTTTGGCGTTACAACATCTCCGCTTTGCGCGCTATGGAAACCAAGGGAAAAGCCGTTGTTGGTGTAGCGTGCACTGAGTTCAAGTTTGTTTCGATATCCCACTTGGCGCTTCGAGGCTTGACAGACATCAACTAGTTCCTCAGCTTTATCTTTAGGGAATCCGCCAATGCGATTCAGCTGTGAAACTACGTGGTTTCGTTTGGCCTCAAGCTGGGTTTGATAGTTGATATGCATCCATGAGCATCCTCCACAGCTTTGAGCAAAGGGGCAGATCGGAGGCATTCTTTGAGCACTTGGCTCAATAAGAGAAGTAATAACTCCCTCACAAAACGATGAGGTTTCCTTAGTTATTTCAACTTCGACAACATCTCCTGGGCAGCCATTGCTTACAAAAACGATTTTTCCCGATGAAGCTCGTCCAATTGCTTTGGCTCCGTAGGATAAGCTGGTGAGCGTGATGCGTTCGGTCATAATGGATTCCTTTAGGTTTTCATGAGGAGAAATGAACGTTTCACATGATAGCGTATAATATATTCTTTCAAGCCCTCTTAGCTCAGGGGATAGAGCGTCTGCCTCCGGAGCAGAAAGCCGCAGGTTCGAATCCTGTAGAGGGCACCATTTACAAAAACAAAACAGATAGGGGATACCGTGGCCTTATATGTACCTTCATATCAGCCTAATGGCAATGAAATAGCTATTATCAAAACATCCAAAGGTGACATTCGCGTTGAACTGCACGGAAACGATGCACCTATTCATGTTGGCAATTTTGTTGAGCTTGCCCAAAAGGGTTTTTATGACAACCTTAAATTCCATCGCTATGTTCCAGGATTTGTAATTCAGGGCGGCTGCCCTAATACGCGTCCTCTTGATTCTGAACAGGTTAAAGCGGCTGAGGGTAATCCTTTTGCCGGTTTGGGCACGGGCGGTCCTGGCTACACCATCAAAGAAGAGTTCTCTACTAATCCCAACAACAAACACCTTGATGGCACAGTCGCTATGGCTCGTTCTCAAGACCCAAATTCTGCTGGTTCGCAGTTTTACATTTGCTTAGGGGCGCAGCCTTTCTTGGATGATGGCTACACAGTATTTGGCCAAACCGTTGAAGGGTTAGACGTTGTCGGCAACTTGCGTGTTGGTGATGTAATCGAAACGATTATTATTGAAGGAGCAAACGAATAGCCTAATCAGGAAGCGATTAGTCTAAACCATTAGTTCCGTGAAGTCTTTTTGCGCTGATGGTGAAGTTGTTCTTGTCGGGTAAAATAGATTCATTCCCATTTTTATAAGAGAGGACCATGCGTCGATGAATAACGATTTATTTCAGCAGGCACGAAGCGCGTACGTTTCAAAGGATTACGAAACAGCTCTTGCGCAATTCACAAATTGTCTGCAGGATACTTCGGCTGCCCTCGCTCCTGGTGAACTTGGTATGCTTTATCACCAGATTGGCAACTGCTTGGTGAAACTTCATGATCCCAATGAAGCAATCCATGCCTATTCGCAGGCGAAGATAGATACGTCATATGATGCTCAAGGTTCAGTTAATTACAACCTCGGTATGGTCTATGCATCGCAGCATGATTATGACGATGCGGTTACCTATTTCCAGATGGCCATTGATGATCCTAAGTATCAGACTCCTCATAAGGCCTATATGGGGCTTGGTAATTCGTTGCTGAAAATTGGCAAATCTGCAGAGGCGGGCGCGGCATTTCGTTCTGCTGCCCTCGACGAAACCAACCCCGATCCAACAAAAGCGTTGTTAAATCTTGGTGTTTGCTTTATGGCGCTTGATCGTCCGATGGATGCAATCGCTTCCTATGAAAGTGCTCTCCAGTTTGACATGGCTCCTGCTATTCGCAACAAAATGTTTGCCAATATGGGTCAGGCGTATGTTGCTGCAGGAAAAATGAACAAGGCGGTTCGTGCTTTCGAATCTGCTCTTGCTGACAAAACATATGTGTTTAACGATGCGGCAAATGTTGACTATCAGCGGGCAGTTTCTGCAGTTGCTGCTGGTGCAACTGATGAGGTCGAGCAAACCCTAGATTCGCTTAATGATCTTTCGGGTTTGGATGTATCAGGTGATGGTGTTCCCGTTGCCTATAACGATGCTTCTGATGTTCAGCCTTCCAGTGCCATGCAACTTTCTGAAACCAATGTTATGCGTGAAATTGGTCCGAACGACTTACAGCAGACTGATTTTTTCGCTGTTCAGGATTCTGGTTTTGAGGACTGGGGCAAAACGGCAGCGAAGAAAAAGCATCGCAACCGTGGCCTAAAGGTTGCTCTTGTGCTTGTACTCCTTATTATCATTGTGCTGGGTGCAGGTTTGTTTGGCTATACGCAAGGGTATGGTTTCCCTTCTAAAAACGACGTTGTTTCTCAGTTGTTTGCCGATCCTGAAAATGCGGATGTATTTGCTGCGAGTGTTGATGATACTAAGAAGGCACGCATCGCTGATATGCTTGTTGCTGATTCAAGTGTTGAGGTTAAAGGTGAAACGAACGATCTCACTACTGCTCATATGTATGTAACAGCAACTGCCGAAGGTGGCGGTGAGGTTCCCTATGACATCACTCTTGTTCGGGACGGCATTGGCTGGAAGATTAGTGGTGTTTCGCTCTACTTTACTAGTCAGCAAAACTAAGACAATTACACAAAATCATTAGTTGATACTTAGGTTAAGAGCCGTAAAATCTAAAATGCTTTTACGGTGTGATTTTTGAAAGGATAAAACGTATGGCAATGGAAAAGACCTACAGCATGATCAAACCTGACGGTGTTGCAAATGGTCATATCGGTGAGATCGTAAACCGTTTTGAGCGTGCTGGCCTCAAGATCGAGCGCATGGAAATGGGTATGGTTACCCCTGAGCAGGCTGCTGCTAACTACAAAGAACACGAGGGTAAGCCTTTCTACAATGGTCTTATTGAGTACATCACTTCCGGCCCTGTAGTAAAAATGGTTGTTTCAGGCGAAGGTGCAGTATTAAAGTGCCGCTCTCTTATGGGTGCTACTAATCCAGCAGAAGCTGCTCCTGGTACCATTCGTGGTGATTTTGGTCTGATCATGGATGAGAATGTAATTCATGGTTCTGACTCAGTTGAGTCCGCAGAACGTGAAATCGGTATCTTTTTTGCTTAATGATTTTCGTTTGTCTGTGTTTTAAGACGAGGAATTGTTATCCAATACATAAGAGGAAAATATGACATATCGAGTGATCGATAAATGCGAGTTTTCTTTACTCTGTGGATTCGTAAATGATTATGAACTTATAGCTCCGGTCCAAAAAGGCCGGAGCTATGTTTTTGGTATGGCTACCTGCTCTCTGCGCCCTTGGCGCGAGAGGCGATAACCCACCCGCTATGCGGGTGGACGGCAATCTGCTTTGCAAAACCACCCTTCCGATGGATATTGACGATTGTTCAGGCCGTCAAAATCCGAGTCGGAAAGGTGGTGGTGGCTATGGTTAAGAAGGCCTATAGCCTGTCGAACACGAAGTGGATGCACAAGTATCACATCGTGTTCACGCTGAAGTGTAGGCGCAAAATCATCTACAACCAAATTAGGGACGATATATGTTTGTTTTTAGAAATTGAGAAACATATGCGCTCTTACAATCCTTGTTTATCTTGCAGTGTTCATTAAGAGGAAGTGCGATACAATAAAAAATTGGATTCTTCCATTTTTGATGCCACTATGGATTTCCTGTTTGCTGATAAAGCGTATGGTAGAATCGTTACTCGCACTTTCAGACTGTAAGGAATTTGCATGTCGATTTTAGATTTTATACAGAATGCTACTTCGTCATCGTCTTACGATATGGCGATTGACTTGGGTACTGCTAATACCCTGGTAGGTATCACGGGTCAGGGCATTGTGATTAACGAACCTTCAGTTGTAGCTATAGAACGCAGTACGCATCGTGTTTTGGCAGTTGGTCATGAAGCTAAAAATATGATCAACCACACACCCGATACGTTTTCGGCAGAGCACCCTCTTCATGATGGTGTTATTGCTGACTATGATGTAACCGAGGCAATGATATCTGCTTTCATTAATAAAGCGGCTCCTCGTCGTTATCCTTGGCAGCCAAAGCCTCGTATTGTTGTTTGCATCCCCTGTGGCGCAACTTCGGTTGAGAAACGTGCGGTTTTTGAGGCCACCATTCAAGCTGGTGCGCGTCAAGCTTATTTAATTGAAGAGCCTATGGCTGCTGCTATGGGTGCTGATCTTCCAGTAACTGAACCAACTGGCTCGATGGTTGTAGATATCGGTGGTGGCACAACGGAAGTTGCTGTTATCTCTCTCGGTGGTATCGTCACTTCTTCTTCGTTGCGTCTTGCGGGAAACCGTATGGATGAAGCGATTGCTATCCATTTGCGTGACCTTTTAGGTATCAAGATTGGTGAACGCACGGCAGAGGTTATCAAGATCAAAATTGGCTCCATTCTTCCTTTTGAAGACGGACGCGAACGCGACATGATTATTTCTGGCCAGGACGTTCTTACTGAACAGCCCAAAGAGGTAACCATCCAGTCTGAAGATGTGCGTGATGCTCTTCAAGCTCCAATTGATGAAATGGTTGTTCATATTAAGGAAACGTTCAAGAAAACAAATCCAGACCTTGCTTCTGATATTATCTCTAACGGCATTTTGCTTACGGGAGGTGGCGGGCTGCTTTCGGGTCTTGACCGTTATCTTACTAACAAGCTTGAAATACCTGTTTGGACGAGCGAAACAGCACTTACCAATGTTGTGAATGGTTGTTTGAAGGTTCTGGAAACTCCAACCGCTCTTAAACAGATTCTTATGAGATCAAAATAGGAGATCACCTAAGTAATGGCCCTGAAGATAAAAAATAAAACGATGCAGTTCGGTGGCCAGCTTGGAGGAAAAACTCTTCTTATTGTCTTCCTAGTTGTTTCGCTGGTTTTAGTGATTGCGTATTCTCGCGAAGGCGAGGATGGGCCGCTGCATTCTTTGCAAAATACCACATCGGCCGTTACTTCTCCTTTGAGTGGAGCGGGTGCAACGGTAGGTTCCTTAGCAGCTTCTGCTTCAATGTCGGTCGAAGATTTAACGGCAAGTGATGCCTCTCTCAATCAGCTTAGAGAGAACAATGAACGGTTGGCGCAGATGGTTGTTGAGCTTGAGGAATACCGTCTTGAAGCGCAGCGTCTTGAAGCGCTTGTTAATCTTTCAGATGCCTATGCATTTTCATCGGTTTCTGCACGCGTCGTTGGATATTCGGCAGACTCGTATAACAAGGTAATTACTCTCGATGTTGGCTCTAATGCGGGTGTTGTTTCTGGGTTACCTGTTATGGGGTCAACAGGGGTGATCGGTCAGGTAATTTCCGTTACGCCACTAACGTGTCAAGTACGCTTGCTAACAGATGCACAAAGTGGAGTATCGGTACTTATCCAATCTTCTCGCGCAGAAGGAATTCTTACCGGTTCAGTTGAAGGTGTTCTTTATCTTGAAGGAATTGATTCTTCGGTTGAGGTTAAACAGGGTGATGCGATTATTACTTCCGGTTTAGGCGGCGGGTATTATCGTGGCTTAGTTGTTGGCTTAGTATCGCACGTTGAACAGTATCCTGGAGATGCTACGCGCACTATTATCGTTACACCTAACGCTTCTTTTAATAATCTAAGTGAAGTACTTGTTGTTTTGGGAATGAGTAACGAAGGAGCTGCTTCTTCTGATTCGGCTTCTGCGAGCGCTGTTTTGAATGCGGTAAATCCTGACAAACTCAACAACGCAAAATCGTCTTCAAATCAATCAAATGGCAATTCATCTGACGCTCAGACGGATACTTCACAGTCAAACGATTCTTCTTCGGGAGGAGAGCAATAATGGCTCCACGTTTGGTTCCTCTTATTTCGGCAGCTATTGCTATTGTTTTACAAATTGTAGTTGCTCCACTGATTTCTTTTTCATCGGTGGTGCCTAATTTTTTGGTGGCACTGGTGTTGGTTCTTTCGATTGTCAGAAGGGCTGATACTACCTATGTTTATGCATTTGTGTTGGGTCTACTCTCTGACCTTCTCTCTCAAACACCTATTGGATTAACTCCGTTGCTGCTTCTGATTGCCTCCTTTGCGCTTTCTCGAGCCTTTGAAGTTATGGATAAAACGTCGTATTCTATGCCGCTTATTGCCTGTTTAGTCAGCGTTTTGTTGTATGAATTGCTTATTGCAATTGTTCTTTTGCTGCTTGGTTATCAGGCAGGGTTTTTTGATTTGCTTTTGTATCGAGTTTTTCCAGGGGCGCTTTACAACCTTGTTTTCTGTGCGCTCTTCTTTGTTTTGTCGCGCAAGTTTTCCTTTGGCGACGATACCGCCGATGTTTGGTCTGTATCTCGAAGCGATCGTTTTCGGTAGGAGCTTTTTATGCTGCTGGCGATTATCGTAATTCTTGCAACCATTGTTGTTCTTGCAGTTGTTGCTCTCATTATTTTTAGAGTGCGATCGCAGTCGAGCAAGGTGGGATCGAGTAAGAAAATGAGAGTGAATTCCATAAGTTCGGTGGGTGTTTCTTCTCACATGCCTAAGGTTACTTCAGGTTCCCCCACGGTGGTTTCTCATTCTCCCTATGCTGGATCGAGTTCTGCGGGGGCTGGAGATCGTTCGCGTTTTCTTGCAATCGGTGTTTTGGTTGCAGGTGTTTTTGCAGCACTTACTGCCAAGCTTTTTAGCTTGCAGATTGTTTCGAGCGCGCAATACAGAGAAGAAGCAACTGAAAATCTGTATACCACCGTTAAAACCCCTGCGCCGCGAGGTGTAATTTACGATGCCGATGGAATTGCTCTTGTTACTAACAGGCAGGTTCAAACAGTTTTAGCAGATGCTGAGGTGGCAAATAATCACGACGTATTACTTCGTCTTTCTGCTTTGTTAGGTCTTCCATATGATGTTGTTCGTAATCGTGTGCTCGACTCTTCTTCGGGAGCTCAGTCACAACGCGTGGTGGCAAGTGATGTTTCCTTGCGCGAAACAGCATTTATTGCTGAGCACATTGATGCCTTTCCGGGTGTTACTACACAAATGCGTACTACGCGCTCCTATCCGTATGGTGCCCTTGCTGCTCATCTTTTGGGTTACACAGGAACAGCTTCAGAAGAAGATCTTTCCAACGCTTCAGAAGGACAGGATATTGAAAGCGGAGATGCGGTTGGTAAAAGTGGTGTAGAACAAACCTATAACTCTGTTTTGTCGGGCGATCATGGTCAGCGAGTACTCATTACTGATGCTTCGGGTACGGTACAGCAGGTGGTAAGTGAAACTGCTCCAAGTAAAGGAAGCGATGTTTATCTTACGGTGAGTGCTAAGGTTCAGCATATAGCTGATCTCGCGCTCAAAGATTTAATTGATAACAAAAAAGGAACTGCTGCTTCGCTTGTTTGTATGGATGTTGAAACGGGGGGGATTGTTGCGCTTTCGAATTATCCCACCTATGAACCAGAACACTTCATCGGCGGTATTTCTCAGGAAGTATGGGATGAATATCAAACAGAGGAATCGCATTATCCTCTTATGAATCGTGCAATTGCTGGCACGTATCCTGCTGCGTCGTGTTTTAAGGCGTTTACGGGTTTGGCTGGCTTGACCTACGGGTTTGCAGACTCGGAGAAAACCTGGCTTTGCTCAGGCACTTGGACGGGTTTTGGTGAAGAATATCCTCAAAACTGCTGGGAGCTTAATGGTCATGGGTACTTAGGCATTCGTCAGGGCATTGTTGTTTCGTGTGACGTTGTGTTTTATGAAATTGCACGCGATTTCTATAATGCTCGTCAAAGTATCGGAAACGATGCCATGCAGGACTTTATTAAAGAGTTTGGTTATGCAAAGGTAACGGGAATTGATTTATCAGGCGAGGCAGAGGGCCGTATTCCCACACCCGAATGGAAGGCAAACTATTTCCGCGATGTTCCCGCCGAAGCTCAGTGGCTTCCAGGTGATATGTCAAACATGTCAATTGGTCAGGGGTACGTTTTGGTAACCCCTATTCAGGTTGTACGTGCTTATGCGGCTGTTGCAACGGGAAGGCTTTTGAAGCCCCATTTGTTGCGTGAGGTAAGAAATTCTCAGGGAGATATTGCCATTACCGCCCAAACCGTTGAAGATTCAAGACCTGATGTTGATGAAGCGAACTATAAGATCATGCGAGATGCACTTAACGGTGTGACGCTTGAAAGTGCCGATGTTGCCGAAGATTTTGGTGGGCTTGATTTTACCGCAGCAGCCAAAACGGGTACTGCTGAGGTTGCAGGCAAACAAGATTTGGCATGGTTTGCCTGTTATGCTCCCTATGAAAAGCCTCGTTTTGCTATTGCGATGTGTGTTGAAGAAGGCGGCAGCGGTGGTTCTGTTGCATCTCCTGTTGCCGCTAAGGTTATGGATGCCGCAATAAAATTTGACAACAAAGCCCTCGATGAGGAATTGAGCAAAATAACTACTGGGGAGGAGGAAACAAGCGATGCCTCGAATGAATGAGATCAGCTCGGTTAAACCGCAAGATCCAGATTTGGCCAAGGCGTATAAGCCAAAACGTTTTAAGTATCTTAACCCTTCCTTTTTAGCAGTAGCCTGTGCGCTCGTGCTTGTTGGATTGCTTGTTCAGCTTTCTGCCACCTCTGCCAATTCGGAGTATAGCTTTAGTCGTCAGGCTATGGGCGTAGCTGTTGGCATTGTGCTTTTTATTGTGGTTTCAAGGATTGATTATCATGTTCTAGGTGGTCTTACCACGCTCTTCCTTGTTATCAACGTGGTGCTGCTTCTTTCGCCTCACTTGCCTGTCATTGGCGTGGAAGTAAAAGGTGCTCAGTCGTGGGTCAATATCGGTATCCAAATTCAGCCAGGTGAATTCGCTAAAATCACGGTTGTTCTTCTGGCGGCAAGTATTATGGCTCGCTACGGGGGGCGTCTTGACGATTTACGTGAATATCTCAAGGCTTTGGGTATCTTAGCCATTCCCTTTATCTGTGTTATGACGCAGCCCGATACGGGTACGGGCATGGTGTATTTAGCCATTTCTCTTTTTGCTCTTATCGCAGGTGGCGCTAACTGGAAGTTCATTGTGGGAACCGTTGGTATTGTAGCTGCTTTGGTTGTGGGACTGTTCTTGATTGACCCTGTGATCGATAGTTTAGTGGGTAGCGATGTTCTCCTAAAGGAATACCAGCGTTCGCGTTTGTTGGTATTTATGGACTCAAGTTACGACCTTTCGGGTGAAGGTTATAACCTTCAGCAGGCAAAAATTGCCATTGGCTCAGGTGGGCTGTTCGGAAAAGGCTTTATGCAGGCAACTCAATCTTCCTTGGGCTTTTTACCTGAGGCTCCGACAGACTTTGTTTTCTGCGTTTTCGCAGAAGAGTTCGGTTTTGTTGGGGCTTTGGTCTTGATGGCTCTTTATATAGCGTTGATTGTTGTGAGTTTGCGTATAGCACGAAACTCTAATGATCTTTTCGGTAGTATCATCGTTTGTTGTATTGTTGGAATGTGGTTATTCCAAGTTCTTGAGAATATTGGTATGACGTGCGGGCTTATGCCTATTACTGGTATTCCATTGCCTTTTATGAGTTACGGATCGTCGTTTATGCTGGTAAACTTTGTAATGCTGGGACTTATTAATTCAGTTTGGGCTCATAACGGACGTTAGTGATTGGGGATGCGTCATGAAATTGCCAAGCAATATTGGAGAATTGTTTAGTGCGGCACTCGATATCGAGAAGGCAAAAAAAACTGTTGTTGCCGTTAATCTTTTTATCGATGAGTGTTCATCTTCTGATTTTCAGGTTTTTGTGCGTTCGGGCTTCAATTCTGAATCGCCTAATTCCCGTGTCATGATCAGTTATTTTCCAACTCAAACGCCTGATGTTGAAGCTCCCTGTGATATTGCCATAATCGTTGCTGGAAACAGCGTTGAGTCGGTCGCTTTGGCGGCGAGCCTTAAATCGATTGAGGTGCCAACTCTTGTTGTGACCGAACAGCGCACAGAGCTTATGCAGCGTGCGGAAGATATGGGGTATTCGCTCGATTCTGAAAATGTTATTGCGCCAAAAGAGGAGCATGGTTTTAGCGAAGAGGGTAAAGAGGAGCTCGCTCGTGCAATTGGCAAGTGGATTGTAAGGGTTTCTCCAGACAAACGTCTTGCGTTTTCTATCGCATA
>FR895482.1:8950-12086 GCA_000434775.1 Eggerthella sp. CAG:368 | reverse complement strand
TTTTGTGCGTCGCCCTCTTTCAGAAGAGGCTGTGTTTGCTACGGCGGCGCAGAATGCCGGTGTAGGTCTTGTAGTGTTCGTTCCTGGTGCCGATATGCCCATCATGACAATCAATCAAGCAAAGATGGTTTTGCAGATTGCAGCTGCGTATGGGCAGCCTTTGGGGGCTGATCGCATCAAGGAGCTTGCAGCAACTTTAGGAAGCGCTTTCGTGTTTAGAACGGTAGCACGTCAGGCGGTTGGTCTTGTTCCAGCACTTGGTTGGGCAATTAAAGCGACTGTGGGCTATGCAGGTACGGTGGCTATTGGGAACACCGCCATTGACTATTTTGAGAATGGTGGCAATATGGCAGGTCTTGCTTCGGTGGTAGGTAAGGCTCGCGATTCTGTTTTTGGTGCTGTACTTGCGTTGAAAAAGAAGCCTTCTTTGAAAAATGCTGCTGAGATGGTTTCAAACAAGGCGTACCAATTTGCTGACACTTCATTAAAACAGACAGCTCCTGTAGTCGAAAGCGCTGCAAAAACCGTTATTTCTTCTTTTAAATCGGGAACGCTTCTCAAGAAGAAGAAAAAGTAGTCAAAGCTTTGATTTTGCAAATTTCAAAAAATAGTTGAAATTTTTTGAAATTGTCGCTTGCAGCACTTTGTTTTATGGGTATAATAATCGAGCTGCTGAAGCACGGGGTGTTAGCTCAGTTGGTTAGAGCGCCGGCCTGTCACGTCGGAGGTCGCGGGTTCGAGTCCCGTACATCCCGCCATTCTGAATGCAAAAGCGAGAAGTTTTTCTTCTCGCTTTTTTCTTTCGTGGGTTTTTTATAGCCTAGTTTGTTTCGGAATTGTTGTTAAACAGATGTTAGGTAACTGACCATATTCCTGTACTGCGGGGTGGTGCTATAGTGAAGTGCGGAATATCCAAGGTGCTATTCAGATGTATTTAGTCAGCACAAGCATCTATGGTGCTTATTGCTGATTGTATGAATGAAAGAGTATTAATGACGAAAGTCTCTAAAGATCACCCAGTTGAACTTGTGGTGTTCGACTTTGATGGAACTTCCATTTCGGGTAATTCTCCCGTTTTGTTAGTGCGCCATTTGTGGCAGTGTGGCATGCTGCAAAAACGCATTCTTACACGAATTGCTGCTTGGGGTATCGCCTATAAGTTTCGCCTTCCCCAAAACGAAAGCTGGGTAAGAGGGTTGGTATTTTCCGCCTTCGAAGGAATCCCTAAAGAGCGAGCCGATCAGTTTTTAGCTGATTTTTATGACAAGAAGATTAACTATCGTTTTCGTGAAGCTGCCGATAAAGAAATTAACTATCATCTCTCGCGTGGACGTGAGGTGTGGGCAGTGTCGGCAACATTTGAACCTATCATTCGTCAAGCCATGAAAACTCATGGTTATACGCGGCAGTTCTCTACACGCATGAAGGTTGATGATCAAGGTTGTTATACCCGTACGGTTGACGGAGCTCCTGTAGAGGGAAAAGAGAAGTTGCGTATCGTAACCGAAAAGGCAAATCAAATGTATGGTGAGGGCAATTGGGTTTTGCTTTATGCCTATGGTGACCACCATTCTGATAGGGATTTGCTTGCGGCGGCTGAAAACCCCTGTGCTGTTACTCCAGATAACCCCCTGCGTCGTACGGCAAAGGAACATGGTTGGAATATTTTGGACTGGAAGTAACGACCCTGTGACTTTTTAACGAAAAAGCTACCTCTTTTATATGCTAGCTTTATAGTAATAATTAAAAAATGTCATGTTTACTATTGTGAATGTTTTGGAGGTGTTTTACGAATGGAAAATAATATCAACAATCGTAATGTTCCCTCTCGAGATAACCGCTCAAACTCTTCTGAAGACTACCTGATGCGTGCTTCTTCTGCTGTTGATGCGGGAGATAAAACGCTCGGAATCCATCTTTATATGGCAGCGTTCGAGCGTGCTAAAAACGAAAATCTTGTTCCAAGCGATAAAGCGCTTGAAGGTATGGAGAAGGCTTGGATGTTGGCCGTTGATACGGGCCAGCGTTCTTTGGCGGAGTATATCTTTGAAAAGCTTGAACCCTTTTGGTCGGCTGAAGAAATGGCTCGTCATGCAGATCAACTTCAAAAACTTGCGCTTGATAAGCTTGAAGAGTTCGGTTTGTCTCGTGAGGCCCTTGAGGATATGGCTGAAATGGTCAACCAGGACATCTTAGGTATTACCCCTAATGTTTTATGTCGCTTTGAGGAAACTGATGATTTTTCGAACGAATCCGAACAGGTTGACGAAGTAAGCGATGCTCCCTCGGATGCCCTCAACGCTTCTGTGGATGCTACTTCAAAAAACGAAGCACCAAAGATTGCATCGTTTAACGTTCCTGCTCCTCATGCGATAGAACTCCCTCAAATTATTGTTCCTTCTCGCAAAGAAAAATCTAAGAAGAAGGAAAAGGAAGCACACGGCTCTGTTCGTTTTAACTATGATTCCATTGCTGGCTTTGATTCTGTGATTGAGCAGATGGGCAAGCTCGGTATAGGTAAAGACCGCGATCCCGAATTCCGTAAGTTTGTTGCTATGCTCAATACGCGCCACGGCTTGAGTCAGGCGCCTGGCGTTGGCACGCTGATTTTCCGTTCGCCTTCTCGTGAAGATGCAAACTATTTTATGGTTGCAACGGTAGGGGAGATGAAAATCCCCGCTATTCGCATGCGCCTTGATCAGAATGCTCAGGGTCAACCCGTACTCTGCGTAATGGCTTCGGCTGACTTTAAAACACGCATTACGAATCTTTCACGTATTGGATTTACGTCTCCAACGGTTTTGATTCTTGAAGATTTGGATCTCTGGAACCTGCCCTTTAACGAATATTCTTTCGAAGATCCGAAAGATATTTTCCAGGCACAAATGTCGCGCGGAGCACGTGAAGCAATCTCTCTTATTCGTTCTGCTGTTGAGAGTCCTGAAGTTACGGTATTTATTTCGGCTTCAGATCCTGAAGAGATTGAAGATTTCTTCCTTGAAGGAATAGAGCATCACCGCATTGTCGATATCGATCTTCCGAACGAACAAGAGCGTAAGGCGGTGTGGCGTTCTGCTCAGTCTGCCCATCCTTCGCTTCGTGGTTTAGATGTGACGCAGATGGTCGAGTTTTCTGC